>CALAGR010000398.1 GCA_937891735.1 uncultured Pseudomonadota bacterium | reverse complement strand
CGCGCCGGGCAGGAAGCCCCTGTACGTGATGGCCGCGGTGGGCCTGTTGCTGCTCCTGGCGGTGATCGTGCTGGCCGTGAACAAGCTGGGCGGAGGCCCGGCGACGGTCGAGGCCGGCGCGGACGACCCCACCGCGAGCGCCGCCAACGCCACCACCGATCCGGTCGAAGCGCCCCCCGCCGTGGCCGAAGCGCCGACCCCAGCGGTGGCCGCCGAAGAGGAGCCCACCGGGGCCGCCGTGCAGGAGCCGACCGAAGCGGTGGCTGAAGCGGTGGCTGAAGCAGCGACCGCCGAAGCGCCGACCGCCGCCGAGCCGGCGTCGCCTGCCGGGCCCGCGCCGCACGAGGAGCGCCGCAAGGTCGAGCCATCCACCCCCAAGCCCGCGCCGAAGACCGAGCCGCGCGCCCAGCCCGAGACCCAGAACGAGACGGCCGTGGCCGCCGCCACGGGCGACGAGATCGGCACGCTGCACCTCTCGGCGCGTCCGCGCTGCGATGTCTTCGTGGACGGCGCGCTGCTCGGCACCACCGACGACACCCGGCGTGGTCTCGCCCTCGCGCCCGGCACCTACAAGGTGCGGTTCGTCTGCTCCGACGAGGCCGAGTGCGGCGAGTTCACCCGACGCTCCGGCAAGAAGACGCTCGTCGTGGAAGCCGGCAAGAAGACCCGCTACCACGCAGACTTCTACGCCCTCAACGAGAAGCTCAAGTGAGCCGGCGCGCGCTCTTCGCGACCGCCGCGTTGCTGAGCCTCGGGGCCGGCCCGGGGATCGCTCGGGCGGACATCGTCCTGCACGACGGCGGGGTGGAGCGGGATCGCGACGCCGCCGAGGTCGTCAAGGATCGCACGGGGGTTGCCCCCAAGATGGTCCTTTCCGGCGACGTGCTCGCGGGGCCCACCCGCCTGCTCGCGTCCAACGCCACCATCGAGCAGTGCGAAGGCACCGAGATCAAGCTCAAGCTCGACGACAAGCTCGACGCGGTCATGGAGTCGGTGCTGAGCTTCGAGCTCGAAAAGGCCATCTCGGATCTCGACGTGCTCGAGACCCTGCTGCCCTGCGCGTCCCACGCGGTGCCCCGCGCGACGCTCACCCGGCTCGCGTTCCTGCGAGGCGCTGCGCTCTTCGACCAGGGGGACGAAGCCGGCGCCAAGGTCTCCATGAACGACGCCCTGGCCCTCGATCCGACGTTCGAAGGCCTGCGCGGCTTCCCGCAGCCCCACCTCGATCTGCTCGAAGCAGGCAGGGGGGTGCAGGTGCTCGCCTCCGCCAGGCTGTACTCCTGGTACCGCGAGGGCTCCATCGAGGGGCTGCTGGTCGATGGCGACGAGCTCGGGGACCCGGGCCGCGAAGGGGTCACGCTCGCCGCCGGAAGGCACCTGCTCCAGACCCGCGAGCCCGGAGGCGGTCTGCGGGGCATGTGGGTGCGCACCGCCGGCATCGACGCGGTGATGGTGCATCCGGGCAGCGGACGGCGCGTGTGGGCCGACGGCGGGCGAAGCGAAGGCGGAGAGCTGGCCATGCGCCTGCTCCTCCTGAGCGAGTTCCAGGGCCGCGACGGCGACATCCACCTGCTGCGGTTCAAGGGCCGTCGTGTGGTCTCGGCGGCGACCTTCCCGTCCGACGGCGGCGCGCGCGTCGACTGGGCGAAGACGAAGCGCTCCGGCTCCCCTGCGGTCGTCGAAGAGGACGAGCCCGAGGACCCGAGCACGCCGTCGGGGCACGTCGCCGGGAACGAACCGGACCGGGAGCCGCTCCAGCCCGCCCCTCCGTCCGCCGCTCCCCCTCCGATGGGTGAGAGCCGGGTGCGGTTCGCGATCGGCGGCGGCTACCAGCACCTTCAGGGCTTCGACTACGGCATGGTCGCGGCCGACGTGAGCCTGCGCGTGGTGGGTCCGCTGACGGTGACCGTGTTCGCGCGCCCCGCCTACGGCGGTCAGTTCCTGGTGGACACGGGCGCCTCCGAGCCGGTGCCCGGCGTGATCCTGCTGGTGCCCTTCGGGCTCGGCGCGGGGATCCAGAAGCCCGAGGGCCCCATCGCGCCGTTCGTGTTCGGTGTGTTCCAGGGCGCGGTCAACCAGGTCGAGCCCATCGCCGGGTTCCTGGCCGGGGCCGCGATCCAGGGCGGCGCCGACTTCGCCCCCGGGGACGGCCCGTTCATCGTGCGGATCGAAGGGGAAGCCGGCTTCGTCGGCGCCTCCGATGTGCACACCGGAGCGGCCTTCTTCGGCTTTACGGGTCGCGTCTGGGCCGGCGTCGGCGCCAGGTTCTGAGGCCGAGGGCCCCCAGGGCCAGCCAGAGGGTGGTCCATCGGGGCGCGCCCGCTCCGCCCACGGCCGACCCGCAGCTGCAGCCGGTGCCCTCGCCGGGCCCCAGATCGAACCCCGGACCGGCCTGAGGCAGCACCAGGAACCGGATGGGGGGCCCCCAGGGACCGTCCAGCCCGCTCACGTCCGTCGCCCGGGCCCTCACCAGCCAGGCCCGCTCCTCGAGCGTGATCGGCACGGTGACCTGCCCCTCGCCGTCCGTGATGCTCAGGTCCGACTCCGTCCAGGCCGGGTCATCGGCGCCCTCGGCGGACAGCTCGATGGTGTAGGTCAGCGCGCCGTCCTCGGGGTCGGCCGCGGGCGCCCAGCGCACCACCAGCCCGTCGGGCTCGACCACCTGTTCGGCCACCGGAGCGACGATCGTGACGGCCGTCGGAGCCTCGGGCAGCCCATCGACGTACACCCGGCGGGCGACCCAGGCCGACGCACCTCCACGATCATCCTCGGTGCGGGCGCGGAGCCACACGAACCGGTTCTCCGGCAGCGCCTCGGGCAACGACAGCACCACCACCTCGCCCCCTGACCCGGCGGTGGGCCCGACCTCCTGCCGGTCCGCCCCGATGAAGTCCTGCTCCACGTCCGCCTGCAGGCGCACGAACAGCGGATCTTCGTCGCCATCCGGGTCTGCCCCCACGGACACGGACACGTCCAGCACGTTGTCCACCACCGCCTCGTCGTCGGGGCTGAGCAGGATCGGGGGAGCCGGCGCGGTGTTGGTGACGTCGATCACGAAGGGTGTCTCGCTGGACTCGCCCAGGGACGCGCCCCGGGAGTCCACGGCCTCCGCGGTCCAGGACCAGGCGAGATCCTCCGCCAGCGCCGACGACGACTGCGCGACCCAGCTGCCGTCGCCCTGCTCGACCGCGGGCAGGGTGTCGAAGAGGGACCCGCTGGCGTCCCGCACCCGCACCACCACGTCGATGCCGTCTCCTTCGGAGTCCGCCACGGGACCGGTGACGAAGTCGGGGAGCAGCACGGTGACGGTCTCGTCGAAGGGGCTCAGCGGGGTCGGCATCGTCGGCGCCGAGTTCGTCGAGTCCACGAAGAAGGACTCCGCCTGGGTCCAGGGCCCGGCCCCCGACGCGTCGCTCGCCCGAACGCGCCACCACGCGAGCGCATCCTCCGGCAGCGGGGTGCTGACCGTCCAGGACGACTGCCCGGTGGTCGCGGCGAGGCCCACCACGGAGTCGAGCAGACCGGTGAGCTGCTCGTCGGCGTAGACCTGCACCGTGTGGGTGACGGCGTCGCCGTCCGGGTCCACCCCATCGTCCCAGAGCAGCGCGGGCGTCACGGTGAACACCGACGCCCCCTGCAGCGGCGACGTCGGGACCGGGGTCCCCGGGGCGTTGGAGCCCTGCGGGTCCGTCGCCCCGGCGTACTCGGCGGCGTTGTCCAGGCCGTCGCCGTCCGGGTCCGCCGCGCCGTCGTCGCTGGTCGGATCGAGCCCGTTGGACAGCTCCCAGGTGTCCGGAAGCCCGTCGGAGTCGGCGTCGGTCCAGTCGGGATCGACGGTCCAGCTCACCGTGTCCACGCCCCCGTCCCCGTCCTGCACGCGCACCGCGAAGGTCAGCGGGCCCGCCTCGGCCTGGGCGTAGTCGGGGGTCCAGGTCACCAGGGAGCCGAGCAACGCGGCCCCCGCGGGGGCGGCCAGCAGCGTCCAAGTCGGCGGATCGAGCGGACCGGCGGGATCGGTGCGGGTCAGGCTCACGGTGTACTGAACCGCCTCGGCGCCGCTCGACGCCGGGCTCGCCGTGATGTTCGGCGGGACGTTCGCGACGGGCACGCTGACGGAGGCGGTGGTGCTGCCCCCGAACCCGTCCGTGGCGGTGACGGCGACGGTCCAGGGCCCATCGTCGGGCCAGGCGTGGGACGCGCTGGTCAGGCCGGGACCGACGCTCGGCGCGGAGCCGTCGCCCCAGCTCCAGCTCAGGGTCACGGGAGCCCCGAGCACGTCCGCGGCGGTCGCCACCAGGGTCGCTGCGCTGCCCTCCAGGATCCCCGAGGGCGGGGGCGCGAGGCTGATCGTGGGCCCGGGGTTGGTGATCGTGACGGGCAGCGAGGCGGAGACGGCGCCGCCGTCCCCGTCGTCCAGGGTCACCCCCACCATGAACGTGCCGGGGCTGAGCCAGGGATGCGCTGCGCTCGCGCCGCTGGCGGCGCCGCCGTCACCGAAGTCCCAGGTGGCGGTCAACGGATCTGCGGCTCCCGCCGGATCGGTGCCCGCCACCGCGAACGTCAGGGTCTGCCCCACCAGCCCCGCGGTGTCCCCCACGAGGGCGGTCAGCGTGGGGGCGGTGTTCGTGACCACCACGCTCGCCGACGATGCGGTGGAGCCGCCGTCGCCGTCGCTCACCATCACGGTCACCGTCCAGGTGCCGTCGTCGGCGTAGGGGTGGCTCGTGCTGGACCCGGTCGCCGTCGCTCCGTCCCCGAAGGTCCAGGCGTAGGTCAGGGGGTCGTTGCCGCCCGCGACATCGGACGCCACGACGCTGAAGCTCACCGTCGCGGTCTCGGGCTGGGGGCCGTCGTGCACCACCGGTCCCACCGAGGGGGCGACGTTCGTGATGGTCACGGTGGTGGTGCCGGTGGCCGAGCCGCCGTCGCCGTCGGTCACGGTGGCGGTGGCCGTGTACACGCCGTCGTCGGCGTAGATGTGGGTGGGGCTCGGGCCGCTGCCCGTGGTGCCGTCTCCGAAGGTCCAGGACCAGCTCAGCGGATCGAGGGAGCCGGCAGGATCCGTGGCCGTCGCCGCGAACGTGACCGTGGCCGCCTCAGGGCGGGGCCCGTCGTTGGTGACCGAGGTGACCGTGGGCGCGACGTTGGTGATGGTCACGCTCGTGGACCCGACCACGGAGGCGCCCTCGTCGTCGGTGACGGTGACGGTCGCCGTGAACGTGCCGTCGTCTGCGTAGATGTGGGTGGGCGCGACCCCCGCGCCGGCGGTGCCGTCCCCGAAGTCCCAGGCCATGGTGAGCGGATCGGCGGCGCCTCCCGGATCGCTGGCGCTGACCGCGAAGGTCACGGTGGCCCCTTCTCCGCGGGGGCCGTCGTTGCTCACCGAGGCGATCACGGGGGGCCCGTTGGTGACGAGCACCGTCGTGCTGCCCGACGCGGTCCCGCCGTCCCCGTCGTCCGCGGTGGCGACCGCGACGAAGCTGCCGTCGTCTGCGTACACGTGGCTGATGCTCGCGCCGACGTCGGTGGTGCCGTCCCCCAGAGACCACGACCAGCTCAGGGGGTCGGCGGCCACGTCGCTGCCGGTCGCGGCGAGCGCCACCGGGGAGCCCTCCACCACCGGGCCGGCGTTGGTGACCGAGCTGACCACCGGCAGCACGTTGGCCACCGTGACGGTGCTCGACGCATCGCTCGTGCGCCCGCACGCGTCCGTCGCCCGAACCACCACCGCGACCACCGATGGCCCGTCCAGCGCGGAGCCATCAAAGGTCGGCGCGCTGCCCGTCAGATCGCCGAAGATCCCATCCGCGTCGATGTCCCAGGCCCACGTCAGGGGCCCCAGATCGCCGGCCGTGGTGGCGGTGGCGTCCAGGCCTGCGCTGGCCCCCTCGTCCACGGCATAGGGCCCGCCGGCGTCCGCCACCGGGAGGGTGTCCAGAGCCGTCATGGTGATCGCGTTGGCGACCAGGAGCGCCGCATCGGGCGACGCCGTGGGGAGCGAGGGCGGGAAGATGTTGACCGCCACGACGCTTCGGTCGCACCACGCCGCGACCACGTTGTTGCCGGCGGTGTCCACGCCCAGCAGGTCCGCTCCGCTGGCCAGGAGGGGGCTGCCCTGGAGAAGGTCGGGGAAGGTGATCGCGGTGACGCCGGCGTACAGCGGGTGGGTCAGATCGGCTGCGGTCAGATCGATGTCGCCGGGCACGGTCGCCGGGGCGCCGGGCACGAGCGGCGAGCTGTTGGCGGCGTCGAACGCCCCCAGCGGCTGGGCGCCGACCTCCAGGGCGTGGGCTCCCAGCACGAGCGAGCCGCCGGCCCCGAGGTAGCCGTCGAGCACGTCACCGAGCCCCGTCGGGTCGTCCCAGGGATCCTCGCTCCACAGCAGCACGACGTCGAAGGGTGTGAGCTCGCTGAGCAACGGAGTCGAGGTCGCGGGCCGCTTCGACACGTCGGCGGCGACGAAGCTCCCCGTCCCCAGCAGCGCTGTCTCCACGGCATCGACCGCCGTCGCGTCGTCCGCGGCGAGCAGCAGCACCGTCGTGGCCGAGGCCGCGGCGGGGAGGCAAACGCAGCAAAGGGCCAGGCCGGACGCTGCTAGAGTCCGTGGGATCGAGGGTCGCACCTCGCGGGAGGATACCGGGTATGCGGATGGACGCGCTGGCAGCCACAGCCGTGCTGGTGATCACGACGCTCCTGGCGGGCTCCGCCCAGGCCCTGGGGAACCGCGTGATCATCAACTGTCGCCACACCGACGGGATCTGCCTGGAGGACTTCGACGACCTGACGGCGGCCCTGACCGCGGTCGGGGCGGTGGTCGAGAAGCGCAGCGACATCCCGACGATCATCGAAGACGGTGACGTGCGGCTGCTGATCATCGCGCTGCCGAACGGCAGCTGGGACCAGCCGACCCGCTCGATCTTCATCCCAGCGTTCCTGAACCTGGGCGGTCGCATCGTGTTCCTGGCCGACAACGAGGCCAGCGAGTCAGCGACCAACCAGCGGATCCGCGAGATGTTGGCGTTCATCCCGAACCACGACCTCGTGCTCGGGCAGCAGACGACCAACCCCAACAGCGCCGGCGCGGGCTGCCAGGACGCGCCGTCCACCCTGATCCAGGGCGATCCCCTGACCGCCGGCCTGTCCCAGTGGTACCTCGGCGCGGTCACGAACGTCATCGGGGGGGACCCGCTGATCAACTTCCAGCGGGACGATGGGCTCGGCACGGAGACCCTGGCCGCGGTCTCGCGTCTGACCAACGGCGGCGAGCTCGTGCTGGTCGGTGACGTCGATGGCTTCAAGGGCGGCGTCTTCCAGGACGCCTGCATGGCTGCCGGCAACGACGTGCCAGCGGCGCACGAGGCCTTCTGGCAGAACCTGTTCGACGACCAGAGCGCAGCCCAGGACGCCGACGGCGACGGCTACGACTCCACCGAGGACTGCAACGACCAGAACGCCAACGTGAACCCCGGCGCCGACGAGGAGTGCAACGGGATCGACGACAACTGTGACACGGTCATCGACGAGGGCTGCGAGGACGACGACGACTCCACCGCGGCCGACGACGACGACTCCACCGCAGCTGACGACGACGACGACACGACGGGCTTCGGCGACGACGACGACGACGACGACACCTTCCGCGACGGCACGGAGTGGAACAGCTGCAGCTGCGAAAGCGACGGCGAAGCCGTGGCGTCGGGACCCGGCGGGTGGCTGTTCGCGGTCCTTCCCCTCGGGGGGCTGCTGGGGCGGCGTCGCCGTCGGGCCTGATCGGCCATCAGGCCGCCCCTCTGATACCCTTCGCGCGCCCCGCAAGGGCCCTGGGAGGACTGCTGTCATGCGTTCAGGTCTGCTTTCTACGACCCTGCTTGCCCTCTTCGTCGCGGTCCCCGCGCTGGCCTGTGCAGGGGCCGGCTCGATGCTGGATCTCGCGGCACCGCCGGCCGAGGCGGTCGATCCGACCCCCGCCGCCCCCGTCCTGATCGGGCCCCACGACTTCTTCCCGTCCGCCTCCGGTGTCGCTGCGGCGTCCGACCAGCCCGGCTCCGAGCCGATGGCCCGGAAGAACAAGAAGGCCGACAAGAAGGACGACAAGAAGGACGAGCAGAAGCCGGACCCGAAGCCCACGGGTCCCCAGACCGGCCTGGAGGGTGCCGCGGCGAGCTACTCGAGCTTCATCAAGGCCCGGGACGCGGTGGCCACGGACTCCGAGAAGTCGGCGGCGCTGTTCGTGCAGGCCCTGGTCGCCTACTCGCTCGACCCGGAGATGGGCCAGGAGCTGATCTCCACGATGCTGCTGCCGAAGGACATGAAGGAGGACTCCGACGCGGCGTCCGGCTACCACCTGGGCATGGGCACCCGCGACGACCTGCTCCAGCTCCAGAAGAAGCAGTACATCATGCCGGGCTACTGCGGCGGCACTCCGCAGAAGGAGTACAAGGACGCCAACGTGAAGAGCTGCACGGTGAGCTTCGACAAGGAGTACAGCAGCAGGCTGCAGGGCGAGGGCTACAAGACCCCCGACCACGCCAAGTACTTCATCACCAACGGCGGCTCCCCCTACCCGCGCCCCATCGAGCTGACGCTGGTCGAGGACGGCAAGACCGGCAAGCCGCGCTGGCACATCAAGAACTTCGCGGGCCTGCTGACGGGGGTCACGCGGCCCGAGGATCTGGACTGAAGGCCGCTACAGGATGCAGCCGGCGAAGTCCTCGACGGACTCCACCCGCCAGGCAGCGCCGCGGTGGTTCTCGCGCATCCAGTCGGCCACGGCCGTGGTGGCGCGCTTGGCGGCGTCCACGAGGTCCGCTCCCGGCACGTAGAACTCCAGGGCCTTGCCCGCGGATCGGACCAGGACCCGCCACTGCGGGATCATCGGGGCCGGCGCGGGCTGCTCCACGACGGGGGCCTCGGCGGGCACGCCCAGCGACTCCAGCGCCAGTGAGGTGCGCTGCCGAACCTGCGTGCGCGCGTGGTCGAAGCTGACCCTCGGATCGATCGGCGCAGACGGCACCGCGCGCAGCTCGCGCAGGGCGTCCCGATCACGGATCCGACGTCTGACAGGGGCCGGCGCAGGCGTGGGGGCGACATCGACCTCCGGCTCCCGTTCACGGCGGAGTCGGGTGAAGTCGAAGAGGTTGTCGAGGCTCGGTGTGTTCACGCCCGCAGCCTAGTGCACGTCCCGCCCGTGCGCGCGCCCGATCTTGGGTCGAATCCAGAGCAGTCAGACGATTCGGAAGACCTCGTCGTCGTCGGGCGCGCCGGCGCCCGGCGCCATTGATCGAATGGCCTCGACCCAGTCGGCCAGGGCGCTCGGCTGCTCGACCCGGATCCACGGCCCCCACCCCAGCAGCCAGGTCCGGAATTCGCCGCCGGTGAAGACGTCGAAGGTCACGGGGATCCAACCATCCCCCGCCGGACGCCCCACCACCTGGCTCGGGTGCCACTGGCGACGGCGCGCCAGCTCCCCGAACGCCGGGTGCACCGCGACGCGCACCCGATCCGGAGCGCCGACGTACAGACCCCAGGAGGCGGAGAACATGGCCTCGGGATCCCACTGCCCCAGGTTGGGCATGGCGAACCGCTGGGATCGCAGCTTCAGCCCGCGGATCCGATGCAGCGCGAACGTGCGGATGGGCTCGCCGCGGTGCGCCGACGCGGTGGGGCCCGGCTCGGACACGGCGCCGATCACCGCGAGCTCGCTCTCGCCCAGCAGGAGCGTGTAGGGCCGCAGCACGTAGTCCCGCCGTCCGCCCTTGCGCCCCTCGTATTCGAGATCGACGACCTGCTGCTCGACCACCGCCCGGAGCAGCTGATCGAAGACCAGCCGCACGTCCCCGGACATCGGCTGGGGCGTCCTCGCCAGCACGAACCGGCGGCCCAGGGACCGCAGGGACCGGTCCACCAGCTCGCCCCCGTCGTCGTCGTCGCCCGTGAGCTCGAAGATCATCTGGTCGAGCAGGTCCGCGACGCCTCCGGGATCGAACGCCCGGAAGAAGCGCTCGGCCATCACGAGCGCCAGCACCTCGTAGGGCGATCCGGTGCGCCGATCAACCACCCGCACGGCGCGGATCCGGTACTCGCGGGTGCCGCGTTCGTCGATCTCCCGGATCTCGAAGCCCTCCACCTCGCCCTCCAGGGCTGCGAGGTAGCGCTTGATGGTGCGGGCGCTGACGCCGAGGCGCCGGGTCAGGCTGAGCTTGCCGTGCCAGCCCTCCCGGAGAAGCTCGGCGCATCGCAGGACCTGTCGAATCGGCGTGGACGCGTTCTCATCAGACATGAGGAAGCCTACCAACCCGGGTCAGTTTCCGTCCCTTGGTCGGGGCACCTTCTTGTTGCGAGCGGATCGCACCACCAACCGGAGCCACCCGATGTCCATCCCCTCCTTCTTCGTCCAGTCAGCCAACGAGCCCACGACCCTGCCCCTGCCGTTCCCGGACTTCCCGGCCAGCGTGCTCGGGTTGATGCCCGAGGTCGGCGCGAACGAGCCGCCGGGTGGGCCGACGGTGTCTCCCCCGCAGCTGGCCATGCCCCGGGAGCCGCGCTTCGACTTCGAGCCGTCCTGGCGCGGCCAGTCCAACCAGATCGAGTCCCAGCGGTCCTTCGACCAGCTCTCGTCGAAGTGGCGGGAGGAGCGGCGGCGGCGCTCGCTCGAGGCGATCCTGGTGGCCCAGCCGGACCACGACCTGCCTTGGCGGCCCTACGGCGCCCCCACCGCGCGGCCCGCCGTCAGCTGACTCAGCCCAGGTTCTGGATGGCCATCCCGGCCAGGCTGCCCTCGGGGCAGGTGCCGATGATCAGGGCCCGGCGCACGTCGCGTGGCGTCGACACGGTGAGCCGCGCGAGCCGCTCCAGCCCCGGGCGGGGCGCATCCAGGTTGACCTGCGGGGGAACCAGGCCGTCCTGCATCGCCTGCAGCGCGCCGACCAGCCCCACGCAGGCGTGACCCGCCTCGCAGAACCCCGTCACGCCGGTGTGCACCGCGATCACCACCTCTCCCAGGCGGTCACCGAAGACCGCTCCGAGCGCGGCCGCCTCGCCGGCGTCCACCGAATCAAGGCCGATCCCCGAGGCGGCCACGTAGTCCACCTCGGCGGCGTCCCAGCCGGCGTCCGCGAGCAGCCCGCGGACAAGTCGTTCCACGGCGACCGCATCCACCCCGCCGCGCGGCGTCGGAGGGGCCACGAACAGGTCCCGACAGGCCGCGATCCGCGCGATGGGAGCGGCGCCTCGATCTGCAGCGTTCTGCGCCGTCTCGAGCACGATCGCCGCGCCCGCGTCGCCCGGAACCAGACCCGTCGCGCCCACGTCGAGCGGGCGGGCTGCGCTGCCGGGGGTCGCGACCGGGTCGGCGAACATGCCGTTGGTGTGGCGAACCGCGGCGAGGCCCTCGCTCGTCCCGGGTCCCGTCCCCCCTGCGATGAACTGATCCGCCAGGTCCAGTCGGATGCCGTCCACGGCGCGCCCGATGGCCTGCAGCCCCGCGGTGGCGTGGCCGAGCATCGTGTTGGCGGGCCCGCGGGCCGCCGCCTGGATGGCCGCGTGGGCGGTGGGCATGTTGTTCATCAGCTTGAGGAAGTCGAAGCCGGTGAAGCCCTTCATCCCCTGGTCGATGCGGCTGTCATCCACCGTGTACACCCCGGACTCGGCGGCCTGGGGGTCAGCCATCACGTGGGTGAGCCGGGCGTGCTTCTTCAGCTCGGGGAAGTTGGTGTACGAGCCCAGGTAGACACCGCGCCGGTCCATGACCTCGACGGTGTCGGCTTCAGGATCGAGGATCCCCGCGGACCGCAGCGCCCTCCCCACGGCGCCGCAGGCCAGGAACGTGAACTCGGTCATCGTGCCGGGCCGGAGCCCGCGCGCTCCGGGCAGCGCCCGCAGCTGCTTGTGGCTGAAGTCCACCCGCGCGCCATAGCCCGGCGGAAGGCCACCGACGTCCTTGTCGTCGCCGAACGGGCGCACACCGGAGCGGCCCGCCAGCCACGCCTCCCGGAGCGCCTCGTCATCGCCGAGGCCAGTGACGGCCCCATACCCGGTGATCACCACATCCACGTCACGCACGGTCACGACGCGCTCCCGTTCCAGGCCCCGAGCAGCACGGACACGTTCTGTCCGCCAAACCCGAAGGAGTTGTTCATCGCCACGCGCACCCGGTGCTGCCGCGCCTCGTTGGGCACGTAGTCCAGATCGCACTCCGGATCGGCCTCTTCGTGGTTGATCGTCGGGGTGATGATCCCCTCCTGGATCGACTTGATGCAGATGAGGGCCTCGGTGATCCCGGCCGCGTGGATGAGGTGCCCGAACATCGACTTCGTCGAGGACATGGGGATGTCGTAGGCCCGCGCCCCGAACGCCGCCTTGACCGCCTTGGTCTCGGCCGCGTCGTTCAGCTTCGTGCTCGTCCCGTGGGCGTTGATGTAGTCCACGTCGTCCGGCCCGAGCCCCGCGTCCTTCATGGCGCGGCGCATGGCCTCGCCCATGCCCCGGCCCGTGGGCTCCGGATCGGTCAGGCGGTAGGCGTCGGTGGCGATACCCGCCCCGAGCACCTCGCCGTGGATCCGTGCCCCCCGCGCGAGCGCTGCCTCCAGGTCTTCGAGGACCATCAAGGAGCACCCCTCGCCCATGATGAAGCCACTGCGTCCCGCGTCGAAGGGGCGCGAGGCCCCCTGGGGATCCTCGTTGCGGGTGGACAGCGCCGACAGCATCGCGAAGCCCGGCATCATCGAGCGGGTCACCGGGGTGCAGACCCCGCCCGCCAGCACCGAGTCCACCTGCCCCAGCTTGATCATGTTCACCGCGTCCAGCAGGGCGTGGGAGCCGCTGGCGCACGCCGACGCCGCCAGGCTCACCCGGTCGGCCCCGAACATCACGCCCAGGGCCGGCGCCGCGAACTCGCAGAACCACTCCTCGATCCCCCGGACGACCTCGGGGTGCTCCGCGATGCCCCGGCGAAGGGCCGGCAGATCCCGCTTCTCGTCCGAATCGGGCGATCCCCAGACCGACAGGGTCAGCGGCCCCAGGGCCTCCATGGCCGCGGAGCCGACACCGCTCGACAGGTGCACGGCGCGGCGTCCCCGGGCGGGATCGTCGGGATCCAGCTCCGGCAAGCCGGCATCCGCGAGGGCACGCTGCGCCGCCGCGGTGGCGAACTTCATGGTCCGGGAGGAGCACGCGTAGGGCCCCACCTGGTCGGGGCCCCGGACCTCGTAGCGGACCTCGGCGGCGATCTGGGAAGCCAGCCCCGTCGGGTCGAACTGGGTGATCCGGCGCACCGCCGAGACACCCTCGGCGACCTGCGAAAACAGGTTGTCCACGTCGTCAGCGTGGGGAGTCACCGTGCCCATGCCGGTGATGACGACCCTGCGGCCCATGCAAGCTCCTTCCGTCAGCGGGGCGGGAAGGTATCATCCGCCGCCCTCCGGAGGAGACATGTTGCACCCAGCCCCGACCAACCCCGGCGATCTCAGCGGAAAGGTCGCCCTCGTGACCGGCGGAACCCGCGGGATCGGCCGTGAGATCAGCCTTCGACTCGCCGCCCGCGGCGCCGATCTGATCCTCGTGTACAAGAAGGATCAGGCCAACGCCGAGGAAGCGGCCGAGGAGATCAGGAAGACCGGCCGCACCGTGCAGCTGATCATGTCCGATCTGCGCAAGCCCGCCGGCGTGGACTCGATGTTCGAGGAGGTCGCCTCCGGGCTCGACCAGATCGACGTGCTCGTGCTCAACGCGGCGTTCGGCACGATGGGCGAGGTCGAGCGCATGGGACGGGCGTCCTGGCGCGCGTCCTACGACACCAACGTGCTGTCGCCCATGCTCACCGCGAAGGGCGCCCTGCCCTGGCTGAAGCGGAAGGGCGGCGTCATCACCGCCACCTCCACCCTCGGCGCGCACACCGCGTACCCCACCTACGTCGCCATCGGCAGCAGCAAGGCCGCGATGGAGGCCCTGGTCCGGTACATGGCGTTCGAGTGGGCCAAGTACGGGATCCGCGCGAACTCGGTCGCCGCAGGCCCCGTGGACACGCGAGCCATCGACTGGTTCCGCTTCCCGGAGGCGGTCCGCATCTTCACCGCGAAGAAGGGCCTGGCGGGCCGCATGGGGCAGCCCCATGACATCGCCGACATCGCTGTGTGGCTCTGCACCGAGGAGAGCCGCTGGATCATCGGGCAGAGCATCGTGGCCGAGGCAGGGCTGCTGCTCGGCGTCGACTACGACGACTGGATGGACGAGAACGTGGATCGCAGCGAGTTCGCCGCAGACGAAGGAGGTGCGGCATGACCGCCATCCAGTGCCGACGGTTCGAGGGCCAGGTCGCGCTCATCACCGGCGCGAGCCGGGGGATCGGCGCCGCCGTGGCGCGGCGCCTCGCCGCGGAGGGAGCCGCCATCGCGGTCGCCTACAACGAGCAGGCCGAGCTCGCCGACGAGGTGGTCCGGTCCATCGAGCGGGACGGGGGCCGCGCCGTCGCCCTGCAGGCCGATCTCACCGACCGCAAGGGTGCCAGCACGTTGCTGAAGGCCTTCTCGGAGCACTTCGACCGGCTGGATGTGCTGGTGCCCGCCGCCGGCAACGCCGAGATCAAGGCGCTCGAGGACATGGACGTCGAGACGTGGCAGCGCTCCTTCGCGATCCACCTCGACGCCGTGCTCGAGGTGGCGAAGGCCGCCTACCCCCTCCTCAAGCAGAGCAGCGGGCGCGTCGTGCTCCTGTCCACGGTCGGCGCGCAGGCGGCGTTCACCGGCTTCGCCGCGGTGGGCGCAGCCAAGGCCGGCCTGGACTCCCTCCTGCAGTACATGGCGTCGGAGTGGATCCGGGAGGGCGTGCGCTGCAACGGCGTCAGCTGCGGCACCGTGGACACGGGGATCCTGGAGCGCTGGGAGATCGGCCCCCGCGTGCGCCGCTTCGTGCAGAAGAAGACCGTCGGCCTCGGCGTCGCCCAGCCGGACGACGTGGCGCCCATCGTGGCGTTCCTGGCCGCCCCGGAGTCCCGATACGTCGTTGGCCAGATGATGGTCGCAGACGGCGGAATGACCCTGGGCATCGACTTCGAGGAGTGGGTGCACGAGGCCTACGGCAAGGACGCCAGGCTCCGGTAGAGCGCGCTCGTCCGGCCCGCGGGTCAGACGGGCAGGTACTTCTTGACCACCTCCACCAGGGTCCCCGCGCGGCAGGGCTTCGCGACGAACTCGCTGGCCCCCGCCTCGATGGCCCGCGCCTGGTCGTCCTCGCGCACCCGCGCCGAGAGCACGATGACCGGAGGGCGACCGAGTTCCTCCTGGGCCTTGATCCGGCGGGTCAGCTCCCAGCCGTCGGTGCCCGGCAGCATCAAGTCCATCAACACGAGCTGGGGACGGAACTCCAGCGCGACGGGCAGGACCGCGTCGCCCTCGCAGGCGGCGCGGACCTTGTAGCCCGACAGCCGAAGCGTCGTGATGAGCACCTCGCGGATCGCGGGATCGTCCTCGACGACGAGGACCCGGGGCCCGTTGTCGTTCTCGGGGATCCCGGCGCCCTCGGCCGCCGACCAGGCCTGGGGGTCATCGCTGGATGGTGGTCTCATGCCGTGTCCACTCGCGAGCCCGGTTGTCGGCCTTGGCGACGATCTCTTCTCCGTGGATTGGCAGTCGCACGTAGAACGTCGTCCCCTGGCCGACCCGGCTCGTTACGCTGATTGAGCCCCCCATCAGTTCACACAGCCTCTTGCAGATCGCGAGCCCCAGCCCGGATCCTCCGTGTTCGCGCGTGGTCGAGCCATCGACCTGGCGGAACTCGTCAAAGATGAACTTCTGCGCATCCTCGGAGATGCCGACCCCCGTATCGGACACCGCCGTCACGTACTGGGTGCCGTCGCGCCGGATGGTCACGTTGATCGACCCGCGCTCCGTGAATCGGGACGCGTTGGACAGCAGGTTCATGACGACCCGCTTGAACATGTCCTCGTCGCCCGTCACCAGACGGGGGGCGTCCTCGGCGATCACCCTCAGCTTCAGCCGGTCGCGCTTGTTGCGCACGAGCATCGAGGTGGTCTCGAGGGGATGCTGCACGGCCGCCACCGGATCGAAGGCCGCGATGATCACGTTCATGCGTCCCGCTTCGATCCGGGACAGGTCGAGCAGGTTGTTGATGAGGCCGAGCAGATCCTCGCCGCGCTTGAGGATCCCCGCAGATCCGTGCCGCTGCAGCTCCGAGGTAGGCCCGTAGCCGCCCGAGTGGATCAGCTCGGCGTAGCCGATCACGGCGTGCAGCGGGGTCCTGAGCTCGTGGCTGATGTTGTTGAGGAACTCGGACTTGAGCTTGTCGGCGCGCGCGATTTCCTCGTTCTTCAGCTCGAGCACGGCGTTGCGCTCTTCGAGCTCCGCCGAGATCCGGCGCAGGAGCAGCTGATGCTCCTTGATGGTGCCGATGTCGATCAGCGTCAGGCGGGTCTCGCGGTCCGGTCGGCCTTCTGCATCGGGAACGGTCGCCCCGGACAGCAGGACGGTGATCGTCTTGTTGGTGCGGTCGATGAGCCGGAACTCGGATGAGCTGGTCGGATCCAGGTCCTCGGGCTTGTTCAGGAGCCTGCGGAGCCGCGGCCGGTCCTCGGGCTCGAAGAGGTCGAAGGCCACACGCCCCTTGAGCTCCAGCGGCTCGTAGCCGAGGGCGCCGGCGCCGGCGCTGTTGATCACGATGATGTGCTGGCTCGCGTCGAGGTGCATGTAGAAGGCCGGCGCGTTGTCGAACAGATCGAAGTACTGCTCCGACAGCCGGGTGAGGTCCGCGGTGCTGTCCGCGAGCTGCTTCTCGAGTCCGCGCCGCGCCGTGTCCAGGCGGTCGACCTCCCACTCCATCTTCCGCTTGGTCTCGGCCTCCGCGGTGTAGTCCCGGAGCACGAGAACAGCCCCCCCGCGAGGCTCCGGGGCCACGGTGACCGCGAGCCGCAGGAGGGCTTCACCAGCGCGAAACTCGACCAGGGCGCTGAACGGGTGACCGGCTCCGTACGCCACCCGGGCCGCCTCGATGTCCTGCAGGCGCAGCCCCCGCTGGACGAGTTCCTCCCGGGTGAAGGGCTCGTCCCGCTTGTCGAGCACCGTGCCCAGAAGCGCGATGGCGCGCTCATTCGCAGCCACGAGCGCGCCATCGGGCCCGATGCAGATCACCGGCTGGGGCATCTTGCTGAGGGCCTCGTACGCGCCAGCGCTGGATCGGCGGCGCGAGCCTCCGAGCCAACCCAGGGAGCCAGCGACCGCGACTCCCACCGCCCCGAAGGCAACCGTAACCAGATCCACCAACGCAAGAATCTCCCGCAGAGCCCGTCAGCATACAGCCCGTCTGGGCGCGACGTCTTTCCGAAGCGGCTCCCGCAGGCGATACTCGAGCGGTCCCCCGATCAGAAGACGAGCATGTCGACGCAACCGATCATCAATCCGCCCTCGCCGTTCGCGCCGCTCGTCCTCGTGATCGACGACGACGCGGACGCGCGCGAGGTCGCTCGCGGCATGCTGCACATCATCGGCTACCGCACCCGCGTGGCTCGGGATGCCTTCGAGGCATTACGGCACCTGCAGGCGGAGCGGCCCGCTGCCTTGCTGCTCGACCTGCACATGCCCGGCCTCGACGGATTCGCCTTCCTCGACAAGGCGACGCGGGAGATCCCCGACTTCGAGTCCCTGCCCGTCTTCGTCGCCTCGGGGGTGTACCGCGACGCCGCCCGACTGCAGAAGCCGCTGCTCAGCCGCCGGGTGTGGGCGTTCGTTCGCAAGCCCTTCACGGTCACACGGCTGCAGGAGGGACTGCGGGACTTCATCGAGATCGTGCCGCCCCACCCGGCGGACCCGGAGCGGATCGCCCGGTACAACCAGGATCGGTCGCCCGAGGAGGGAGCCGTGGTGCACCTGAGCTCCCCCGGGCTTCCCCTGGAGGCCCTCGAGGAGGCCAGGCGGCTCGCCTCCGAACGGAGCAGCGCTCCTGCGGCGCCGCCCCGCCCCGGGCCCGGCGACGGCCAGCGTCCCCCACGCCCCTCTCCGCCCGCGCCCATCGCCAAGACGCGGTTTCCCTGCGAGTTCGACGCGGCGATCTTCTCCGAGGGCACCGTGGTGTCCGGCGTCGTCACCGAAGCCGGACCGTCCGAGCTCGAGTTCCAGGTGGAGAAGCTGACCGCCCCGGCCGGCTCCCGGGTGCTGATCCGCGCCCAGGTCGAGGGGGACGCGTTCTTCGATCTGCGGCTGCAGGGCACGGTGGTCGAGGTGCACAAACACGGCCCCGTGCACCACCTGACGATCCGGCTCGAGGGCGACCGTCACGCGGAGCTCTGGCGGCGGTTCCTCGCCCACCTGGGCGCGCTGTCCCACACCGACACGTCCAGGGGCTCCTGACCTCAGAGGGCCTGCAGGCTGCGCAGTGAGGCGATGAGGGTCGGGCCCCAGGCCGCCGCACGATCCGCGGGGACCGTGGCCACCGCCTGCACGAGCCGTCCGTCCCGGACCGCGATGGCCATCCAGCCGTGCACCGGAGCGCCGCGATACACCTGGGCGAACTCCCCCAGCGCCCCCTCCCGGCCGTCTCCCATCACGATCTTGTCCAGGGACAGCCACTTCAGCTCCCGGACGGGCCCCGCCGGAGGGCGCGCGGCGGCCTGGGTGAGGTACGCCATGGGATCGGGGTCCGACGCCAGCCGCACCGACACGATCAGCGTCGCGAAGCCCGTCGTGGGTTGCACGGCAGGGGCGATCTGCGTGCCGTCGCGGTCGTCCGTGCGGCGTGTCCACTCCGGCGGCGGGCGGATCTTGAACCCGCCGTTGACGTTGACATGCCACTCGGGTGCGGACGACGTGCCCGGTCCGCCGGGCTGGAATCCGCCGAGCGCCAGGATCCACAGGGACGCGGCGAGCAGGAGGCCCGCGAAGACCACCCGCCAATTGACCGCGTCATGTGGACCGTCGGTCATCGCTCTGCTGAACGCTCCGCTGCGGACTATTCCATGCGCCGCAACACGATCGCGGCGTTGATCCCCTCGCGGGTCATCGCCGAGACGAGGACGTTTCGGACGGACATCGTGCGCGGTCCTGCCGAGACGGGACCGCGGTAGCCCTCCACGGGATCCTCGCGGTTCAGATCGCCGGGCACCATCCCCCGCTCCATCGCCATGAGGGCGACGGCCGCGGACATGGGACCGACTCCGGCCTCGCAGGCGCCGATGTGAGCCGTCAGCGCGAGGACCGGGACCTCGGCCGCGCGCGGCCCGAGGATCTCGGCGAAGCCCGCGGCCTCGATGGCGTCGAGCTCCAGGTCGCTCTCCCCCAGGGCCGTGACGACGTCGATGTCCGCCGCCTCCAGGCCAGCCTGGGCGAGGGCCTTGCGGGCCGCACGCACCATGCCGCCGGGTCCCGCGGGCAGACCGCGGTTGGCGGTGGGCGGGGCGAACCAGTCGCCATATCCGGCGAGCTCGGCGCGGATGGTCGCGCCACGGGCCCGCGCCGACGACTCGCTCTCCAGCACCAGCATGCCGCCGCCCTCACCGGGCACGATGCCCGTGGCGCCACGGTCGAAGGGCCGACCCGCCTTCGCGGGGGGCATGTCCGATGAGCTGTTCAGCCCACGGGTGGCCCGCACCATCATCATCTGATCGTGCACGGAGCTTCCGACGCCGCCGGCGTACATCAGCTGCGCGAGGCCGTCCTTGATCACCGCGGCCGCCCGACCGATGGCCTGCAGGCCTCCGGCGGGGGTCCCCAGGAAGGTGTTCACCGGCCCGCGGCAGCGCCCCTGGATGCCCGCGTGGGCAGTGGGCATGTTGTTCATCAGCTTGAGGAACTCGAACGCCGTGAACTTGCGGATCGCCTGGGGCACCTGGCTGTCGTCGATCTCGGCGCCGCCGTCCGCGGCCCGCCTGATGACGTGGTGCGCGAACCGCACGTACTTCTCGAACTTGTCGGAGTTGGTGTAGCTCGCGATGTAGGCCCCGCGTCCTCGGCTGCCCTCCCACGGCGGCACCAGGTCCTTGCGGCCCTCCTCGTTCACGAGCGGCACCGCAGCGTTCAGCATCGCGTCGCCGAGGGCGGCAGTGGACAAGAACGTGTACTGCGTCATCGTGCCGGGACGCATCTCGCGGCTGTTGGGCAGGTCGCGGATGACCTTGGCCGGCTTCTCCGCGATCACGCCTCCGTAGCCCGGACGCAACGACCCGCGATGGCCCTCCAGGGCCGCTACCCGGCTCTCCCCGGCCAACATTCCATCGAACAGCGCCGCGGCGCCGATCCCGAAGGGGGACATGACGCCGCAACCAGTGATGACGACGCGCTCGGAGGTGGTGCTCATCTCAGGCCTCGTAGCGGCGGTAGACGACGGACACGTTCATGCCGCCGAAGCCGAAGGAGTTCTTCAGGATCACGTCCACCTTGGCCTCACGAGCCACGTTGGGCACGTAGTCGAGATCGCACAGCGGATCCGCCTCGGTGTAGTTGATGGTGGGCGGGATGACGCCGTTGAGGATGGTCTTGACCGACAGGCAGCCCTCCAGGGCCCCCGCGGCGTGGATCAGGTGCCCGAACATGGACTTGTTGGAGGACACGGGCGTCGAGTACGCGTGCTCTCCGAGAGCCGTCTTGATGGCCAGGGTCTCGGCCCGGTCGTTGTACGCCGTGGACGTCCCGTGCGCGTTGACGTGATCGACCTGCGCCGGCGTGACCCCGGCGGACTCCAGGGCCCGGGCCATGCACAGGGCCATGCCCTTGCCCTCGGGCTGCGGATCCGTGAGGCGGTACGCGTCGCAGCTGTATCCCCACCCCGCGAGCTCGCACAGGATCGTGGCGCCCCGCGCCTTGGCGTGCTCCTCGGACTCCAGGATCATCACGGCCGCGCCTTCGCCCATCACGAAGCCGTCCCGCCCCGCGTCGAAGGGCCGCGAAGCGTGCTCGGGATCGTCGTTGCGGGTGGACAGCGCCTGAAGCATCGCGAAGCCCGGCACCAGCACCCGCGTCACCGGGGTGCAGACACCTCCGGCGAGGACCACGTCGGCCTCGCCTCGAGCGATCAGGGCCGCGGCGTCGGCGATGGCGTGGGAGCCCGAGGCGCACGCGCTGGCGGTGTTGTAGACGTGAGCCGCACCGAGGAGCACGGCGCAGGCGGGAGCCGCCGTGTCCAGGTGGAACTCGTCCAGGCCCACGGCCTCCGGCTCGTCGGGGGCCTGCGCGTAGAAGGTGGACATGTCCGACGTGTAGGGATCGCTGTCGTCCCCGTGCAGACGCAGCGCGATCGGCCCCAGGAAGTCGATGTTGGCGGGGCCGACCCCCGTGGACAGCACGACGGTGCGCCGATCCTGGGCATCGCCCGTCGCTGCGGTGAGGCCGGCGTACCGGACCGCCCGGTCCGCCGCGCCGACGACAAACGCCAGCGCCTCGTTGTGCACGGTGTACGGACCGACCATGTCGGGGGCGTCGAACGCGTACTTCACCTCCGACCCGATCTGGCAGTCGTAGCCAGTCGGATCGAACTTGGTGATGCGACCGCACTCGTTCTCGCCGCGAATCACTCTGGCGTACACCGTGTCGATGTCGTCCCCATGGGGGACCACGACACCGAGACCGGTCACGACCACGCGAACCCTGCTCATTGCCTCACTCCGATGAATCCTGGCTCTTCAGAACCAGATAGAAGCACTCGTTGTTCTCGCCATGGACCTGAACGATGGCCAGGGGGCGGCCGTTCCAGCCAGCCCCTGGGACCCGGCGCACCAGCGCCGCGCACGCGGCCACGCCCGCCCATGCACCGTGAAACTCGCCCAGGAGCGTCTTGTCCGCGACGAACTCGACTCCGCCCAGGGCGTCGCCATGCCCACCCGGCGTGACGGCTTTCTGGACATCGCCGCGCACTCTACCGAGCGCCGAGGCGTCCGGGCAGGCCAACGAGATCAAGCCGACATCTGCGAGGGCGATGCCGAGCCGCACCCCGGTGCTCTGCAGGCCATCGGGGATGCTTCCGCGGTGACGAACCACCCCGAGCAGCTCCACCGGCGCTTCGTCCAGAGACCGGCCGCGGGCCAGGAACGCGTCCTCGTCTTCGATCAGGAGCACACCGGCGCCCTCACTCAGGATCTCTCCCTGGGTGGCCGGGTCCCGCTCCCGAAGCACGAGGTGCAGATCCACGAACCGCTCGACGCCGCCGCACAGGATCGCCGGCGCGCGCCCGCGGCGGATCAGCCGGGCGGCCGCCCAGATGGCCTCGGCCCCGGCGCCGTCTCCGGACACGAACGTGGCGTTGGGCCCCTTGATCTTCCACGCCACCGCGATCCACCCGGCGGGCGCGTTGTCGACGGTGCCCTTGAACACCAGGGGCGACGCCCCCTTGAGCTGCCCGTCGACGATCTGGAAGCGCTCGAACTTCTGGTTCTCCTCGATGCAGCCGAAGGCCGTGCCGAGCAGCACCCCGTGATCGGACACGTCCGCGCCGTGGTGCAGGCCCGCTGCCTCGAGGGCGAGGCGCGCGGCGACATAGGCATACCGCGAGTAGGTGTCGATCTGGCCCCAGCGGCGGTACGTGGCGGCGGACTCGGCGTCCTTGAGGTACCCGACGCGCCCCACCCGAACCGGGGTGGACCCGGGCTGCTCGACGTCGAAGTCGATGGGCACGCCGGCGCTGATCGCCTCACGGATCGGGTCCAGACCCAGGCCCAGGCACGTGACGGCTCCCGCGCCGCTGATCAGGAGCCGACCCACGTCAGGGCGCCTGGACCCGGCGCAGCACGAGCGCCGAGTTGTTGCCGCCGAAGGCCGAGTTGGTGCTCAGCACGACGTCGATGGGGGACGCGGGGGCCTTCGGACCGTCCACCGCGAAGTCCCAGGACTCCAGCCCTTCGAGGGGCTCGCGGTGGGCGACGGTGGGCGCCAGCACGCGCTCGTTCATCGCCCGCACGGCCATGACCGCGTCCAGCGCGCCGGCCGCACCCAGGGTGTGGCCGAACACCGACTTGATCCCGGTGACCGGCGGCATCGCGCCGGTCTCGACCAGCTCGGCGAAGATCCGGGAGAACGCCTTGCTCTCCATTCCGTCGTTGAACACCGTGCCGGTGCCGTGGGCGGAGATGAAGTCCACATCGGCGGGGCCGATACCGGCCTCGGCGAACGCCTGGCGGATCGCGCGCTCCAGCCCGCCCCCTTCGGGATCCGGGGCGGTCATGTGGAACGCGTCGGCGGCGACCCCGCAGCCGGCGATCTCGGCGAGGATCGTGGCACCGCGGCGGCGGGCATCGTCCTCCCGCTCGAGCGTCAGCAGGACGGCGGCCTCGCCGAGCACGGTGCCGTCGCGCTCCGAGTCGAACGGACGCAGCGCGCCGCTCGCCAGGGCCCCGATGCAGTGAAAGCCCGTGACCACGAACTGCGTGAACGCCTCGAACCCGCCGGCCACGACCCGCTTCGCCTCGCCTGCGCGCATCAGATCCACGGCGTGCATCAGCGCCACCGACGAGGACACGCACACCATCCCGACCGTGGATCGCGGCCCCAGGGCCCCGATGCGGTCCGCCAGACGCGCGGTGCCGTGGCCCGGGCGATAGGCCGCAAAAGCGGCCCGGGATGTGTCGTCCGCGGCGGGCACGGGGCGGGTCTGGAAGGCGCGGTGGATCGCGCTGGCTCCCTCGATGGCCCCCTGGCAGGTCCCCAGGACCACGCCGGTGGAGTCGCCTCGCTGCTCCTCCCCCCAGCCGGACGACTGCATCAGCTCGTCCGCGGCGATGTCGAGGAGCTGAAAGGCGCGATCCAGGCCCGGCTCCCGCGCGACGGACTTCGCCTCGCCGGACACCGACAGGCCATAGGGCGCCGGATCGAACAGCTCGATGGGAGTCAGGGCGGTCTGCCCACCCCGCAGCCGGGCCCACGCCGCGTCGGTCCCGCGGCCGGCCGCTGAGACCATGCCCACGCCCGTGACGACGATCCGATCCTGGGGCGGAGAGCTCAACCCCTCAAGCCTCGACCCGCACGCCGACGGCCGCATGCACCCCGTCCAAGGAGAAGCACGAGGCGACCAGCGTCGCCCCTGCGCCGGTCCGTCCCGAGCGGGTCAGCGCGGTGGCCATGGCCTCGCAACCCGGAGCGGGCTCGCCGCGCACCCCGCGCTGCGGCGTCAGCTCGCCTCGCGCCGCGAGGATCCCGGCGGCGAGCTGCAGTGGAGCGGTGGCAGGGCCGGAGAAGCCGATCCACGGCGTCGCGAGCAGCGCCGCGGCGCCGCCCAGATCGTCGCCATAGGCGTCCTGGAAGGCCTTGACCTCCAACGCGTCCATGTCGGGCCGGCCGAGCCCCGTGGGCGCGATCCAGTCGGGGGAGGCCACCCCCGTGGCCTTCAGGGCGTCCGACCGCACGGAGCCGTCGGGGTCCAGGCCGGGGGTCACGAACCGCTGCCCGTAGCCCGTCACCTCCGCGAGGATCGTCGCGCCGCGGGCCAGCGCCGCGTCGCGCTCCTCCAGATAGAAGACCGCGCCACCTTCGGCCGGGAGCGTGCCCGCGCGGGTGCTGTAGGGCCGGACCCGCTCCTCGGGGGGCAGGTCCGAGTTGCTCCACAGGCCGCGCTGGCTCTGCCAGGCCAGATGCACCTCCTGGAACGGCTCGAAGGCGCCGCCGGCGATCATCGCCGTGACGCCGCCCCGCCGGATCACCTGCACGGCCATGCCCAGGGCCTGCAGCCCGGACGCGTCGCTGCCCAGGTAGGTGCACGCCGGCCCCTGAAAGCCCGTCTGGATGCTCAGATGGGAGCTCGGCATGTTGGGCAGCGCCCGCAGGAAGTCGAAGGCGCTGGCCATCTTCATGGCCTCGCCCAGGCGCGTGTCGTCCTGCACGAAGCCCCGGTCCTCGCCGTCCGGGCGACGGCTCAGGATCCGCACCGCGCGGACCTGCTTGCGGAAGTCCGGCGGGACGATGAACGAGCCGAGGAAGGCCCCCTTGTCGGGATGCAGCGTGCCGTCGGGCCACAGGCCCATGCCCTTGAGGAGGTCACCCGCGGCGATGCAGCCCAGCTGCGTCTGGCGGGTCATGGTGGACAGGCGGAGGACCCGCGTGTCGAACCAGTCCTTGTACTCCTTGCGGGGCAGGTCCAGAGACCCACCCGCGCCAGGAGGAACCATGGCGAGCCGCCCCTCCAGGGTCTTCAGGGCACAACGCCCCATTGACAGCCCTTCAGACAGGGCCGCGGTTCCGACACCGAAAGGCGAGGTGATCCCGATGCCGGTGATCACCACGCGCCGGGGCGCACTCGCCATGGACGCTTCTCCGATCCGGGGACTCAGGCCTCGGAACGTGCCTGAACGAAGTCCACCAGCGCGCCGATCGTGAAGAGCTTCAGCACGGAGCCGCGCAGCTTCTCGGAGTCGAACGGATCCACGCCCTCGACCCCATCACGGTCGAACTTGATGTGGAAGTCGGTGCTCAGGGAGTCGAGCGCCTTGTTCACATCCGCGGTCGTGCTGTTCTCGCCGACCGAGGTCAGCAGCGCGCCCAGATCGTCGGTGGGGAACGGGAAGCCGAAGTCCTCTTCCATGCGGAAGGAGATCTCGAGGAAGTCGATCGACTCGAGGCCCAGGTCGTCGAAGAGGGTCGCCGTCTCCGTGCACTCCTCCTCGTCGACGCCGCGCGTCTCGACGATGATCTCAGTCAGCTTCTCAAGGATTTCGGCCCGATCAGCCATCGCTCTACCTCCGTGTGCGGACGGTGCCGCCTCTGCGTTTCGCTCCGGGGGGACTCCCCGGTGTGGTTTTCGAACTAGTTGCCAGCCGTCGCGTCCCAGCGACGAATGGCGAGGGTGGTGTTCTGTCCGCCGAAGCCGAAGGCGTTCACCAGCGCGACGTCCACGTTCATCGGGCGGGGCACGCCGATGACGAAGTCGAGGTCGCAGCCAGGTCCCGGATCATGCAGGTTCGCGGTGGGATGTGCGGTCTGGTCGAGGATCGTCTGCACGGCGACCACGGCCCCGACGGCGCCGGCGCCGTGGATCAGGTGTCCGATGGCGCCCTTGCTCGCCGAGACCACCAGGGAGTCGGCGTGGTCCCCGAATGCCAGACGGATGGCGCGGGTCTCGGCCTTGTCGTTGGCCGGCGTGGACGTCCCGTGGGCGTTGATGTACTGCACCCCCTCGGGCCCGATCCCGGCGTCCTCGCAGGCGCGGGTCATGGACATCGCCATGCCGTTGCCGTCGGGGTGGGGCGCGGTCAACGCGTAGGCGTCCGAGCTGTATCCGACGCCCGCGAGCTCGGCGAGGATCGTGGCGCCCCGGGCCCGCGCGACCTCTTCCCGCTCGAGCACGAGGGCCGCGGCCCCCTCGCCCATCACGAAGCCGTCGCGGTCCTTGTCGAACGGGCGCGACGCCAGCTCCGGCGCGTCGTTGCGTGTGGACAGGGCCGTCAGGTTGCAGAAGCCCCCCATCATCTCGCGCGAGATGAGGGTGTCCACGCCCAGGGCGATGGCGATGTCCGCCTCGCCGTTGCGCAGCAGCGTCACCGCGTCGCCGATGGCCGTGGGGCCACCGGCGCAGGCCGTGCTCACCGACAGGGCCTGCCGCGCATCGAACAGGTGCGCCACAGCCTGCATCACCTGCACCTGGCTGTACCGCTCCATGCCGTCGAGCACGCCGTCGTCCAGCAGGTGGTCGACGAGCTGGTCCTCGTCCACCTCACCGAAGCTCGGCTCGCCGCTCGCCACGAGCCGGTCCATCGCCCGGGCCAGGAAGACCATCATCTGGTCATCGAACCCGCCGGCCGCGACCACGGCGCGACGCGACGGCGGCACGTCCAGCCCGTCGGCGATGCCGGCGCGCTGCATGGCCTCCAGGGCCGCGTGGATGGCGAAGGTCATGGGACGGCCGACGACGGGGTAGGGGCCGACAGCGTCGGGCACGACGGGCCAGGAGGGGACCTGCCCCGCCATGTGGCTCGCCATCCCCGTCGGATCGAACAGATCCAGGGTGCCGACCGCGGACCGGCCAGACAGGAACGTGTGCCAGCATGCGTCGATTCCGACGCCCGCCGCAGTCACGATCCCGATGCCGGTGATGACGATGCGATCCGCCATGGATCCGAGGTCCCACTCCAATGGTGATTCGCTTTTGAATTCAGTCGGTTGAACCGGTTCCGAGGGCTGCCCGGTCCCGAAAGCTGGGTGTTGCTACCACGGTGTCCCAGGGGTGTAAAGAGAGGTACAGGCCTCCCTTCGGCCCCCGGGTCAGACCGTCGGCGCCACCAGTTCCTCGTCGGCCTCGTCCAGCCCGTCGGACTCGGCACCTTCGCCACCCGCAGCCTTGCCCTTCTTCTTCCGACCGAAGTCCGTCGCGATGCAGTAGTTGAAGAGCAGATCGAAGTAGTCGGTGACGGCCACGACCGGAGCCACGCCGTGCTTCTCGGCGTCCTGCGCGGTCGTGGTCGTGTCGAACAGCGGGCTGCGAATGAAGTAGGGCATGTAGACCGTGCCCTGCTTGATCAGCGTCTGCTGGGCCGGCGTCGCGTTCTTCGCGATGGCCGGCTCGTAGACCTTCCAGAACTTCTCCGGGGTCACGAACTTCGGGTACTCCTGGTTGAAATAGGAGCTGGCCGCCGTGGCCAGATCGCGGATCTGGCAGATCTTGTCCGGCCCCGCCGCGAGGTGGTAGTTGCGCCCGATGAGCTCGTCGTCCAGCGAGAACGCGACGAGGCAGTCCACGACGTAGTTGATGGGCACCACGTCGACCGGCGTGTCCTCGTAGCCGATCATCAGGTTCCACCAGCCGCGCGCGTAGACCCGCAGGGGCCAGTACAGCACGTTGAAGTTGGTGGTCTCCCCGGTGCGGCTGTCGCCCACCACCGTCGAGGGGCGGTAGATCGTGACCGGGTTGCCCTGGCTGCGCCAGCCGCGCACGAGGCTCTCGGCCTCGAACTTGCTCTGCTCGTAGTCGTTGGCCCAGCCGAGTCCATGGTTGGACAGCTGGGACGGATCGACCACGTCTTCGCGGTTGCCGGACACGTAGGCGGTGCTGACGTAGTCGAGGCGGCGGAAGTGGCCAGCCCGCTGCATCTTCTCGCAGATCTCGATGACCCGGCGGGTGCCGTCCAGGTTGAACTGGCGGCTCTGCTCGATCTTCATGGCGAAGTCGACGGACGCGGCGCAGTGCACGACGTGATCGCAGTTCGCCACGAGATCCGCGAGGGCCTCGTCGGAGATGCCGAGCTGCTCCTTGAGCAGGTCTCCCTGCACGAACGTGATGCGCGGACGCACCTCTTCGGCCCGGTCGCCGAAGGTCGCGGTCATGAACTTGTCGATGCGCTTGGCGAGGTGCTCGTCGTCCCGCGCCCGAAGCATCAGATAGAAATGCAGATCCGGCGCTACGTCGATGTAACGCAGGATCGCCTGGCTGCCCACGAAGCCGGTGGCCCCGGTCAGGAACATGGCCTTCATCTCGGTCCCTCCAACTTGCTGATCACGGGCGGCGAGCCCGCGACATCGCGGACTCCCACTCTCGGGCGCTCTTGGCGAGGGCCTGTTCCTTTTCGTCGCCGTCCTCCAACCAGTCGGTGAAGTTCTCACCCATGGAGATCCCGCCGTCGGCGCGGATCACCTGGCCGACGATCCAGTCGGCGTCCGGCGTGCAGAGGAAGGAGACGATCCCTGCGAGATCGTCGGGGCGGCCCACCCGGGATAGGGGCGACTTCGTCTCCCCGTAGTTGTCCACCGCGTGGGGGAACTGGAACCAGTCCAGCGCCCGGGTCTTGATGGGGCCTGCGGACACCGCGTTGCAGTGGATCCCCAGATGGGCCAGCTCGAACGCGATGTACCGGCACAGCGACTCCAGGGCCGCCTTGCTGACGCCGATGCAGGCGTACTCGGAGAACGTCATGTCCGCGCCGATGCTCGACAGCCCGATGATGTGCCCCTTGCTGTCCGACAGCATGGGCGCGAGGAGCTGGGTCATGCGGAGCAGCGCCGTGACGTTGATCGCCATGGCCGCGTTCCACGAAAACAGGCCCATGCGCAGGATGTTGCCCATCGTGCCGAAGGCCGCGTTGTGCACCAGGATGTCGAGCTGGCCGACGTCCTTCTTGATGGTGGAGCACAGGTGCTTGATGGCCTTGTCGTCCTTGAGGTCGGCCTGGATCAACCAGGTGCGACGCCCCAGGGCGTGGATCTCGGCCGCGGTCGCCTCGGCCGTCGCGCTGTCCGTCTTGTAGTTCAGGATGATGTCTGCGCCGTCCTGAGCCAGACGCAGGGAGATGGCCTTTCCGATCCCTCGCGTACCGCCGGTGACCAGGGCGATCTTTCCTTCGTGCTTCATGGGCTCCGCGCTCTCCGATGCTTCGTCCCGCGCTGGCTCCCTTCGCAGGAGCCCGGGGGCTGAGGCGCGCGGATGGTAGGGGCTCGCCCTGGGGCGGTCAATCAGTCGTTGAGAACGACAAACACGGCGGACGCCGACAGACACCCTTGCGCCGACCCGAATCGGACAGATGATGGGTGCATGACCTTGCGCGCACTCACCGTCCTTGTCGTCCTTGCGCTGTGTGCACCCCGTGCGCAGGCCGAAGACGGCGCCGCAAAGACGAGCCCCGCCCCCACCACGACAGCGCCGGCCGACACGACCGCGCCGGCCGACACGACCGCGCCGGTGCTCGATCTGACCTTGCGGTACGACCCGACCCCCAGCCGCGAGGAATTGGCGTGGGGCGCGCTCAGGGTCACGGCGAAGCTCGCGTCGACCCAGATCTACCTCGACGAGGTCGCCATCGGCACCGGCTCTGCGCTGCGGGCGGACGTGCTGCCCGGGCTGCATGTGCTCGAAGCGAGGCTCCCCTCGGGCAAGAAGCTGTCGTCGTCCGTCCTCATCCGCCCCGGCCAGCTGGTCGAGTACGAGGTGACCATGGGCAACCAGAAGGGCGAGGAGGCCTACCTCGTCCTGATGAACGTGGTGGCGCTCATCGGGACGACCGTGTTGGGGTCGGCCATGGCCATCGAGGGCAGCACGCCCATCCCCTCCGACATGCCCGGGCTGACCACCGGCCTGGACGCGATGAAGTCGGGGAACCGCCAGCTGCCCCGGCCTTGATACCCTGCGCGCCATGTCGCGCTCCACACTCCTGTCCTTCCTCCTGCTCACCTTCTTCGCCCTGGCCGCGTGCGAGAGCCAGCAGGGCGACCTGCGCAAGGCCCAGATGGAGGGCACCACGGAGGCCTACGAGGCCTTCCTGACCAAGTACCCGGACTCCGTCTACGGCGAGTCCGTGCGGGAATCCATCGAAGACGTGCGCTACAACCGGGCGAAGGAGTCGGGCGAGAGCGCGCTCTGGCGCGCGTACATCGAGGCGCACCCGGACGGAAAGCACGTCAAGGAAGCGCGGCGCACCGAGGACGAGGTCGCCTTCAACGAGGCCGACACCGCCCGCACCCCGGCCTCCTACCAGGGGTACCTCGACAGCCACCCCGCAGGCGAGTTCGTGAAGACCGCGCATGGCGAGCTGGAGGAACTCGGCTACCTCTCCAAGGTCCTGATCGACAACTACCGGGTCGACAAGGTCAACCTCGCCCAGGACCCCAAGGGCCCGTTGAACGGCTGGGCCTTCCTGGCCGACGTGCACAACAACGGCGACCGGATCATCGAAGAGGTGAAGGTCGAGCTCCAGTTCCTGGGCGAAGGCGGCGCGGTGCTGGACACCCGGGAGTGGTGGGCCGTCGCGCCGGAGCTCATGGGCATGCCCACCCCGGACCGGATCGTGCCGCCGCTGCGCCCGGAGAACCTCCGGGAGTTCCTGTTCACCACGGGCGACACGCCCGAGGGCTGGAACGAGACCTTCAAGCTGGAGATCCTCAACCTCCGCTTCCGGCCCCAGCGGGACTGAACCCCCGGCCTACCGCTCCACGCGGGGGGCGCCAGTGCCGCCGCCGGGCACCAGCAGGTGCACCTGCAGCCCCGCCTTCGTGGGCACCCCCAACACCACCTGATCCGCGCCCACCAGGGACACGGCGAGCCCACCAGGCACCACGCCGGACGGCGCGGGGATGGTCTGCAGCACGCGCCCGTCTCGGTCGAACCGCACGATGTGCAGGGCCTGCGCCCCCGGCTCGCCGGTCCACACGGCCATCCAGCCGACGAGGGGGTCGAGGGACGGCTCGAGTCCGATGATGCTGGGCATGCGGGCCTTCGGGATGCTCGCGAGGAGCGCCCGCTTTCGCTCCACCTGGGGCTCGGCCACCACCAGCAGCGGACCCGCCTCGCTCTCCGTGACCCTCACCATCGTCAGGGAAGGGCCCGGCACCCCACGCCACGCGGGCGACCCGGCGGCGTCGGCGCGACCCAGCGCGTCGGTGCGCACGACGGCGCCATCCGGCCGGGCGACGAGGTGCCGTCGGTCGTCCTGGATGGAGGAGGTCGCCGTCCCGGCCCCGGACGGGTCCGCCGGGGACAGCCGCACCTGGGTTCCCTTCGCGCCGTCCACCACGATCAGCGCGCCCTGGTCCCACACCACCCCGGTGCCGTCCACGTCCAGGGGGAGCTTGATGGTCACGGGCGCGTGCCCCTCGTCCAACACGACGACCCGGCGACCGCGCCCTCCGAGGACCGCGATGGAGCGCCCGAGGCGATCTCCCACCACCGCCCGGGGTGCGCGCTGCAGCCCCGGCAGCGTGGCGAGGAGGTGCCAGCCCGGGCTGGTCGGCCAGGCGGACGCAGACGCGGTCGAAGGCTCTGGCGCCTGGGGCACGGTCGGCGCGCTCGAGCAGGCGGCCAGCAGCCCCAGCGACAAGACCAGCGCCGCCCGCATCACTGGGCCGGGGGCGCCTCGGCTGGCGTGGCTTCATCCGCCGCCGGCGTGATGACCTCCGCCACCTCCGCCGCCAGCGCCGCCCGCAGCCGCACGACCTCCGCGTCGAACGCCGCGCGATCCGCGGCGGGCACCGAGCGGTGGGTCACCTTGTGGATCGTCAGCGGGTCCCTGGTCTTGCCGTTGGAGTCCTCGATCTCGTAGTGCAGGTGCGGCGCGAAGGAGCGGCCGGTGTTGCCCGACAGCGCGATCAGCTGCCCCGCCTTCACCTTCGCTCCGGGCTTGATGCCAGCCCCGATCTCGCTCAGATGCAGGAAGCGGAGGCTCCTGCCCTGGCTGCTGATCTCGATGGAGTCCCCGTTGTAGCGGACGTTCCAGTTCACGCGCGACACGGTGCCGTCCCAGGGAGCGAGCACCTCGGTGCCCACCGGGGTCTTGAAGTCCATGCCGCCGTGCTTGCGGCCGTCGCCCACCAGCGCGGTGATCTGCTCGTACGCCCGGATCGGCGGAGGCTCGATGGAGGCGGGCACCTCCCGCCCGTCCGCATCGAACCAGGTGCCATAGGTCCAGCCCGCGGGCTGGAAGCGGAACCCCTCGAAGAGCTGGCCCAGCTTCTCGCTGCGGTAGTTCAGGGCGTGCACGAGGACCTCGGCCTCCTTGAACTCATCGGGCTCGTACAGGACCGCCGTCGTGTCGCCCTTGCGCGGATCCGACGTGAGGTCGAGCCACCACGAGTACAGGCGCCCGGCGGTGATCGCGAGGCGGTTGCCGTCCTCCTTGCCGATCTGCTCGGAGAAGTCCCGGGCCACGGCCCCCGCGATCGTGATCCGGGCCAGCCGCACGCCGGTGAGCAGCTCCGGGGCGGCCGGTTCGGGGGCCGGAGTGGGCTGCGGCGCTTCGGACGCCACGGGGCCCTCGCCGAGCGCGACCGCCTCCTTGACCGCTTCAGTCAGGGCTGGATCGCCGGCCTGGGGCTCCCAGCGCCACAGGAACCAGGCGTTGCCGAGCACCGACAGGGCCAACAGGATCGGCAGGACGGGCACCTTGCGCGTGGCGCGCGAGCTGCGAAGGATGGGCTGGCGGGTCCGCATGGGCGGGGAGGTAGCACGAGCACGGGCCCTGCGTCACCCCGCGATCCCCGCGTGGGCGCCCATCCAACGCGCCATCTCGTCCCACACGCCCCGGGAGCCGGGATCCGTGACCAGCTCCATGTGCCCCGGATCGGCGGTCAGGCCGAGATCGCCGGCTCCGAGGATCCGAAGCTCCACCTGGGCGTCAGTCAGGCCCTCCGTCCAACGGCGGAGCCCCTCGGGATGGGCCATCAGCGCGTCCGCCCGACCACCGAGGGCCAGCACGGGCCCGCGCACCCGAGCCAGGTTGCGCCAGTAGTCGTGGCGTCCGTCCCCGGAGCCCCAGACCCCCGAAAACAGGAAGCGCGCAAGATCCCGGACGTAGGGCCGGGCCTCCTCCGCCGGTCCCATGCGCACGAGGCGGGACGGAAACCGGCCGAACAGGCGGGTGATCCCCTGGAAGAGCAGCGTGCCGCGGGCGCGGGCGAGGTCCCGGTCCGGGTCGAGCCCCCAGATCCACATGTTCGCGGCGATGAGCACGTGCAGATCCGGCGGCGCTTCCTGGCCGTAGGCGCCGCTGCCTGCCACGGCCATCGCCACGTGACCCACCAGGCTGTGCCCCACGAGCGCCACCGGCAACCCGGGATGCACCCGGCGGGCCGCGCCGATGAGGGCCGGCAGGTCGCCGAACACGAGGTCGTCGTAGCTCCAACTCCCGCCCTCGGATGGGGTCGGGCCGGACCGGCCGTGCCCGCGCAGGTCGGCCAGCAGCACGTGCCACCCGGCCGCCGCGATGGTGCTCGCGAGCCCGCGCCCAGGGGGGCGGTCCATCGAGCGCCGGTCCACCATCATCGCGTGGCCGAGCACCGCGACGCCGCGCACCGGCCCCTGCGCGGGCAGGTGCTGCACGGACAGGGTCCAGCCATCGGCGGTCTGCACGGCGAGCTCGTCGGGGGGGGGTCGGCGGACACGCGCGCATGATAGGGCTGGCCCCGGCGGATTCCCCGGCATGATGTCGACCGCGCGCCGGACGGCCAGGGCGCGGCAGGAGCAACGATGAGCCCATTGACGCAGGTCCAGCCCCTCTCAGGGCCCGGAAAGATCGGGATCCTCACCTCCGGCGGAGACGCGCCGGGAATGAACGCGGCGCTCCGATCCGCCACGAAGGTCGCGCTCTCCCGGGGGCACCGGGTGTACGGGATCCGCCACGGCTTCAAGGGCCTGCTCGACGGCGAGCTCGTGGAGATGGACCACGGCGACGTGGACGACATCGTGCGGCAGGGCGGCACCGTCCTGGGCTCGGCGCGGGAGCTGCGCTTCAAGGAGCCCGCCGGCAAGGAGCTCGCCCAGGAGCGCCTGATGGAGTTCGGCCTGGACGGCGTCGTCGTGATCGGCGGCGACGGGTCCCTGACCGGGGCGCGGGAGCTGGCGAAGCTGGACACCGCGCGGGGGGAGCGCCTGCGGGTGGTGGGCATACCCGCGTCCATCGACAACGACGTGGGGTGCACGTCCCTGGCGATCGGGGTGGACACGGCGGTGAACACCATCGTGTCCGCCGTGGACCGCATCTCCGACACCGCCCGGGCCCACGACCGCACCTTCATCGTCGAGGTCATGGGACGTGACTGCGGCTACCTCGCCATGGTCGGGGCCATCGCCAGCGCGGCGGACGCGGTGCTGTATCGCGAGTCGGGCCGGTCTCACGACGAGATGCTGGTCCACCTCGAGGAGACGGTGCGGCAGGCCTATCGCCCCGGCGGCCGGCGCAGCCGCGCCAAGCGCATGGTGCTCATCATCAAGGCGGAGGGGGTCACGCTGCCCGCCGAACGCATCAAGGCGCACCTGGACGCGACGCTGCGCACCGAGATCCCGACCCTGGAGACCCGCGTCACCGTGCTCGGGCATCTGGTCCGGGGCGGCGCGCCCAGCGCCATGGATCGCCTGATGGCCGCACGCCTCGCGCACATCGCGGTGCGGGCCCTGGAGGCCGGCCGCACCAACCTCATGACGGGGTGGAGAGCGAGCGAGGGCGGCGAGGAGACGATGGACAGGGACGTGAGCCTGTTCGACCTCGACACGGTGTTGAGGGAGACCGCGGAGCTGCGCGCGGCGACGTCCGAAACGGCCCAGCGCAGGGTCGCGATGCTCCAGGCCGTGGAGTCGATCTTCGCCCTCTGAGCGGATCGGGGCCCTGCGGCCGGTATCCTGCCCACCCGATCTGACTGGAGCCACGTTGAAGACCCACCCGAGCGAAGACGTCATCGCCGTCATCGAAGCCTTCATCTCCGTGGCTGACGGCACCCATCCGGCCACGAAGCGGGAGCCCGGCGTCGCCCTGACCCAGTGGAACCGCCGCTTCCTGAACGAGTTCGTCGAGGACGGCCACAACCTGCCTACGGGCTCGCTGACCATCGAAAAGCACGTCGGATACCGCTTCTGCGGCTTCGCCGGCGCCGAGCCGCCCGAGATCCTGGCCCTGTACGCCGAGCTCAAGGGCCACGCGGGCACCTGGAGCTCCCACGAGCAGCGGGTCGTGGATCGGTGTGATGGGCTGGTCTTCGCGGCGCGGCGCATGGGCGACGACCTGGGCGAGGTGATCGACGGGATCGGGGCGGGCAACGCCGCCAAGAGCCCGGGCCGGGATCGCCTGCTTCGCCTGCTGAGCGGCGCCGCGGCCACCGCCGCCGAGGAGCGGGACCTGTGCGTCCAGGCGGGCAACGGGCTGCGCGGGTTCGCGACGGACATCCACGACTCGTTCGCGGCCCGGGTCACCGAGAAGATCGTCCTGATCTCGGACACGGCGTTCAACACCGACAACTTCATGCTCCGAGCGCAGATGCGGCGGCTGCTCAAGGAGATCGGCGAGGCCGAGCGGACCTACGCCAGGCTCGCCGACACCGACGAGTGGAACCTGCTGGGCCGCCGCTTCGAGCGCAGCCTGTACTCCGCCCCCACCGTGGAGGCCCACGAGGCCCTCGAGGCGGTGATCTACGAATACAAGAAGGTCGTCGGGCAGGTCGCCATCGTGCACCGGCTGCAGAAGTCCCTGGGCATGCGGCGAGTGACCCTCGCCAACGCGGCGCTCTCCGCGCGCTCCGGCGCCCAGGGCCTGGGACACCTGGCCACGGTCTGGGCGAGCATCGCGGCGGCCATGGACCAGCTCGTCACCGCGTACGAGGCGGCCAAGGACCCCGCCGCCCTCGGGGTCGTGGCGACGAAGCTGGGCACCTTCGTGGACGCCTTCAAGAAGATCGAAGCGCTCGCCTCGGTCAACGACGCCACCTTGCGCTGAGACGGCCTCAGGGCCCCCGTTCGGCGCACACGTCCTCGCTGGGCTGCCGTCCCACCGGCTGAAGCGGCACCTCGCCCCGGGCCAGGAACCCCAGGATCCAGCCGTTCACCGTGCTGCTGCAGCTCACGGAGAAGTGGCTGCGGTGGGCGACCCCCCGCCAGATCAGGAACGGGGCGCCGGCGAGCCAGCCCGACTCCGCCATCACCGAGTTGTCGTGGCTGTGGGCGCTGCCGTCGTTGTTGCCGTCGAAGAGGGGAGCGGGCAACAGGTTGGGCAGCGTCTCCACGCCGATGACGAGGTAGCGGGCCGGCACACGCTCGGGCTTGCTGGACCCCAGGAACTCGAGCGCCGGCGCGCCGGCCACCAGGTCGCAGGCCAGGGCCTTCCAGTGGGCCTCCGGCCAGCCGTCGCACGCGATCTGCGCGACCCCCGTCCGGGCCCCCTGGGACGGGGTCGACAGCATGACCAGCGAACGCAGCCGCCCCGCGAGCCCGGGGTCGCCGTCCCCTTCCCCGTCGCCTCCCCAGAAGCCGCCGGGCAGGACCACGTCGGCGTCGGCGTGGGGGTGCTCGGCGATCCAGCGCAGCACGAGGCCCCCCGCGGAGTGCCCCACCCCGTGCCAGCCCACATCCGCCGGATAGCCGCGGGACGCGAGCTCGGCCCGGATCGCCGGGAGCACCACCTGGGTGGCCGCCTGGGGCAGCCGCATGCCCACCGCCGGCTCCCACGCGATGGCGATGGGCTCGAAGCCGGCCTCCCGCAGCAGGACCTCGGTTCCGCGCCACATGCGGGGGTGGGATGAGAATCCATGCAGCAGCACCACCGGCTCGCCCGGCGTGTCGGCCCGGGCCGCGCCCGACAGGAGCAGCACCAGGAGCAGGGCCGCCTTGCCCACCCCCCACGCGGACCGTATCGTCCGGCCGCCATGTCTGAGCGCTCCCCCAGTTCCCGCCGATGGCGCCGCTTCCTGCTCGGCTTCGTCCTGCTCGGCGTGGCCTGTCAGGGCTGCTTCTGGACGATGACCCGGCCGCCCATCCCCGACGTCGTGGTGCCGCAGGTGGGCACGCCGACCACGGTGGGCAACCGCGCGGTGCTCGGCGGCAGCTCCCTGGAGCGGCGCGACGGCTACTGGTTCATGGTGCACACGGGCGACGCGGTGACGATGGGGGCCGAGCACGCACGCCTGGGCGGCTTCCTGACCCAGCGGGCCGAGGACATCATGCAGGCCGACTTCCAGCGTCGGTTGCCTGCGCCCATGCGGCTGATCCTGCCGCCGATCCTGATGTGGCAGTTCCGTCACCTCGGACACGCGATCCCCGTCGAGCAGCAAGAGGAACTGTACGGCTTCGGCATGACGTACGCCGACCGCACGCCCTTCCCCCTGAACGCCTACCAGCGGGGCATCTACTACCACGGCCTGCACGACATGGTTCAGAACCTCGTCGGCAACCCCTGGGTGGACCCGGGCATCGCCGGCGCGTGCACCGGGTTCGGCGCCGCGGGGGTCGGCACCACGGACGGGCACACCATCGTCGGCCGCAACTTCGACTTCGAGGTGGTGCCGATCTTCGACGGCGACAAGGTCGTGCACCTGTACGCGCGGGACGGGGCGATCCCCGTGATGAGCGTGTCCTGGATGGGCATGACCGGCGTGCTGACGGGCATGAACGCGGACGGGATCTGGATCTCCCTCAACGCCGCGGCCAGCGAGGGGCGCAACAAGAACGGTCCGCCGGTCTCCGTCTGGGTGCGCCAGATCCTCGAGCAGGCCCACAGCATCGGGGATGTCGAGCGCATGCTCAACGAGGCCTCGCCGGTGGTCACCGACATCTACATCGTGGCGGACGGCAAGACGGGCGAGGTCGTCGCCTTCGAGCGGGGTCAGACCCGCATGGGCCGGCGGGAGCTCCGACCGGACGGCAAGCTCGCGGTCGCCAACCACCTCCTGAGCGAGCCGTTCGCAGGCGACGAGGACGACCAGTCCATGCGCACCTACACCACGACGCTGGCGCGGTACGCGCGCATGCAGGAGCTGGTGAACGAAGCGCCCCTGTCCGTGGAGCGGGGCGTGCAGATCCTGCGGGACCGTGCCGGCCCCGGCGGCCGCCCCCTCGCGCCGGGCAACCGCAACGCGATCGACGCCTTCATCGCGACCCACTCGGTCGTCGCCGACGCCACGGATCGCGTGCTCTGGGTCGCCACGGCGCCGCACACCCAGGGCGCGGTGCGGGCCATCGACCTGCTCGGTGAGCTGCAGACGGCAGGCGTGGACATCGCGACCTGGCGCGCCACGCTCCCCGCCGGGGCCCGGGCCTGGGAGGCCACGCCCAGCGATGAGGAAGCCGCACCCGTCCCCGCGCCCGCCGATCTTCCCCCCGGCGATCTCGCGCGACGCGGTGAGCTCGAGCGCGTCACCCGCTACCTGGACCTGCTGGATGACGCCCAGGCGTTCCTGGACAACGACGCTCCCCAGTACGCCCTGAGCACGGCGCGGCAGGCCGAGGCCATGTTCCCCCTGTCCGCCGAGGCGAAGCGGATCCAGGGCGCGGCCCAGGCGGACGCCGGCTCCCGCCAGGCCGCGAAGGCGACCTACGCCGAGTATCTGGCGCGCTATCCGGCGTTCGGGCCCGAGTACTTCGCGGTGATCCGCTGGCTCGACGTGCACCGCGGAGCGCGCGCCGCCCCGACAGCGCCCTGAGGCGCGCCGGGGCGGCGACGTCTCAGCCCTGGTTCTCGGCCTTGTAGGAGCAGCGGTAGATGGCCACTCCCTTGCCGTCGCGCAGGTGCAGCCGCTCGTCCACGATCTGCGCGGCGATGCCCACGATCCGGCTCCAGCCGAACAGCACCGTGTAGTAGTCGCTGTCCGTGAGGCCCGCGGCGTTGAGCAGCGTGCCGGACACGGCGTCCACGTTCGGGTACGGGCTGTGGACCTTCGGGTTCTCCTTGAGCACCCGAACGGCGACCTCGCGCATGTTCGCGGCGGTGCGGAACAGCTCGTCGTCGGGACAGATCTCCTCGCCCAGCGCGTACTGCACCGTGGCCCGGGGATCTTCGGCGCGCAGCACCGCGTGTCCGAACCCGTAGATCAGGTCGTGGCGGGCCAGGGAGGCGCGGATGAAGCGCTCGATCTCCTCGGGATCGCTGCTGCCCACGGACTTGATGAAGTTCAGGCAGTCCTGGTTCGCCTTGCCGTGACGCGCGCCGTACAGGCCGGCCATCGCCGCGCCCATGGACGCGTACATGTCGGCCAGCCCGGAGGCCACGGCCTTGCCCACAAACGTGGACAGGTTCCCGCCGCCGTGGTCCATGTGCAGGATGTAGAAGGTGCGGAGCAGCTTGGTCAGCGCGACCTCGTCCCCACCGGGCACCCCGAGCATGTGCACGAAGTTCTCGACCAGGCCGAGCTCCGGCTGGGACGCGATCGGCTCACCCCAGCCCGACCGGATCCGGTAGAGGGCGGCGATGACCGTCGGCGAGCGGGCGATCAGGTTGAGGGCGTCCTGCTGAAAGTCGCTGGTCTTGCCGGTCATCCCGAGGAGGTTGAGCCCCGCCATCAGCCACTCCATCGGGTGCCCCTCGGGGGGCAGGCTCTTGAGCAGCTCGATCACGGAGGGATCGACCTTGGAGCGGGACGCCAGATCGGCCTTGAAGGCGACCAGCTCGTCGGCGCTGGGCCGATGCTTGTTGTGCAGGAGGAAGACGACCTCCTCCGGATCCCAGGTCGCCATCTCGCCGATCGAGTGGCCCACGTAGGAGACGCCCGTGTAGGGGTCGACCTTGGAGGTGCGGCAGGTGCCCACGGGGAAGCCCCGCAGGCCGGTGTTGAGGTGGTTCTCGGTGATCTCGAACAAGACCTTGGGGCTGTCCTCGCTCATGGTCGCCTCTCCCGCGCGCGAACGCGATGGCTTTTGAAAGGGCGCGCATCGTATCGACCGACATGACGCCCCGCAACCGTCACTGAGGGGTGGTTCAGTACCCACCCCGGCGCAACCCCACGGTCCCTTCGTCGGTGCTTCGGACCTTCGCGTGGATCCTCGCTTGACCCGCTTGTCGGCCTCATCGAACATCGCCCGCGGTGTCGCCGACTCCCTCCAGCAGCAGCACGATCCACGCCCCCGAGGTGCGGCGGACCTGTCTGCTCATCCCGTCCTACAACAACGGCGACGCCATCGCCGCGGTGATCGGGCAGGCGTCCTCCTCCGGCCTGGAGGTGATCGTCGTCAACGACGGGAGCACCGACGGCACCGCGGCGTCCGCCCGGGAGGCAGGCGCGGACGTGGTGGAGCACGCCGTCAACCAGGGCAAGGGCCAGGCGCTCCTGACCGGGTGGGAGGCCGCGGCCGCGCGGGGCTTCTCCCACGCGATCTGCATGGACGCGGACGGACAGCACCTCGCCGAGGACCTGCCGGCCTTCCTCGCCGCGATCGACGCAGAGCCCCACGCGATCCACGTCGGCACGCGGCCCCCGACAGGCCCCAACGTGCCTCGCTCGGCGCGGGTGGGGCGCACGATCAGCGACTTCATGCTCTGGGCGAGCGCCGCCAAGGAGCTGCAGGGACAGGCGCCGGACTCCCAGTGCGGCTTCCGCGCGTATCCCCTGAAGCACGTGCTGGCGCTGCCCCTGAAGGCCCGGCGCTACTCCATGGAGATGGAGGTGCTGGTGCGCGCGGCGTGGCTCGGAGTGCCCGTCAAGGCCCTCGCCATCAGCGTGTACTACCCGCCCCCGGAGGAGCGGGTGAGCCACTTCGACAAGTGGCTCGACAACCGGCGCATCGTCGGGACCTACACGCGCCTGATGCTGATCCGCCTGTTCTGGCCCATCACGCGGCCGCGGATCAAGCTGCTGCCGGGCTGATCGCCTCAGCCGGTCGCGGCGGTGTTCGAGCGGACCCGCAGACCCTTGTCGGACGGACGTCCACGGCTGCCGAACACGGCCCGCTCGTCGGGGCCGCGCCACTCCATGAGCTGATCGCCGATGGCGTTGCGCACCGCGTGGCTCAGCTCGCTGGCGTTGGGCTGGGCCAGCTCGGACAGGGCGATGGGCGGCAACACCCGGACCCGCACCGTCTTGAACGGGGACTCCCCGAGCCACGTCCACTTGCCCTTGGGCATGATCTGGCGGGTGCCGTCGATGGCCACGGGCAGGACCGGCACGTCGTTTTCGAGGGCGACGCGGAACGCTCCGGCCTTGAAGCTGCCGAGCTCCCCCGAGTCGGACCGGGTGCCCTCCGGGAACAGCCCGACGGACACGCCCTTGCCGATCCAGGTGGAGCACTCCTCCAGGATCCCCTTGGCGGAGAAGGGGTTTCGCAGATCTGCGGCGATGTACCCGGTCATGCGCATGTACATCGCGAGCATCGGGATCTTGAAGAACCGCACCCCGGAGACCCACTTGTAGTCGCTGCGCAGGGCCATCAACACCAGGACGTCCATCATCGACTGGTGGTTGCTGCAGATCAGGTAGGGCCCCCCGGCGTCGAGCCGTTCGGCCCCCTCGACCTCGAGACGCCAGAACGGATTGAGGGCCCAGACCATCACGCCCCACCAGAACACCCCCACCCGATGGGGCAGCCGGCGCTCCGGGTCCAGCGCGCGAGGCACGAGCATCGTCGGCATCCCGAAGATGAACGACGCAAAGGCACAGTTCAGCACGATGTGCCAACAAAAGACCGTGATGACGAGGCGTCGGGCGCGAGTGATGGTGGACCCCTGCGGTGAAGCCTGAGCGCCGAACGGCCCGTGGCGCGCTCGAACCGGCGGCAGTGTACAAAACCCCGCCCCCCCTGCCAGCGATTGTCAGGCCGAGGCGCGGGGTTGGGCACGAGATCGCGCCCGCATCCACGGTTCGAGGGACACGGTAGAGTGCCCCGAGCTCAGTCAGTTGCGGCCTGATCGCCGCGGAGGAAGCGCATGTCGCGCCAGCACTTGACCTGGATTTCGGCCGCCCTGTTCGCGGCGACCCTCTCTCTGACCGGCTGTCCGGGTGCAAGCGTGGGGCCGGTGTCCTTCCAGCCCGACCCGATCACGACGCCGGAGGCGAGGCCCTACTTCAGCTCGACCACGAACGCGGTCTTGATGAACAACACGGGTTCGACCTACCAGATCAGCGGGCTGACCGTGTCCGCGGAGATCGAGGAGCAGGCCTCAGCGTTCCGCGTCGCGTTCACCGATCCGGCGCTGGGAGACGCCCCCCTGCTGGGCCCCGGCGAGAGCTTCGAGCTGCTGGTGACCTTCAGCCCGATCCTGCTCGGCGACTACAACGCCACGGTGACCGCGATCACGCGGCTGGTGGACTACTCCATCGGCGGCGGCGGCTGCTCTGCGGGCTGCGGGTCGGACGCGCCCTCCGACAGCGAGTACCTGGCCTCGGCGGCGCTGATCGGCCGGGCCGACGCGGAGGCTCCCTTCGAGGACTGCGACGACGGCATCGACAACGACGCCGACGGCCTCATCGACTGCGACGATCCCGACTGCTTCGCCGACCCCGACTGCCAGGGCGAGACCGAGGACTGCACCGACGGCATCGACAACGACGGCGATGGCCTGATCGACTGCGACGATCCCGACTGCGCCCTGGATCCGTCGTGCGGTGTGATCGTCGGCTGCGAGCCGAGCGGCGGCATCGACTGCGGCGGCACGGTGACCTCGACCACCCTGGGCGCCGCGGACAACTGGCAGGACTACTGCGACGCAGGGTTCGACCAATGGGCCGGCGGCGAGTCGATCTGGACCTTCCAGCCGTCTGCCTCCGGCGCCGTGGAGGTCGCGGCCTTCGCGTTCGACTGGGACCTGGATCTGACGGTGCTCGAGGCCGTGCCCAACCCCGACGGTGAGCTGAGCTGCGATCCCCAGGCCTGCGTGGCCACGTCCTGGAATCCCCCCAACCAGCCCGGCGAGTTCGCCGAGTTCGACGCGGTGCAGGGCCGGCTCTACTTCATCGTCATCGACGGCTGGGGCGGGTCCGCCGGCGAGTTCGAGCTGCAAGTGCAGTGCGCCACGGGCGGCGTCGAGACCGAGTGCGGCGACGGGCTCGACAACGACGGCGACGGCCGGGTGGACTGCGATGACGATGACTGCATCGGCTCGCCCGACTGCGGCGGCGAGGGCTTCTGCCAGCCGGTCGGCAACGTCACCTGCCCCGCCACGATCATCACCGGCGACACCGGTGGCCCCGAGGCCACCAACCTCGTGTCGGACTGGTGCGGCGAGGGCTTCGACGGCTGGAGCGGCCCCGAGATCGCGTACAGCTTCATCCCGTCCACCACCGGCGTGGTGCAGATCAACGCCGGCGGCCTGAGCGCGGACCTCGACATGGTGGTCCTGCTCGCGGATCCGACGGCGCCTCCGGGTCTGTCGTGCGATCCGGACCTGTGCGTGGACCAGAGCTTCAGCGGCGGCCAGACGCCCGAGTTCATCGAGTTCCAGGCCTTCGTGGGCACCGAGTACATCATCGCGCTCGACGGCTGGGACGGCGCCACGTCCACCTTCCAGCTCGTGGTGGACTGCGCCGGCGGCGGCGAGGTCTGCGACGACGGCGTGGACAACGACGGCGACGGCCAGATCGACTGCGCCGATCCCGACTGCGTGTTGTTCCCGGGCTGCCAGGGCGGCGCCGAGGACTGCTTCAACGGCATCGACGACGACGGCGACGGCCTCGTGGACTGCGACGACGTCCCCGACTGCCAGGCCGCTCCGGGCTGTGACTACGGCACGGGCGACTGCTGCACGGACAACGGCTCCCCCGGCTGCGAAAACGATCTGGGCGAGGACTGCGTGTGCGCCGCGGATCCCTTCTGCTGCGAGACCGGCTGGGACGCGCTGTGCGCGGACATCTTCGAGACCTTCTGCGGCGGCACCTGCAACGGCCAGGACCCCGAGATCGACTGCGCCAACGGCGCCGACGACGACAACGACGGCCTGACCGACTGCGACGACGCGGACTGCTTCCTGGATCCCAACTGCCTCGGTCCCCAGGTGGAGTTCAGCTGCACCAACGGCGTGGATGACGACGGCGACGGCGCGGTGGACTGCGACGACACGGACTGCGCGTTGCATCCGGCCTGCCAGACCACCGGCACCGAGATCTGCGACGACGGGATCGACAACGACGCCGACGCGGACGTGGACTGCGACGACAGCGACTGCATCGCGGAGCCCGTGTGCGACGCCGGCGACGGCGAGTGCTGCGCGGCCAACGGCAGCCCCGGCTGCGAAGACGAGCCCGGCGAGGACTGCGTCTGCTCCATCGATCCCTTCTGCTGCAACGTCGCGTGGGACTCCATCTGCGCCGACGAGTACGAAAACCAGTGTGGCGGCGTCTGCACCGGCGCCGAGGACTGCACCAACGGGGTCGATGACGACGGCGACAACCTCGTGGACTGCGCCGATCCCGACTGCATCACGGATCCCAACTGCGGCGGCCCCGGCGTCGAGCTCGCCTGCACCGACAACGTGGACAACGACGCCGACGGCCTGACCGACTGCGATGATCCCGACTGCGCCGGCGACCCCAGCTGCGTGGTGCCGGGCACCGAGACCGACTGCGCCGACGGCCTGGACAACGATCAGGACGGCAGCACGGACTGCGGCGACAGCGACTGCACGTTCGAGCCGGCCTGCGACGCCGGCGACGGGGACTGCTGCACCGCCAACGGCAGCCCCGGCTGCGTGGACGAGCCTGGCGAGGACTGCGTGTGCGCCGCCGATCCGTTCTGCTGCAACAACCAGTGGGACGCGATCTGCGCCAGCGAGTACCAGAACCAGTGCGGCGGCAGCTGCGCCGGCACCGAGATCTGCACCAACGGCCTGGACGACGACGGCGACGGCTTCGCCGACTGCGACGACTCGGACTGCGCGGCGGAGCCCTCCTGCCTGCCGCCCCCCAATGAGATCGCCTGCACCAACGGCTTCGACGACGACCTCGACGGGCTGACGGACTGCGACGATCCCGACTGCTTCCTGAACCCGGCGTGCAACATCCCGCCCACCGAGATCTCCTGCAACGACGGCGTGGACAACGACCAGGACGGGCTCGTGGACTGCGCGGACTCAGACTGCGCCACGTTCCCGGGCTGCGTGAACCCGCCCGAGACCAACTGCGCCAACGGGATCGACGACGACGCCGACGGCCTGACCGACTGCAACGACAGCGACTGCCAGTTCAACCCGAACTGCGCACACAACGAGTTCGACTGCGCGGACGGCGTGGACAACGACCTCGACGGGCAGGTGGACTGCGCGGACGGCGACTGCTCGGCGGACATCGCCTGCGTGTCCACCGGCGTGTGCAACCCCGTCGGCAACCTGACCTGCGGATCGACCATCTTCGCCAGCAACTTCGGCTCCGGCAGCACCAACCAGCAGGACGTCTACTGCGGCTACAACCCCGGCGGCTGGTTCGGCCCCGAGATCAGCTGGATCTTCACGCCCACCTGGAACGGGTTCGTGGACATCACGCTGACCGGCCTGACCCAGGACCTGGACATCCAGGCCCTCGTCCAGGACGGCGCGGGCTGCGATCCCAACGACTGCGAGGCCAACGGCTGGAACCCCCCGCCGCAGCCCGAGCAGATGGACTGGTTCGCCTTCGCGGGCACGCCGTACTACATCCTCATCGACGGCTGGCAGGGCGCGCAGAGCTCCTTCACCCTGACGGTGACCTGCACCCCCCTCAACGAGCAGGACTGCGCCGACGGCCTGGACGACGACAACGACGGCCAGATCGACTGCGCGGACATCGACTGCCTGGGCTCCGCGGCCTGCCCCGAGACCGTGTGCACCGATGGAGTGGACAACGACGCCGACGGCTTCATCGACTGCGCCGACGTGGACTGCTTCGGCACGCTGACGTGCATCCCCGAGTTCCTGTGCAGCAACGGGCTCGACGACGACTTCGACGGCAACGTGGACTGCGCCGACCCCGACTGCGCCGCCGACCCGTCCTGCTTCGTGCCGACCACCGAGACGATCTGCAGCAACGGCGTCGACGACGACGGCGACGGCTTCACCGACTGCGCCGACAGCGACTGCGCCAGCAGCACCGCCTGCAACGCCGAGATCTGCGGCGACGGCTTCGACAACGACGGCGACGGCGACGAGGACTGCTTCGACACCGACTGCGCGGGGGACCCCACCTGCATCGGCGAGACCGTCTGCGACGACAACTTCGACAACGACGCCGACGGCTTCACCGACTGCCTCGACACCGACTGCCTGGGCGCTCCGGGCTGCCCCGTGGTGCTGTTCAGCAGCGTGGACGACGACCCCAACGACTTCTCCTACGTGGCGCTGGGCCAGAACAACAGCGGGATCCAGTGGGAGCTCGACGTGCCGGACACGGCGGCGCAGAGCGGCGGTGGCCCGCTGACGGCCTTCGGCGGCACGCAGGCGTGGTGCACGGGCTGCGACCAGTCCGTGGACAGCAACGGGCGCTTCCAGGGCTACCTGGTGGCCAACCCGAACGTGTTCGCCCTGGCTGGCTTCACCACCGGCACGCTGGTGCTGAGCTTCGAGCACTGGCAGGTGAGCCCGGGGATTCCCTGGATCGACCTGTCGCGGGTGGACGCCTCGCCGGACGCGGGCGCGACCATCAACGTGGAGTGGGGCCCGAGCGTGGCCTCGACAGGCGGCTGGGACCACGTGGAGATCGACCTGTCGGCCTACCTGGGCGGCGACCTGACCTTCGGGTTCCGCTACGACACGCTGTTCGCCTTCGGTGGGGGCCAGAGCGACGACGGCTGGTACATCGATGACGTCCAGCTGATCTGGTACCCCTGAGCCACCAGGCGACGCTGCGATGCCGTGCCCTCCGAGCTACGAAGAGCAGCGGTTCGGGACCGTGGATCTTTGGATCTCGAACGCAAGGCAGTGGACCCGCCAGCTGACCGATGTGGTGGGTCTGCTCGTCGAGGTGCTCGAGCCCACCACGACGGCCTCGGCGTCGTTGCGAGCGGAGATCGCGCGGTGCGTGAGCCGGGAGACGCCGGCTCCCCCCGCGGGCTGGGCGGAGGTGGAGCCCATCTACGGGCAGGGCCCGGTGCACGCCGCCGGCACGCCAGAGTTCGAGGCGCTCATGGCCTTCACCGATCCGGCGCGGGTCTGGGCGCGTCAGGCCGAGGACACGCTGTGCGAAGCGAGCTGCCTGCTGATCCAGCTGAGCGACCACCTCGGCCCGCTGTCGGACCTGCAGGCCTGGCGCCTGCGGGATCTCTCGGAGAAGCACCGCAAGCACCGGGAGGGGGACCGATTCGCGATGATCGCGCAGTACGACAACGCCGGCCGCCCGGACCTGGTGGCGCGGGTTCGGGCGATCCCCACCGACGTGCTGCTCCGGGACCGCCGCTGCATGGAGGACCTGGACGACTGACTCAGACGGTCGCCACCTGCACCGCGCAGACCTTGTACTCGCCGGTGCCCGTGACCGAGTCACCCGCGTCGTTGGTCAGCCGATTCGTCAACGAATCCGGGAAGTGCAGCGGCATCCACACGCAGCCCCGGCGCATGCGCGGGCTGACGTTGACGACGGCCTGGATGACGCCTCGCCGGGAGCTGACCGCGACCCGCTGGCCGTCCTTCAACCCACGCATGCGCGCGTCCTTGCGGTGCATCTCCACGAAGTTCTCGGGCTGCTTGGCCACCGGCCCGGGCTCCCGCAGGGTCTGCGTGGCGCAGTTGTAGTGGTACAGGGTGCGTCCCGTGCTCAGGATCAGCGGGTACTCGCTGTCCGGCAGCTCCGCGCTGGGCCGGTAGACCACGCCCTGGAACGGAGCCTTGCCGATCAGCGGCCCGTCGCCGTGCAGCGTGCCCGTGCCGGGGTGCTCCGGGGTGGGACACGGCCACTGCAGCCCGCCCTCGGCGTCGATCCGCTCGTGGCTGATGCCCGCGAACTGGCCCGTGAGCGAGGCCATCTCTTCGTAGATGGCGCCTGGGTCTGCGTAGTGCGGCATGGGGTAGCCGACCCGCCGAGCCAGCTCTGCGAGCACCTCCCAGTCGGCCCGCGCCTGCCCCGGCGGCTCCACCGCCTTGCGCACCCGCTGCACGCGCCGGTCGCTGTTGGTGAAGACCCCGTCCTTCTCGGCGAAGCACGCGGCGGGCAGGACCACGTCGGCGTAGCGGCAGGTCTCGTTCAGGAAGATGTCCTGCACCGCGAGGAACTCGACGTTGTTGAGCCCCTCCTCCACCCGGGACGCGTTGGGCTCCGAGAGCACGATGTCCTCGCCCATCACGAACAACCCGCGCATCTGGGTGCCGAGCTTCTTCATCATCACGTTCAGGTTCAGGCCGTCGTCCGGCGACAGGGGCACGCCCCAGGCCTGCTCGAACTTCGCCTGGGCCGCCGGGTCCTTGACCCGCTGGTAGCCGGGATAGAACACGGGGCTCGCGCCGGCGTCGTTGGCGCCCTGCACGTTGTTCTGGCCGCGCAGGGGGTTCATGCCCGCCGAGCGCACGCCGAGGTGGCCCGTCATCAGGACCAGGTTGGCGAGGCTGTAGACGTTGTCGGTGCCGTGCGTGTGCTCGGTGATGCCGAGGGTGTAGTAGATCCCGGCCTTCTTGGTGGTCGCATACCAGCGCGCGGCGGTGCGAATGTCCTCGGCCGGCACGGTGCAGATGGACTCAGCCCACTCCGGCGTGCAGTCCTTGACGCTGGCCCGGAGCCCCTCGAAGCCCTGGGTGTGCTTCGCCACGAACGCCTCGTCCACCAGGCCCTCGGCGATGATGACGTGGGCCATGCCCTGCAGCAGCGCGACGTCGGTGCCGGGCTTGAGCTGCAGGTGCAGGTCCGCCACCTCGCTGAGCCAGATGGCGCGCGGATCGGCCACCACGAGCTTGGCGCCCCGGCGCACGGCCCTCTTCATCTCCATGGCGATGATCGGGTGTGCCTCGGTGGTGTTCGAGCCGATCACGAACAGCATGTCCGCCTCCCGGATCTCCGGGATGGAGTTCGTCATCGCGCCCGCACCGAACATGGTCACCAGACCGGCGACCGTGGGGGCGTGTCAGGTCGCCGCGCATTGATGGCAGTTGTTGGTCCCGAACGCCGCCCGGGACAGCTTCTGCATCAGGTAGTTCTCCTCGCCCGTGCAGCGGCTGGAGGAGATGAAGCCCAGCGCGTCGGCGCCGTGGCGCTCCTTGACGCCGAGCAGCCCCTTCGCCACCGCGTCCAGGGCCTCGTCCCAGCTCGCCTCGTGCAGCAGCCCATCGGCGCCGCGGATCAGCGGGGTGGTCAGGCGATCTTCGTGGTGGATGAAGTCGAACGCGAAGCGACCCTTCACGCACAGGTTGCCGTCGTTGACGGTGGTGCCCGGCTCGGGGGCCGTCACCCGGGTGACCCGGCCGTTGTTGACGTGCAGGTTGAGCTGGCAGCCCACGCCGCAGAAGTTGCACGTCGAGCGGACCTTGCGCTCCTTGACCACCATCGACAGGAGCGACTTCTTCTCCGTCATGGCGCCGGTGGGGCAGGTGTCGATGCAGCCGCCGCAGAGCTCGCAGGTCGAGTCGAGCAGGCCGATCTGGCCCGCCGTGGCGATGGTGGTCTTCGCCCCCCGGCCGGCCAGGGTGATGGCGGACACGGCCTCGATCTCGTCGCAGTAGCGCACGCAGCGGGCGCAGGCGATGCAGGAGTCGGGATCGAAGTCGATGTAGGGGTTGCTGTCCAGGCGGCGGTCCCGCTCGGCCTCGATGGGCGGCAGGGTCGGGCCGGCGCCGTGAGCGACCACGAGGTCACGCAGCTGGTTGCCCACGCCGCGTCGTGCCGGCAGCCCGTCCGCGTCCAGGGCGTGGTCCGCCATGTACATGCTCAACAGCAGCGCGCGGTGGCGCTGCACGTCCTCGCTGGCGGTGTGCACGACCATGTTCGGGGAGGCCGGGAACGCGCAGGACGGCTGCAGGCGGCGCTGGCCCTCGATCTGCACCAGGCACATGCGGCACGAGCCCATGGGGTCCAGCCGGTCGTCGTGGCACAGCGTGGGGATCTCGATGCCGAGACGCTTGCTGGCCGTGAGCACGGTCTCGCCGGCGGAGACCTCGATGGCGCGACCGTCGATGGTGATGGGGAACCGCTCAGCCACCAAACTCCTCCGGGAAGTGCTTCATGGCGGACTGTAGCGGCAGGCTGGCGGTCATGCCGAGGCCGCAGATCGAGCCCGCGTCCATCTCCCAGTGCACGTCGTCCACGTGCTGCAAGGCCTTCGGATCGCCCTCGAGGTACGCGTCGATGGCCCGTCGCTGCATGCGCGCCCCCACGCGACAGGGTGTGCACTGTCCGCAGCTCTCGTCCTCGAAGAACACCTGCTGCCAGCGCACCGCATCGGGCATGGCCACGGTGTCGTTGAGCACGACGACGCCGGCGCTGCCCAGCATCGACCCGACGGCCACGAGGCTGCTGAAGTCCAGGGGCGTGTCCCGATGCGCCATCGCCAGGAAGCCCGCCGAGGCGCCCCCCGGGCTGAACGCCTTGGGCGTGCCGACGTAGCCGCCCGCGGCCTGCACGACCTCATCGAGGGTGACGCCGAGGGGCAGCTCGTAGGTGCCAGGACGCTGCACGTGGCCCGACACGCAGTACAGCTTGCTGCCCGCCCCGGTCCGGCCCTGGTCCCGGAACCACTGGGCGCCGCGGGTCACGATGCTGGGCACGCAGGCCAGCGTCTCCACGTTGTTCATCAGGGTGGGCTGGCCCCACAGGCCCTGGTCGGTGGGGTACGGCGGCTTGAGCCGGGGCATGCCGCGGCGGCCCTCGATGGCCTCCAGCAGCGCCGTCTCCTCGCCGCAGATGTAGGCGCCGTGGCCCATCACGAACCGCACGTCGAGCCAGTCCAGGTCCGCGGTGGTCTCGCCCAGCGCACGCTCCAGCGCCCGCCGTGCGTCCGGGAACTCGCCGCGGATGTAGATGAAGGCCACGGCTGCGCCGGCGGCCCAGGCGGCGATGGCGAGCCCCTCCATCACGAGGTGGGGGCGATGCACCATGAGCGCCCGGTCCTTGAAGGTCCCGGGCTCGCCTTCGTCGGCGTTCATGACGAGGTAGCGGGTCGGGGACGGGTGGCGAGCCACGGCCTTCCACTTGAACGCGGCGGGGAATCCGGCGCCTCCGCGGCCCTGCAGGCCGGACGCGTCCACCTGGTGCAGGACGGCGTCGGTCCCCAGGCGTCGAGCGGTGGCAAACGCGGGCCAGGACGGATCGTCGGCACCGGCCAGGTTCATGGGCAGGGACGGATCGTCCGGGCTCAGACCCCCTGGCGGGCCCACCGTGGCCAGCTCCAGGCCCGCGTCGATGGCCACCGGCGGACGGTCGCACGCCCCCAGGCAGGACACGGCCTCGTGGGGCACCCCATCCGCGGCCAGCTTCGCCAGCAGGTCGTCAGCGCCACCCAGCTTGCAGGACAGGCCCTGGCAGACCCGCACGTTGGCGTCCGGCCGCGCCACCAGCGAGTAGAAGGTGGCGACTCCGTACACGTCGGCGGCGGGCACGCCGGTCTCACGGCTGACGCGCTCGACGACCCCCGGGCGCAGGCCCCCGTGGTGTTCGAGCAGCTCGAGGACCTTGAAGCGCTGGGCGCCCTTCTTCTCCATGGGGAGTTTCTAGCTCACGCCGTACTCTCGTGCAGGAAGACCCCGGGCCGACGGGCCCAACGGGGGGCTGGCTCGACGGTTCGCAGCCGAGTAACATCACCAAGTGGACACTGTACGCCGGCGACAGCTCGGAGTGCTCGCTGCGCTGGGCGTGCTGGCGGTGGCGGCGACCGTGTCCGGCATGAACAAGGTCGCCGAGGAGCAGCGCGCGCTGCGTGACGCGCAGATCGCCGACGAGCTGATCGCGATGCGAGAGGCCGATCAAGCCATTCGCGCCCTCATGTTCGGCGCCGTACCGGATACGGAGCCCCTGAGCGCGGAGCGGGTGAGAGCACTCGACGCCGAGCGCGTCCGGCTGGACCACGAAAACGTCGCCCGACTGTCTGCGATCCTCGACGAGCTCGGCGAGTGGCCGTCCATCTCGCGCTTCGATGGGCTCTCCAGCCAGTCCGCCTGCGCGATCGCCGTTCACGGCGTGAAGGATCCGGCCTTCATGGAGCGGGCGCAGATCTTGATGGAGCCCCTGGTCCGGATCGGCGACGCGGACCCGGAATGCTGGGCCCAGGTCACCGACCGCCTCCTCGTGGCCCGGGGAGCGCCCCAGCTGTACGGCACCCAGATGCGCAGCGAAGAGCGCGACGGCCAGATCTATTGGGGGTCCGCCCCGATCCAGCAGCCCGATGATCTCATCGCCCGCAGGGCCGCCGTGGGACTCACCGACTACGAGGAGTACCTGGCGCGGATGAGGCGGGACTATCACGTGCCCGACGCCGCCCTCCCGTTCCCGGACGAACCGCCGTCTTCTGCCCCGGCGCTCTGACCACCGAGCGCACCAGCACGAGACGGCGGACCCTTCAAGCAACCGCGGGTGAGCTCACGCCAACGTCCCGCGCACGAGCTCCCTGAGCGTCTCGAAGTCCGCCTCCCCCGCCGCGATGGCGGCCCACCGGCGCTCCGCTTCCGCCTGCACCTGCGGCCCGGGCACCGGCAGGCGCAGCGCCCGCAGCTGGGTGAAGCTCAGGTTGGGCTGCGCGACGCCCGAGATCACCCGGCGGATCTGCCACCACCCTGACTCCGTGCGCAGCACGCCCAGCACCCACGCGCTTGAGATCCCGCGGATCACGACCCGATCATCGAAGCAGTCCACCACCGCCCCCAGGGCGTCGCACCCCGCCGGCAGCCCGTCCCAGCGGGTCATCTTGTTCTTGCCCAGGGTGCCCATGCCGCTCCGGGGCACGACGAGGTCGGACGGCTGAAGGCAGTAGCGCTCCTGGACGAAGGGGCGCTCGTCGCGGATCCGCGGACACGCCGCGAGATCGAGGCCCCGGTCCTGCACCGCCTTCTGGCCCACGAGCAGGAACCCCCCGGGCCCCTCGTGGGGGCGCGGCGCCTTCCCCCGCCCCAGCGCTCCGTAGACGATGTCCTCGATGAAGTCCCCCAGGGGGCGCAGCGGCAGCCGGCAGCCCCGGAGCGGGTCCTCCCACTGGGGGTCGTGGTACCGCGGATCGAACCGCCGATGGCGCACGAGCGTGGGCACCCCCACCCGCACCACGAACGACCGGGAGCCGGGGGCGGACACGAGCTCGTGGTCGGTCTCGTCCCGGGGCTGCCGCAGGATCACCGGGGGATCGATCCCAGCGGCGTCCAGGGCCCGGGGCAGCGGCTCCGCCCGGCGGATCCACACCGACCACGCCGTGCGCGCCCGCGTGCCCGTGCGCAGGAAGTCGCGCCCCTGCACCGACGTGACCGACACCAGCCGCGCGTGCCGCAGCACCCACGCCCGCGCCGCGGCGTCGCGGCTGCTGCTGAAGAACGACTCGGGGAGCAGGATCGCCAGCACCCCACCCGGCGCCGCGGCGCGCACGAACCGCTCCACGAAGAACGAGCTCGCCGGATACCGCCGGAGCCGATCCAGCTCGATGCGGGTGGGCTCCTCGCCCTTGCGACGCCGTGCGCGCCCCTCCTTGTCGCAGCGCCACACCTCAGAGGAGCGGGCCAGCTCCCGGACCTCCTCCGCGGTCCGCTCCCGAACGCCGCGGCCTCCGAAGGGGGGGTTGCCGATCACGACCCCGTAGCGGCGTCCGTCATCGATCAGCCCGTCCGCTACGGACAGCTCTGCCCCCGGCGGTCCGTCGAGCACGTCGGGATCGAGGTCCACGCCCCGGCACGTCGCGGTGGACGCGGCCCAGCGCCAGCGCAGCGCCACCTCCAGGAACACGCCGTCCCCGCACGCCGGATCGAGCACGGCGCCGGGGGGCACGGCGTGGCCGATCTCGGCGAGGTCCACCGCGACGTACCGCCCCAGCTCCTGGGCCACCACCGTGGGGGTGATGTACTGGCCGGTCTTCTTGCGGCGCATGCGCTCGGCGCCCCGGGGAACGAACTCCTCGGACCGGGACGCGGGACGCCGGACATGGGATGGGCCGGGCACGGGGCGGAGGCTACCCCGGCCCATCCCGCCCGCGCGCCATGCGACAATCCCCACCCGTGACGGACACGCCCATCATCAGCGGCTCCGACCGCCCCCCTGTCCACCCGCCGGCGCGCCTGCCGCGGGGCGATCTCGCGGACACGCTGCGCTCGGAGCTCGCGGAGACCGGGTTCTCGCTGTTGAAGGGCCCCCCCGGCGCGGGCACGTCCTGGCTCGGCATGGACGTCGCCAGCCTGTGGCCCGGACCGGTGGTGTGGACGCGACCGGGCCTGCTGTGGCACCTGGGCGATGTCGCCCGCCCCCTGTGGTCCGGCGTCCCGGAGGTCCTGTACCGGGGGACCTGCGAGCAGCTCGTGAGCGCAGCGCTCGCTCAGCTGCGCGCCACCGACACCCTGTGGGTGCTGGACGACGCCGATGATCTGCTGGCCCCACCTCCGGCCGGGCCCCACGCCCAGGATCCCGACGTGGACGTCCTGCTCGCGGCGCTGTTCGCGGGAGAGCTGGCCGACGGTCCGGGAGCCGTGCTCTTCATCACGCGGCGCACCCCGGCGGGCTTCGACGGAGTGGTGCACACGCTGCCGTCCGTCCCTCACGAGGACGCCGCCCACGCCGCCCGCCGCCCCGCCGCCTCCTTCGATCCGGCCTGGGCCCGCCGCCCCGCCGCGCTGCCCCTCATCGCCGCCCTGCCACCGGATGTGCCGCTGCCCAAGGACCCGGGCGGCGCCCCCTGGAGGGAGCTGATCGGCCTGCTGGGCACCCACCGGCTCAGTCACGATGAGCGCGAGGTGCTGCTCACCCTGGCCAGCTCGGCCCACCCGGTGCCTTCAGAGGCCCTCGCCGCGGCCTGCGGCCTCGACGACGAGGTGTGCCGGCGCAGCCTCCTGCGACTCCTGAACATGGGGATCGCCCGCCACCGCGACGGCGGCTGGTGGTGTCCCCGGGTGCTCGCGGCGGCCGCCCGGGACGTCCTGCCGGATCAGCTGCGCGGGGTGGTGCCCCGGGCCCTGATCCAGCGGCTCGCCGCCTGGTACCTGCGCCAGGGGGTCGATGGCGGCATGGAGTGGACCAGCATCGACCCGACGCGGCCGTCCCGCCTGGGCCTGCGCACCTGGGTGCAGGCGGACGACGCACGCGCGGCGGTCCAGACCGCGCGGTTCGGCCACTTCCAGAACATCCTCAAGCGCCTCGGGGCGTGGCGGACCCTGCGGGACGATCTGGGCGTGGCCCTCAGCGGCGATCTGAGCGAGGTGGACGCGGCGGACCTGGCCTGGACGCGGCACGAGCGCTCGCTCGCCGCTTGGCGCATCGGCGACCACGAGATCGCCCAGAACGAGCTCCTGCGGGCCCTGCCGGACGCAGAGCGGGCCGGCGATCCGGTGTTGCTGCAGACGGTGCACACGACGTTGTCCCGCCGGATCCTGCTCAACGGGGATCCCGAGCAGGCCCGAAAGCACCTCAGGACGGCCCTGGCGATCGCCCACGCCCACGGGGATCGCGACGCGGAGTGCGATCTGGAGAACCAGCGAGGAGGGATCGCCCTGCACGCGGGCCAGCTCGACGCCGCGCAGCAGGCCTTCGAGCGGTCCCTCGCCCTCGCCGAAGAGCTCGGAGACACCCGGCGGGCCGCCGCCCGCGGAGCCGCCCTGGGGGGCGTGGCGCTGTACCGGGGCCGGCTCGCGGAGGCCGAGGAACGGCTGTCCGCGTCCATCGCGGCGGGGCGTCGGGATGCAGACGCCCGGGGCGTCGTGCAACGGCTCGCGAACCTCGCCCTGGTCCGATCCATGAGGCAGGACCTGCGCGGCAGCCTCTCCGCCCTGGGTGAGGCGCTGGCTGCGGGCGGCGGCCTGGATCCCCGCTCGGCCGCCCGACTGCTCTCGCTGCGCGCCAACCTGCGCCGGCTCGCGGGCGACCTGGACGGCGCCCATCGCGATCTGGAGCACGCCACCGCGCTCGTGACGGCCGCGGGGGACCGCGAGGGAGCCGGTCAGGTGGAGATCGCCCGAGGACACTGGCTGCGCACCGCGGGGCGCTACGCCGAGGCGGTGAGCGCCTTCGAGGCGGCCGGCGCGACGTTGCCGGAGTCCCGTGAGGACGCCCTGAAGGCGGCCTGGGAGATCGACCGATGGAACGCGGTGGCCTGGGCGGCCGCCGAGCGCACGGTCAGCGGCACCGGCGACGGGATCTCGGATCTGCTCGAGGCGAGCGCCAACGCCAAGGACGCCCTGCTGCGGATCCCCGCCGAGCCCTGGACCCCCCGCTACACCGGCGCCCTGCAGCAGGTCACCGAGGCGGAGCTCCTGGCCGCGACGACCACCCGCACCCTTCCTGCAGGGCTGCGCCGACGGCTGGACGCCGCCCTGGCCCGGGAGCTGGCCAACCCCGAGCGCACCGACAGCGGCGAACCGGCCCTGCGCTGCAACCTGGCCTGGGCCATCCGGCTGTGCGGCGACACCGAGACCGCCGCCACCGAGGCGCGGCGTGCGGCCATGGACGCGGGGAAGATCGGGCTCGCCACGGTGCGGGGTCGGGCGCTGGCGATTCGACGCATGCACCCGATCCCCGAGTGGAATCGCCAGGCGTTGCTGCTGGACCGACTGCTGAGCTGAGGGGCGCCGCCCGGAGGCTCAGGCCTTCAGGCGCTGCCTGCGCTTCGCA
>CALAGR010000397.1 GCA_937891735.1 uncultured Pseudomonadota bacterium | reverse complement strand
GCACGGTCTCTGGCGCGGTGCTCTCGCTGCAGGCCTGGTCCATGGGCGGCGGCGGCTACTGCGACATCCCGTACCAGTTCCTCGTGGGCGTGGACGGCAGCCTCTGGGAGGGCCGCAACCTCGCCTACACCTCGGGAGCGACCGGGGGAGGGAACAACGACGGCAACATCGCGATCTCCCACCTCGGCTGCTTTCACCCCAACCCCGGCTGCTCCTCGCCGGATCCGGCGCCGGTGGTGATGCGGGCGGCGGGGCGCCTCCTGACCCAGACCCTGGCCGCCGAGCACGGCATCGTCACCGACTCCAACACGCTGCGCGGCCACCGCGACTGGCCCGGCAACGCGACCGCGTGCCCCGGCGACTTTCTGTATGCCTTCCTCGACGAGTACCGCTCCTCCGCCGCGCACTACCAAGGCACGGTGGTCGGCACCTCCTGGTCGGGGCCGTCCGTGATCGAGCCGGGCGAGACGGCGGAGCTGTGGGTGGACGTCCGCAACGACGGGCTGCTGCCCTGGACCGCCAACACCCGCCTCGCCACGCTGCCCCGCGACGTGGCGAGCCCCGCCCAGGCCGCCTCCTGGATCAGCGACGGCCGGATCTCGAGTCCGATCACCGACACCGCGCCCGGCGCCACCGCGCGCTTCCCCATCGACGTGCTCGGCGCCGCCCCGGGCACCCTCGACCTCTCCCTGACCCTGGTCGAGGAGTGGGTCACGTGGTTCGCGGACCTGCCCATCGGTGGCGGCCCGGCGGAGGGCACGTTGACGCTCCAGGTCCTGGTGGAGGAGCCCGACACGGGGGACGACGACACGGGGGACGACGACACGGGGGACGACGACACGGGGGACGACGACACGGGGGACGACGACTCCGCCTCGGACGACGACGACGCCACCCCCAACTACGAGGGCGACGAGCCCGGCGAGTGCGGCGACGGCGCCGACAACGATCAGGACGGCTCCTTCGACTGCGACGACCCCGACTGTGCGGGCTCGGACGACTGCGCCACGGAGGAGCCCCCGGCGGGCTGCGCCGGACCAGCCGAGCGCCGCAACCGCAACCTCGTGAGCCGCCTGCATCCGCTGGTCCGACTCGGTATGCTCCTGGCCGTCGTGGGGGGGCTGACGCTGCGTCGTCGGGTCCTGGTCTGACCCGAGCCTCTGGCCGGGTCCGTCCTTCCTCCCGATGAGGAGTGCAATCCCATGCGATCCCCGCTGACCTTCCTGCTCGCTGCCGTCCTCGCGGCGTCCCTTGCCACCCCCGCTCTGGCCGCCAAGGGCCCGCCCAAGCTCAAGCTGCTCCAGCCCCTCGCCGACGAACTCGGCTCCGCCGCTGCGCTCACCGACGACGGCTGGAAGGCCATCAAGGCCGTCGATCAGTGCGCCGTGCAGGATCTGAACTGGGAGCGGGCGATGGCGCCCGAGCAGATGACCCCCATCGACTCGATGTTCGAGCTGCTCGCCTCGGGCGTGGTCTGCTGGCAGGGCGCCGAGAAGAAGGCCGCCAAGGTCGCCACCGAGCAGCCCCGTCTGGCCGAGCTCGCCGCCGCCCGCGCCCGCTACGTCGAGATGGTGCGCGGCTACTACGACGGGTTCCGGGCGAAGGCGGCCGGCGACAACAACCAGACCTGCAAGCGCTTCAAGGTGGCGGTGAACCAGGCCGCGGCCGCGGTGGGGGCCAGCCGCGGGCTGGTGGATCGGTTCGACCAGGTGGAGAACAAGACGGTCGCCCTCACCGTCGATCAGAAGATCGCCGCCTTCGCCGAGCTCATCACCTCCGAGTACGCCAACCAGAAGTGCGACTGACCGCGCTGGGCCTGGTGGCCCTGACCCTGGCGGCCTGCCCCCGCAAGCCGCCGGACCCGGTTCCGGTCGGGCCTGCTGACCTGGTGGCCCGGCTGCCCACGCTGACCCTGGCCCTCGCCGACCTGGATCTGGGCCTGTATGGGGAGTTCGTGGCCGGCCCCGCGGGTGGCACGAAGGTCGCGACCCTGGCGCGCCGGCACGACGCGGATCGCTACACGGCCACGCTGCAGTCCTGGGGACCGCCGGACGCGCCGGTCCTGCAGCTGGAGGACACCGACTCCCGCAACCGAACGAGCGGCGCCGTCGTCGGCTGGAAGCTGATCGACGGCCCCCAGGCGCTCGCGGAGCCCCAGCCCGTGGGCCCCCAGGCCCTGCTGAGCGGACAGGTGTCCACCCTGACGGTGGGCTCGGTGCTTCAGCGGGCGTGGGAAGGCGGCGCGGTGGCGGCGGATCCCTTCGATCTGCTGCTGCAGCTCGCGGTGCAGCTCCCGGCACCGTGGTCGGTCTGCCGCCCGCGCACCCCGGACGACGTCGCAGCGGAGGAGGCCGACGACGCCGACGCGGCGGCCACGCTCCCGGCGCGGGATCCCGTGCTGCTGTACGCAGTGGACGACCGTCGGGGGGCCCGGCTGGCCCTGCGCGCCCTGCCGGTGAAGGGCACCGAGGACCCGGCGCCGGGTCAGGGCCCGTTCCAGTGGACCGTCGATCACCTGGAGCAGGCGCCGTCCGCGCGGCCCGTGGCGCAGCTGTGGACCTCGATGGGATACGCAGATTGCCCCGAGCTCGGGCGGGTCCTGGACGCAGAGCGCGTGCGGCGCCCCAAGCGCCCCCTCGGCCCCCAAGACTGAATGACCGCGGCCCGGGCCCCGTCCCAAGACCGCAGGAGACCCGCCATGACCCGACCGATGACCTTGATCCCCATGCTGATCGCAGCGTTCGCCTGCGTCTGCGCGATCCCGAACGACGCCACCGCGGCGGGCTTCGACCACACCTACGCCAACTGGGACGCGGTGCTGCGCAAGCATGTGGACGCGCGCGGCATGGTCGATTACGCGACCCTCGCGAACGACGAGCGGCTCGCCCGGTTCGTGGCGGACATCGGCGCCGTCGCCCCCGAGGAGGTCGGCGGCTGGAGCCGGGACCAGCAGGTGGCGTTCTACATCAACGCCTACAACGCCCTGACCTTCCGGACCGTCCTCGATGCGCTCCCCATCGCCTCGATCATGGACATCAAGCAGCGCAGCAAGGACCCCCACGATCCCTGGGAGACCGCGCGGTGGCGCGTGGCAGGGCGGGACGTCTCGCTCAACTGGATCGAGCACACCCGGCTCCGGGCCGGCCTGAACGAGCCGCGGGTGCACTTCGTGCTGGTCTGCGCCGCCAAGGGCTGCCCGACCCTGCCCGGGCGGGCGGTGCTCCCGATCCGCCTCGACGAGCAGCTGGAGAGCTTCGCGCGGGCCTTCTTCACCGATCCGTCCAAGAACCGGGCGGACGCCGCGGGGAGCCGGATCCACCTGAGCCGGATCCTGGAGTGGTACGGCGACGACTTCGTGCCTGGCAGCCCCGCCGAGCCCGCCCTGGAGGGGCGCCCCGCCAAGGAGGCCGCGTCGGTGCGCCTGCTGGCGCGGTATCTGCCGGCGGCGGACGTGGCCTTCATCGCCAGGAACGAATTCACGGTGGTGTTCAACGAGTACGACTGGGCGCTCAACACCCAGTAGCGCCCCGGCCGCGCGGGGCCGGGCCCGCGGGCTGCTAGCATCCCCGGATGCCGCTCAGCGTGCCCATCTCCTACGGCGACCTCTTCGAGTTCCTCCAGGACTACCGACAGCAGTTCGGTCGCCTGGAGTACACCGCGGCCGTGTCCGACGCGGCCGTCACCGGAGACGACGCGACCGTCCTGGTGCAGGTGCCGGTGATGGACGAGCGCATCCAGCTGCGGGCCAGCGTCCTCGAAGCCGCCGCGGGTCAGGTGAAGCTGCAGCTCTTCGCGGACGACGAGGGCCTGGGGCAGCTCGAGGGCTTCTATCGCTTCGTCGGCCAGATCGTGGAGCAGATGCTCGTGTCGGGCCGCTTCAAGGTGGTCGGGCAGTGGGAGGACGGGGCGGCTCCCATCTTGATGGGGGGAGGCACCGCCTCGGCCCCCGTGAGCACCAGCCCCGTCTCCGAGTACCCCGATCCGGTCACGCTGGGTCCGGCCGAGCGCACCGGGAACAGCACGCTCGATGAGCTCACCGAGCTCCTGATGGAGCTGTACCAGGGCGGAGCCAACGGCGTCATCGAGTTCAAGTCCGAGGACGGGCGGCGCCTCGCCTACGTCAAGAAGGGCGGCATCGTCCAGTTCATCAACGATCCGGTGATCGAGGAGGAGTGCCTGGGGGCGCTCCTCAACCGGGCCGGCCGCATCGACAAGGACCAGCTCAACCGCTCGCTCCAGATGATGTCGGACACGGGCGAGAAGCAGGGTCAGTGCCTCATCGAGATCGGCGTGCTGACCTTCCCCCAGCTCGTCATGTCCCTGATGACCCAGGCCGAGATCGTCGCGCGGAACGTGCTGTCGGCCGTGGAGGGGACCTGGGGGTGGTGGCCCCTGAGCACCCTGCCCAACTCGATCGTCACGCCCCCCATGAAGACTCCGGGGTTCCTTTTCGGCTTCTACAAGAAGCACTTCGGCACGGTGCCCCGGGACGAGCTCGAGCGCCGGACGTCCCTGGTGATGGACAAGTACTGCGTGCTCGACGGCAGCGTGAACTGGGGGGACATGCGGCTGAAGAAGGTCGAGGCCCGGTTCATGGAGATCCTGGGCGGCAAGTCCTGGCGCTTCCGCGAGGTCTTCACCGTCAGCAACCTCGGCCGCGGCACGACCGAGCAGATCCTGCTCGCGCTGCTCGACATGGGCATGCTCAAGATCGTCGAGGACGAAGATCAGAGCCAGATCGAGGAGCGCCTCCGCGAACAGCTCAGCCGCAAGCTCATGTACATGCGGGATCAGAACCCCTTCGAGGTCCTCGAAGCCCACTGGACCGCGCGCACCGATCAGGTCCAGTCGGCCTACGACCGCATGCACAAGGAGTACGAGAACTTCGCCAAGGGGGCGGCGCTGCCTGCGGACGTGGAGCAGCTCCGCGTGGACATCCTGTCCTGCCTCGACGAGGCGTACACGGCGCTCAAGACCACGGGCACCCGCCAGGAGACGCGCAAGAAGTTCTACGAGCCCATGCAGCACGACTTCAGCGCCGACCTGCTCTTCCGCCAGGGCGAGATGCTGATGGTGCGTGCCCGCTGGGAGGACGCGCTGGACAACTTCGAGCGGGCCATCGAGCTGATGCCGCAGGAGGGCAAGTACCGCAAGTTCGCAGAGATGGCCCGCAAGCAGCAGGGCGGGCGCCTCACGGACTGAGCCTCACGGACTGAGAGGGTGTTCCCCCGGGGCCTCGCACAGCGTCGCCAGGGGCTGGGCACCCAGACGATCCGCGCTGCCCTGTGTGGCGTCGTCCCGTGGTTCGATGGGGTACAGCGATGCCTCGGTGTCGCGAACGGCCACGCGGATCCGGTCCGCGAAGGGCGCGAGCGCCGCGCACCGGTCCGGGGCCAGCGCGGCCGCCAGGAGCACGACGGCATCCCGCCGGGTGCTCAGCAGCGCCAGGGCCCCGGGCCACGTCTCGGTGATGCCGGGGCGCTCGGGACCATCCATGAGGGCCGCGTCCGCGAAG
>CALAGR010000396.1 GCA_937891735.1 uncultured Pseudomonadota bacterium | reverse complement strand
CGAGAAGAACATTGGCGTTGTGCCCCATGAGGTCCCGTCTGAGCTGAAGAAGGCCTGCGACGATGCCGCGTACTGGCTTCAGGAAGGCGGTTGGGAGCCTCGCCAGGCGGCCGTTCGCTTCCACCACCGTCTGGTTCAGATTCACCCCTTCGTGAACGGCAACGGGCGTCACGCGCGTGTGGTCGCGGACCTGATCGTGGCGAAGCGAGGAGGGCCCGCTCTGGCCTGGCCGCGGAGCCGGTCGGAGTACATCGAAGCGCTGCGAGAGGCGGACCGCCGTCAGTACGGACGGATCGAGCGCCTTCTCATTGGAGCGCCGCCCCGTTCCACTCCGTGACACCGGCTGGCCCTGCGGTGCCCACGACGGAGGGGGGCAACCGGGTCTCGGCAGCTGACACGGAGCTCGGTCCACGGCGTGTACAGGCAGCGCCGGGAGCCGTCAGGACGACGGCGGACCTGACTCAATGTCTGTCCGGGGTTACCCCCAACACCGTGGCCACGGCCACCAGGCGCACGAGGTCGCCGTCGCGGAGGAGCCCGGTCACCACGCTGACGAACGCAGGCGGCACGTCGGGATCCGCTGCGGTGACGCCGAAGCCCCGCGCGCTCGCCCGGCCGGTGCCCTCTTGGATGAGCCCGGACACGTTGTGCTTCTGCACTCCCCGGGCGCTCAGGAGCAGCGCGTCCCGGGCCGTGCGCGGGTCCGCTCCGGCGCCCAGCAGCTGCGCGACCTGCGCGCTCACCACGGCGGTGGCCCGGGACGTGCCCGAGATGGCCCAGTAGTGAAAGCTGCGGGATCTCCCGGCGTGATCGTCTGGGCGATGAGCCCGTCGGGGATCCCGTCGTCGTTCTTGTCCTTGTCCATGCGCCCGCCGGAGCCGAGGATGTCCAGCGCCGCGCCCTCGTTGGAGAACTCCGAGCGCTTCGAGTCGCCGTCGCTCCCCTCGTACGCGTAGCTCCCGATCGACAAGACACCGGCGAGCGCCGCGGGGTAGGCGACCGTCCTGGCGTCGTCGTTGCCGGCGGCCGCGACCACCACGGCGCCCGCGAGGTGGGCGGCGTCCACCGCGGCGAGCAGGTCCCCGCCCGGCACGTACCCGGCGGGGAACGTCATTCGCCCAGAAGAACCAGGAGGGTAGACCTGCGGCATCTGCCCCGACCTCGTTCGCCTCCAGGGGTGACCCTGGCCGGTGCTCGGGCCCAGAGGCGAACCAGCGGGGGAGAGATCCGGCACCCACCCCCGGCTGGTTCGCGGGACGTGGCCCTGAGGCGAACCAGCGAAGGGGAGACGCCGCAGGTCCCCCCAGCTGGTTCGGCCCCGTCCGGAGACCCCCTGACCGCCTAGAAGCCCTCGGGAGCCCACACCGGGCCGGTGTCCCCCGCCTTGGGCTTCGGCTTGAGGAACACCGCCAGCGGGATCGACACACCGACCCCGATCACCCCGATCCCGGCGAAGATCCCCGCCGCGGCGCGGCCCCCCCGGGTGGTGTTCCGCTGCGCCTGGAACGCGTTGTACAGCTCGGTGGTGTCCGCCCCGGTGCCCGTCGCCGCGAAGTAGGTGTCGTACTTCGCCTGCTCCTTGGTCGCAGAGTCCGCGCTGACCCCCGCGAACACTCCGGTGAGCGCGAACGCCACGCCGCCGCCGATCGCCGCTCCGAGGGCGGGCACGCTGAGCTTGGGTCGTCCGGACCTGGCCTTGAACTCCTTGTAGGTCTTCGTCAGCGCCGCGGTGCCCGGCAGCTGCGCCTGGTCGAACGTCACCTCGTTGGACTGGGCGGCGTTCAACGTGATCGCCTGGGCCCCCACCCCCAGGGTGGGGTGGTTCACCCGCAGGGTCGTGCGTCCCGCCACCAGCCCCGCCACCGACTGGGGCGCCGCGAGCATCGCGCCGGTGCCCGGGTCAAGCACGCCGTCGCCCGGGGGCACCTGCAGCGAGATCCACTCTTCGGACCGCTCGCCGAGCTTGACCTCGGCGGTGGAGCCCGTCGGCAGCCCATGGATGATCAGCCCCGCCGGCATCCAACGGCCGGGCTCGAACGTGATCTCCGTTCCGTTGGCGATCGTGAGGGGCACCTCCATCGTCCCGATCTGGTTGGTGATCCGCGCCGTCGTGGTTCCTGCCTCCAGGCTGATGCTCTGGCCCGGAGCCGCCAGGACGGCGGTCCGGCCGTCCATGATCTCCACGCGCTGGATGCCGCCCGCGGGCCAGTCCGCGACCGAGACGGAGCCCACGCCGACGTAGGTGGGGGCCACCTTCACCTCGCGGACCTCGGCCCGGTCCAGGGCCGGCACCGTCAGGGCTTGCGGCTTGAATCCCCGTCCGCCGATCGTCACGTGCAGCGGAGCGCCCGGCGGCATCAGGTCGAAGCGGGCCGTGGACCGGACGAAGGAGGTCGGCGACACCGCGGCCGTGCCCAGGGTGACCCGGACCTGGATCCCCTTGATGGACGCGCCCTCGAGCTCGATGACCAGCGTCGCCAGCTGCGCCTCGACGTTCTTCAGGTTCTTGCGCAGGCCCCGATCCTCGCTGCCCAGGCTGATCGCCTGCTTGTACTCGAGGCCCGCCCGCCGCGACTGCACCGCGCACCGGTACACGTCGCCCAGGACCCCATGGGCCCGCGGGTCCTTCGGGTTGGCCTTCACGAAGTCCTGGGCCGGCACCAACGCTTCGGCACAGCGCCCCACCGCGATCAGCGCCTGGGTGGCGGCCTGGTGTTGCTCGATCATGGGTGGCGCGTCCCCCTCCCGGGACCCTTGCCTGGCCCGTCGGGTGTCCGCCGCGAGCCGCTTGAGCGCCTCGCCCACCCGCGGGTCCGGCTGCTGCTCCCCGATGAAGTCCAGGTAGGCGAGGAGCAGCGCTTCGGCCCTGTTCAGGTCGGACAGGGCCTCGAAGGCGAGCGCCTTGATGACGATGGCCTCGTACTGGGCGGGATCGAGGCGCAGCGCCGACTCGGCGGACTTGATGGCCCGGTCCATGCGCCCGGCCTCGAGCTCGGTGCGCGCGAACTCCAGCTGGCGTCCGGCCTGCTCCTGCGCGGTCTCGGCCCAGGCGAGGTCGGGCACACAGGGCACGGTGGTGAACAGGAGGCCGGCGACAGCGACGATGCAGAGGGTGCGGAGGGTCAACGAAGCCCCTTGGGTTCAGAAACGCGCCGGCGCGGCGCGCTCGCGGCGGGATCGTAGCGCAGCGCCCCCCAACCCTCCGGGGCGCGAGCCGCGTCCGTTCGCCAGCTAGCCCGGAGCGAGGGACTGGGCGACGGACACCTCGGTGTTCAGGAGGGAGGCGTCGATCGGTGGACGGCGCGCGATCCCGGCCGCCCCGGGAGGGGCGACGATGTCCGCCAGGGTCTGGATCACGCGCTCCGCAGGCAGGCCCTGAATGTCCCGATCACCGGGCCGCGCGCACAGCACCGCGAGGTCATCGATGGACAGGACGCCGCCCAGACACCCGTCGCTGTCTTCGATGGCGATGCGCCGCACCCGCTTTGACGCCATCAGCGCCGCGGCGTCCTCCACCAGGTCTCCGGCGCGGCAGGAGATGACACCCGTCGTCATCGCGTCGCCGGCGCACAGCTCGGAGAGGGGCTTGTCGGTCTCACCGGCGACCCGGGCGATGTCGCGATCCGTGATCACGCCCTGGACCCGGCCCTGGGAGTCGACCACCGGGATCCAGCCGCAGCCACCCTGGTGCATCATCGACGCCACGTCTCTCAGAGTCGCCAGGGGGCCGCACTGCCAGACTTCCCGAACCATGATCTTGTCGACCTTCATGTCCCTGTCTCCGCATCGGTGACGTCCGATGCGACACCGTAGGAGGGCCCGGGAGGTCCCGCCATGGCGGACGTCGTCACCCGGGATCGCAGTCCGGGAAGAGGCCCGACAGAGCCTCCCCTACCCCGTCGCGAAGAGCTGCGACGGATCCCGGAACGACTCGAACGCCGGTCCGCTGCCGCTCGACGCCCGCTTCTCGCGCGTATGTGTTGATCCAATTGGATTCATATCTATACTCGTCGAAACAAAGAGGTCGCCATGTCCACGGACGAAGTCCTGCTCTCGTTCTTCAAGTCCCTCGCCGACGCCAACCGCCTCAAGATCATCGGGCTGCTGGCGCACCGCACCCACTCGGTGGAGGAACTCGCCGAGGTGCTCGACCTGCGGGCGTCCACGGTGTCCCATCACCTGGCGCGGCTCGCGTCTGCGGGGCTCGTCTCGGCGACGGTGCAGGGGCACTACCATGTCTACGCGCTCGACACGGACGCGCTGCAGGCCCGCGCCCGGGCGCTGCTCACGACCCGGGAGCTGCGCGAGCTCGCGCCGCGCACCGATTCCGTCGATCCCTACGAGCGCAAGGTCCTGGCCACGTTCCTCGACGCCCAGGGGCGCCTGACGGCGCACCCCATGAAGCGCAAGAAGTTCCAGGTGATCCTCCACCACGCGCTGCGCACGTGGTTCACGGACGACGGCCCCTGGACCGAGGCGGAGGTCAATGACCGCCTCAAGGCGCTGACCGACGACGTGGCGAGCGTGCGCCGGGGGTTCATCGACCACGGACTCATGAGCCGCGACCGGGCCGGGTCGACCTACGTGCGGCTGGACCCGGCGGACGCCTGACCCCGAGGAGGAGCCTCAGCGGTACGTCTCGCCGACCTCCTTCATGTAGTCCTCGGTGAACGTGCGCTCGCGGAGCTCGGTCTGATCGAGGTTGACGCGGTATTCCTCGACGAACATGTCGGTGTACTCCACGGGGGTCATTCCGAGCAGCTCCATGCGCGTGTGGGTGGCGACGGGGGCCGAGTCCGCCAGGGCCAGCACCTTGAGGCGCTTGACGGCCGTGCCTGCCTTGTCGAAGTAGTCGATGCGCAGGGGCAGCAGCGTCTCGCTGTCCAGGAAGCGCAGCAGCTTCGAGTAGGGACCGTCTTGCAGGATGGTCTCGATCACCACCACCGCGTGCTCGGCGCCGGCGATCGCGATCTTGTCTTCCGAGACGACCTTGTGGGTGCCCGCGGTGTCCTCGAGCGCGCTCAGATCGCGCAGCCTGAAGTGGGTCCCGAACAGGCTCTGCGTGCCCGGCGGCGCGATGATGTTGATGATCGCTCCGGTGGCCGACAGGTACTGCTTGATCGTCGGCTTGCCCCCGGTGGGAGTCAGGACCAGGAGCTGGATCCCGGCCACGGCCTCGGGCTCCAGCCGGAGGACCCACGACTTCGACACGGTCGGGTCGCGATCCGAGGTGGCGGCCTTGAGGCGAAACACGGTGATCACGTCGCGCCGGTGCCGCTCGAGGCGCACGACGAACTCGGCGCTCTCGACCTTCAGGTTTTCGACGCCCTTGGCGAGCAGCGCGGCTGCGTCCTGCTCCTCTGCGGCGACCGGCGAGGGGGGGAGCGAGGCGAGCAGCAGGGCCCCGAGCAGGGTCAGGATCAGCTTGTTCATGGTCGAACGGACGAACGGGGGAGGGTGTTCATTCGGAGACGGTGCCCGTGCAACGCCGAGAGCGCCATGGGCTTGCCACTTCATCGAGCCTCCAGCGCGTCGTCCGCGCCGCCGAAGATCGGCAGGGCGAGGTCGCGCATGGCGGGATGATGCCGGGGGGCCGCGCGAACGGGGCGCGCTTCCGCGTCGGGCGGCCATGGTCGATGATGCGGGCATGCGCACCCCTGTCTTGTGGACGATCCTCGCGCTCGCCGCGGCCTCGGCCCTGCTCATGGTGCCCATCCCCTGGGGGGACTCGACGGGGGCCGTGTATGGGCCCATCTCCTTTCTGTGCGAAGGGGACTGGGACGTCGACGAGTTCCCGTTCCTGTACGAAGCCGGCCCGAAGGGCGCGCCCCTGCCCCAGTCGCTGCTGTCGGTGCACCCGCCGGTGGGAGGCGGCGACCACCTGCTGTCCTTCACGGGGCTCGGCATCAAGCTGATCAGCGTGCCCGCGGTGGCCGCGGTGTTGCGACCCTGGTGGTCCGAGTCCAGCGAGATCGCGGTCCTGCGCGCCAACCAGCTGACCGTGATCTGGACGGCGCTGCTGATCCTCGCGCTGACCTGGACCGCCCTGCGGCATGAGGTCGGGGACCGGCTCGCAGCGCTGGCGACCCTGACGCTGCTGTTCGGAACCACCCTGTGGCCCCGCTGCGGCAGACGCTGTGGAGCAACCAGGCCGCGCTCGTCGGTACGACCCTGCTGCTGCTGCTCGCCTTCGGTGCGCGCCGCCGAGGGTTGAGCAGGGCGCTCGTGCTGGGCATGGGCCTCGCCACCGGGTGGGCGGTGATGACCCGGGGGGCGACCGCGGTGATCTGCCTGCCCCTGCTGGTGGCCGTCGCGCTGGAGCACCGGGCGGGGCTGGCCCGCTGGCTCCCCTGGCTGCTGCTGGGGGGGCTGCCGTTCGCCGTGCTGCTGGGCATGGACAACCTGGCGCACACCGGGGCGATCCACCGCTTCCCGTTCACGGCCCAGGCGGCGGAGATCAGCGGGCGCATGGCGGGCCAGGGCGCAGGGGCGTTCGCCGGCAACCCGGTCCTGGGCCTCGCGGGGCTGCTCTTCTCCCCGTCCCGGGGTCTGCTGATCTACTCCCCCTTCCTGCTGCTCGCGGTCCCCGGGGCCTGGCGGGCCTGGAGGAGCCGCGACGGGCTGCGCGTCGCCATCGCCGTCGGCGCCCTGGTCACCCTGGGCATGAACAGCCTGTACACCGACTGGTGGGGCGGCTCGTGCTGGGGGCCACGCCGGCTGATGGACCTGCTGCCCGGCCTGTTCCTGCTGGGCCTGGATCCCGCCTGGAGACAGGGCGGCATCCCCGTCCGCCTGCGCGCCCCCCTGGCGACCCTGGTGGGGCTCGCGGTCCTCATCCAGTCCCTGGGCTTCTTCGGATACGACTCCCGATGGGACAACCGCATGGAGCCCCACAGCACCCAGGCGGGCGCGGCCGGCGACCTGAGCTACCTGTCGAGCTGGGAGGCGAACGAGCGCATGTGGCAGTGGACGGACAACCCGCCCCTGGAGGCGGCCCGGAAGCTGGCCGCGGGCACGTCCCAGATCGGCGACGACAACCAGATCACCCTCGCGCTGGGCTGGCGGGTCCAGCCGCCGCTGCCGGTCTGCGCGACCCTGAGGTCCGTCGACCGGTACCCTTGAACGCGCTCGCCTGCAGTCTTTCGGGCAGGCAGGGCCCCTGTCTGCTAACCAATGGGCGCGGACCAGTACCCCGACCCTCCAGATGCACACGGCATCCGCCATTGGGACCGATCTACGGGCCCGACTCTGCGAGGTACTTTTGGTCCCAGCCCCCCCCGAGCGCTCCTCTTCCTCCCGCTTCGACGTCGTCATCATGGGGGGCGGCTACGCCGGCCTCGTGCAGGCGCTGCACCTGACCCGGGTCCTGCCCCAGGCGTCCATCGCCATCGTGGAGCCGCGCACCCCCGACGAGATCGCCGCCATCGACAAGATCGGTGAATCCACGGTCGAGATCGCCGCGAGCTTCATGACCCGGGACCTGGGTCTGGCCAACTACCTCGCTGGCACCTGCCCGCCCAAGTACGGCTTGAACTTCCACTGGGCCAAGGTCCAGGGCACCACCAGGACCGCTGACGACTACTTCAGCTCGTGGGTGCCCCAGGGCCCGAAGATCCCCTGCTACCAGCTCCATCGGGGTCGCTTCGAGCGCGACGTGACGCGCAAGGTGGAGCAGGCCGGCGTGACCTTCTTCCACGCCAGGGTGTCCGACTTCGTGTTCGGTGAAGGGGAAGACCACACCATCGAGACCGAAGCGGCCGACGGCGGCGCGGTCACCCTGCGCGCGGGCCACCTCGTCGACGCGTGCGGCCGTGCCTTCCTCGTGGGGCGCAAGCGCGGGCACATGCGCCGCAAGCCCGAGGACCTGTTCGGCCTGGACAGCTTCTCCTCGTGGATCCGGGTCAAGGGCGTCAACCCGGACCTGATCGCCTCCAGCAGCCAGAACAGGCGTTCCTCCGTGTCTGGCTACTTCGCCACGAACCACTGGTTCGGGGACGGCCACTGGGTCTGGACGATCCCCCTGTGCGGGCGCGAGGACATCGTGTCCATCGGCGTGGTCGCCCACCGGCAGCGCCACAGTCACAGGGATCTGGACACCGCGGACAAGACGATGGAGTTCCTTCGCCAGCACCACGAGGTCGTGCACGACCTGGCCGCGAGCGGCGAGATCGAGGACTTCAAGCTGCTCGTGCGGCCCGCCCACACCAGCGCCGAGATGCTCGGCGCGGACAACTGGTACACCATCGGCGACGCGGCGCACTTCGGCGATCCCTTCTACTCCATGGGCACCTCGTCCATCGCCATCAGCGTCACGTCCGTCACCGAGGTCATCCGCAGCAAGCTGGCCGGCGAGCCGACCGCGGACGTCAACCGGGCCGCCTTCGACCGGTTCAACATCGGCTGGGCCAACGTCGCCATCCACACCGTGCGGGACCACCACCGGCACCTGGGCAACGCGAGCGCCATGTCCTGGCGCATCTACTACGAGTACATCTGGTGGTTCGGCTTCTGGGTCCCGCTGTTCGTGGGGCGCTGGCACCTGGATCCGGAGTTCCTCCGCCTCGTCGATCCGACGAAGGAGCTCGGCATGCTCAAGGACGTGTACGACGACCTCGACGACCTGGTGCGCCAGGGCGCAAACGTGGGGTTCGCCGATCCGTACCGTGAGGACGTGCTCGCGGGGCCCGAGTTCTGTCCGCCCAAGGACGACACGGTGGACTACCTCGCGGACAGCGCCTACGAGCCCCAGCGGCTCAACATCTACCGCGCGCTGAGCCGCACCCTGCGCAAGTGCGCGTGGTGGATCGTGCGCTTCCAGTGGCGCCTCAACGGGATCTCCGGGCTGCTGCGCCCCCGCACCGTGGCGCGCATCGGGACCCTCCTGGGGCGCTCGCTGGCCACGGCGGCGCTGGCGGTGCGCCACGACCTGCGCTCCCTGGGGAAGGAGCGGGAGGGGTTCCACCAGGACTTCGACCGCGAGTTCTCGAGCTACGTGCCGCCGAAGCTGGTGGTCCGCGCCGACGCCGGTCCGGGTCCCCTGAACCAGCCCGCTCCATCGGTCACCTGATGGGCGTGCCGGGCCCGGCGTAGACTGTCCCGATGGGAATCGACGAGTTCAAGGCCATCGGAGAGGCGCTCGCCATCGGCATGCTGATCGGCGGGGAGCGCTATCGCGACCGGGGCGACGGCGAGAAGAGCTTCGCCGGGCTCCGCACCTTCGCCATCATCTCGGTCCTCGGAGGGGTCGCGGCGGTGCTCGACGAGCCCGTCTACACGGTCACGATGTTCGCGGCGCTGCTGGTACTGCTGGCCCTGGGCTACGCCCGGGAGGCGGGCGAGAGCGTGGGCGGCACGACCGAGGTCGCGGCGCTGCTCACGTTCTGGCTGGGCTTCGCGACGATGGACCACGAGGCGGTGGCCATCGCCAGCGGCGTGGGGCTGGCGGTGCTGCTGGCGAGCAAGCAGGTGCTGCACAGCTTCGTGGCGTCCCGCGTGACCGACGTCGAGTTCCTGGACACGCTCAAGTTCCTGGTCGTGGTGGCCGTCGTGTGGCCGCTGCTGCCCGACAAGTCCTACGGGCCCTACGACGCGTTCAACCCTTCGCAGATCTGGGCGCTGGTCATCCTGGTGTCGACCATCAGCTACTCGGGCTACATCCTCATCCGCGCTCTGGGTGGGTCGAAGGGGCTGCAGATCAGCTCGCTGGTGGGAGGCCTCGTCTCGACGACCGCGGTGACCATGTCGCTGGCGCAGCGCGCGCGGGAGAACCCGGGCATCGAGCGTCTGTGCGGCGTCACCGGCGTGCTCGCCAACGCCGTGCAGCTGCCCCGTCTGCTGGTGCTGCTGTACGTGGTGGACAAGGGGCTCGCGACGCTGATGGCCGGGCCCCTGCTCGCGGGCTTCGCGGCGGCGGCGGGTGGTGCCTGGTTGATCGGGCGCAGCCGGTGGCTCGGCGCGGGTCCCTCGGCGCCGGTGACCCTGCAGAACCCGTACTCGTTCAGGCCCGCGCTCAAGTTCGCCCTGCTGCTCGCGGGGGTGTTCGTGCTGAGCAAGGTGATGGGAGAGATGTTCGGCGACAGCGGCGTGTTCGCTACCGCGGCGGTGGCGGGGCTCGCGGACGCCTCGGCGATCTCGCTGTCGGTCGCCGCCATGGCCCACGACGGCAGCCTCTCGGAGTCTTCGGCCGCCTGGGCGGTGCTCATCGCGGTCGCCGCGAACGCGGTGCTCAAGTGCGGAATCGCCGCCGTCAACGGCACGCGGGGGCTGGTGTTCTGGCTCGCGGGAGGCTTCGTGACGATGACCGGAGTCGCCGCCGGCGCGCTGTACACGATGGACGGAGCGCCCTGGTAGCGACGGGATCACGCCGGGGGCTCGACGCGGTCCAAGGGCTTGAATACCGTGCGCCGGATGAATCGGAACTTCCCCTCCTTCGTCCTCCTCGCCACCCTCGCCGCGCTGGTCTCCGGCTGCGCGCCGGGCGAGACCTCGTTCACCCTGGACCGCCTCTCGCGCGTGGTGGACGGCAACGGCGACACCATCGACTGGGAGATCACCGACTCGGACGAGGTCAGCTGCGTCAACACCGAGGTGTGGCACACCGCCCAGGCGATCAACGCCATCGTCGTGCAGCAGAACACCCGCCAGCTCGCGGTCTTCATGGACGCGTCCGCCTGCGACGGGCTGCCCGGGGCGTTCGACGGCGATGAGATCGCGGTCCGGTGGAACACGTCGAGCGAGGGGCTGATCGGGATCGAGATCAACGACGGCGAGTCGCTGAACGTGGGCTTCGGCGTGGTGGACTCGCTCGATCTGGCCTGGAGCACGGCGTCGGAGTGGGGGGAGCGGACCGTGGGCAACGGACCGGGCGGCAGGTTCTTCCTCGGCCCCCTGAGCGCCGAGCCCCTCGACCTCGAGCGGGCCGGCGAGCCGCAGCTGTGCGACTGCGATGGTCTGCAGGTCCGGGACCTGACCACTTCGGGGCAGATCACGAAGGCGGGCGACCCGCTGTAACAGCGCGGTCAGCCGCCGTTGCGCAGCGCGAAGACGAGCAGGGTCGCCCCCAGCGCGAGGCCCCCGAGCAGCGTGATCGCGGACACGGCGATGCCCAGGCCCCGCAGGCTGCGTCCTGCGGACGGGCCGAGCCCCCGGTGGGTCGCCTGGCTCGCTCCCAGGCACACGCCGAGGGCGACCGCCCCCAGGACGACGGCGAGGAAGGCGTTGATCGCGCCGATGGTGCCGACGAACGCGCCCGGGATCAGGATGCCGAGGCCCACCACCGCGAGCATCAGGCCCCACGACGCAGAGCGCCTGATCAGCACGCTCGAGTCCTGGTCGACGGGCAGGTGGATGGCCACCACGTCCCCCGAGTCGAGGGGGATCGCGCACTCCAGGACCGGCATGGCGGCGCCGTGGACGCGATGCACGTGCCGGGCCGTGGTGAGACGGCCGGACGCCTGGGCTACGCGCATCGGACAGAGGGCCTCGTCCGTAGTGCAGGGCTCTGTGCGGTTGTGGAAGACCTCGTGGCAGGTGCGGCCCAGGCCGTAGGTCTGCGTCGCCTGCTTGTTCTGGAACAGCACCTCGAACTCGTCGCCGATGACGACCACCGGGTACCTCAGCCGGTTGAGCAGGGGCTCGGCCGACGCCAGCTCGCTCCGACTCAGGACGCTGTGCTGGACTGGTTCGCTTCCATGCATGAGACCTCCTACCTTCCCTGTTGCAAGCCACACGCCAAGATGGTCAGACCAGGGGGGCTTCGACCAGGAGCGCGAACAGCAGCTGGCCGCGGTCAGCACCGTGTCGTTGGCGCCCCGCAGTCCAGCCGGACCGGGAATCGAGTTGGGACCCCACAGGCCGGGTGTTTCTGCTCGCGCCGTGGGTGTTTGTGCACACCTGGAGGTTCAAGGCGTCATGCACAGGGGCAGCCCCTGGACCACCCCGTCGAGCGAGTAGACGAAGCACCCGTCGCAGTCCGCGTCCGCCAGGGGGTCCACGCGCACCACGTGTCCGTCCGCGGTGATCGTCGCGAGGCCGCTGTCCGGCTCCCCCGAGCAGCGGCCGGTGGCGAGGGACGTCAGGTCCCAATCGTGGCCGAGGTCGGACCGGCAGCGCACGAGCACGTCGGCCTGCAGGCGCTGGGTGCTCAGGTCCACGGTCTCGGCGTGCTCGCCGACCCAGGTGCCATCGAAGCCCTCGGGCGCGACCCGATGGGTCGGGAAGAGCTCCACCTCGGGTGCACCGGGGTGCAGCTGGGCGTTCCAGTGGCCGTTCACGGCGACGCGGTTCGAGGTGCCGCCTGCCACTGCGACATCGGCGACATCGAAGGTGCCGTCGATCTCGATGAGGAAGAAGGCGGCCGAACCGCCACGACCCGGCATGCCGGGATCGACGCTGAGCACGAAGTCGTTCCCGAGCATCGATGCCTCGTAGTCCCCGCCCGCAGGCACGTTCCAGGAGATGACGAGCACGCCGTCGTAGCGAGCGCCGGCCCCCGTCACGCACCCATCCCCGTTCAGCGTCGCCGTCCCCACGTCGTCCGCAGAGATGTCGTCGCCGACCCAGGTGGGGCACCCGACCTCCATGTTGCTCAGGATCGACTCCATGACGGCGGGGGCGGCCTCGAACAGCACGACCGAGACGCGCAGGATGTCCGTCAGCTCTGCGGGATTGGTCAGGTCGATGGGCGCGAGGGCGCCACCGACGCACGGCAGCGACGCGGTGTCGTCGTCGTCGCCCGTGTCGTCGTCGCCCGTGTCGTCGTCGCCCGAGTCGTCGTCGTCGTCGTCGTCGGCGATGGGACGCGGGCAGCCCGCGCCCAGGACAAGCAACAGGAGGAGAGTGAGGGAGCCGCGCATGGGGACCTCCAGCAGAGGGCCATGCATCTCCCATGCCAGCGCACCCACGGAGCCGCACAACCTCGGGGTTCGTTCAGGTGCACACCGACTTGATCCAGCCCCTTGCCGGACCGCCTGCCGATGCCAACGTTGAGGTCGTGTCCAAGCACGCGTCCATCTGGCTCGCCATGGCTGCGGCGCTGGGGGTATGGCTCGTCGCCACCCCCGCGGTGGCCGGCGGCGGCGACTGCACGGTCCAGGTCGGCGACTTCGACAAGGAGCCGTACCCGCTGTGCAGCTGCTCGTGTCGGTGGGCCGATGTCTCTCCGGACGCCGTCGTCGAGGTGCTGAGCCAGCCCGACCGGTGGCCTGCGACGTTTCGGACGATCTCGGCGGGCAGGATCGTCAGCGAGGGGCGTCTGCTGATCGTCTACCTCATCAAGCCGTTCGCCCGACGCCAGGTGACGATCGAGCTGACGACCGCGGAAGTCCTGGGGAGCTGGAGGGTGAGCTGGCGCAAGGCGTCGAAGCAGGAACCGCTGGCCGAGGGCCTGGTGGAGATCGAGATCTTCGAGGGCTGGTGGGAGGTCGCCTCCGATGGCAACGGCGGCAGCGTCGTGACCACCGGCACCCGGCTGAACCCCGGACATGACGTGCCCCAGATCCTGGTGCGCAAGACGCTGCCCATGCAGCTGCGCCGGCTCCTGAGGCAGCTTCGTCGCGCCGTGGTCCCGAACGAGGAGGCCGATCCTGTCGCGGCGTCAGAGGAAGAGCTCTGAGCGTCCCCGCCCCGGCCACGACAGCGTCACCTAGGCCAGGTCCTTGGCGAGCTCCAGGGCGGTGGTCCGGCCTGACCGGATCGCGGACAGGATCCCGTGTCCGCTCCGCGCCGATGCCCCGGCGATGTACAGCCCCTGGGGGCCGAGCCGGGCGCGGGGGCGTCCCAGGGCGAACTGGGAGGGGGTCGCGGCGAGGCCGTACCCGGAGCCGCTGGACGCGCGGGTGTAGCGCATGTGGCTGATGGGGGTCGCCGACTCCTGGAACACGATGCGCTCCGCGGTTCCCGGGAACATGGTCTCCAGCCGACCGACCATCTGGTCCTCCAGCCGTTGCTTGCGGTCCTGGTAGACGGCCTGACCGCGGTAGCTCCCGTCGTCGAACGCGCCCTGGGTCAGCCCCCAGTGAGCGAGATCCCCAGGCAGCACCGTCATCACCTCGACCGTGCTCACTCCCTCCGGCGCGTTGTGGCCGCCCGGGTCCTTCATGCTGGCCGACGTGATGTACGCACCCTGGGGCATCGCGTCCGGGTCGGAGCGCACGGACGTGTACAGCCGCTCGGTGTCGTAGTGGTCGAAGATCCAGTAGTTGGTTCGTCCCATGCCGTCCAGAGCGAGGTCGCCCTTCACGCCCAGGCAGGTCATGAAGATCCCGTCGGCCACGGTCCAGTCGGTGGCGCGGCGGATCCACCGCTTCGGCAGGTGCTCGGGCCCGACGAGCTCGAGCATGGTGCGCTTTGCGTCGGCGTTGCTGATCACCGCCCGAGCCCGAACGGTCCGCGGCTCCTGGCCCCGGGGGGTGATCTGCACGCCAGTGGCCCGGCCGTCCTCAACGACGATCCGGTCGACGAGGGTCTGCAGGTGCACCGACGCGCCGGCCTGCTCGGCGGAGTCTGCGATCCGGTCGGCGATGACCTGTCCGCCGCCCTTCGGGTACCAGGCCCCGCGGAAGTAGTGGTTCGCCAGGGCGCAGTGCAGCAAGGGGCTGACCTCGCTGGGAGGCAGACCGTAGTCCCCGCTCTGACCCAGCAGCACGGCGCGCAGGCGTGGGTCCCGGGTGCATCGGTCCAGCAGCGAGCTCATGTTCCAGCGCAGCGCCATGCTGGCCGCGACCGCCGGCGCCCGCCGCATCAGGTGCAGGCCGACCCGGGGGGACATCGCCCCATCCTGCGCGTCGAGGGCGTCGACGAAGCCCTCCAGCTGGGCCAGGTACCCGACGTAGCGGTCGATGCCCCGCCGTTCCTCGGGGAACAGCTCCACCAGTCGATCCCGGAAGAGGTCGCGGCCGACGGGGATCCGGAACCGGAAGTCCGGGAAGACGAGGGTGTCGAACCCATCGGGATCCAGGGGCGCGAACTCCACGTGCGCGTCGAGCGGCGCCAGCAGCTGCTCGAAGGCCCCCCCGGGCCCGGCGTCGCCGACGTAGTGCACGCCCACGTCGAAGACGTAGCGGGAGGCGGCGGTCCCTCGGGCGAAGCCGGTCGCGCAGCCGCCGGCGACGTAGTGGGAGTCGAACACGGCGACCGTGTGGCCCTGGCGCGCGAGGTAGGCCGCGGCGGTCAGGCCCCCCAGGCCCGCTCCCACGATGGCGACGTCGACCTCTTCGGGGACCTCGGCGCGGGTCCGCCGGAGGGTGTCGGTGGTCGGCAGGGACGCAGGCGGGACGTGGGCAGAACGCATCGGCCGGGAGGGTACAGGACGGATCCCGCGTCAAGTCTGGTCCAGGCATGTCCGATGTCAGGGCGGCGGCGCGAAGTCGTAGGCCGTCACGCTGTGCAGCCCCCGGACGATGCCCCGCAGCCCGGTCTCGTCGTCGGTGCCCACGTCTCCCCGCCCGTCGCGGACCCAGGCGTCGAGGAAGTCGATCAGGTCGCGCCCCGTGGCGCCGCGGTCCATGTACAGCCCGCTCAGGGGGTTCATGTCGAAGGTGACGATCGCCCAGGTGGTGGCGCCGCGGTCCTTCACGGTGTCGCGCTGCTCGCCGGTGCCGTCGGAGAGGTCGAGCAGGATCCCCGCCACCACCATCTCGGACAGGGCGCCATCCAGCGCGCCTCCCGCGGTGCCCATGGGCACCTCCGGGGGCAGGTGCTCCAGGCTGAACCACCACCTGCTGGTGCCGTCGGCGCGGGTGTTGGAGAACATAGTCGTGCCCTGGGAGGTCGCGCCGAACCAGTGGGCGAAGCCCTCGCCCCAGGCCAGCGTGGGTGTGGACCGCTCGTACGGGTAGTGGGCGTTTCCGGGGCTGTCGCTCTGGGAGAACAGGGCCATGGCTGCGTGCCCGAACTCGTGGGCGACCCGGGCGTCATCCCACTCGTCGGGGTCCGTGGCGTGCCCCGCGACCATCACCCGCCGCGGCTGGGGATGGAATCCGGTGCCGCGGTCCGAGTCCGGGTCCCACCAGATCTGGATGTCCCCGAAGGAGTCGTCCACGTGGCGCAGCACCCAGTCGTTGGACTGCACGCCCACGTCGAAGACGTTGAGCGCGCCGGCGCCCTGGTCCTTGGACACGTCCATGTCGACGTTCGTGCGGTGTGGCTCCACGTCCGCGTCGATGGGGGCGGGCGTGGTCCAGGCCCAGCGGGAGGATCCCTTCCAGGCGGACAGCGTCAGGAAGTCGCTCTGGATGGCGGCCACCACCCGGACCCGGTATCTGTGGTTCCCGTCGGCGTCCGGTTCGAGGTCGAACCGCACCCGGAAGCGGCCTGCGCGGTCCGTGGTGCCCTCGGCCACCACGGCTCCGTCCGACTCCTGGAGCACCTGCACGGTGACCCGCCGGGCCGGCACGTAGGTGCCCGTCGCGGCGCGGCCGGAGCGCGAGACGGGGAAGTCCTCGTAGCGCACGCGTCCCGCCGCCGAGTAGTGGCAGTTGGAGGTGAAGGTCCACTCCTGCTCGCTCCCCGTGGCGCCCAGGGAGAACGGCTCGGTCCGCGGAGAGTCGGCGCCGCAGTAGGTGATGTTGATGGTGCCGACGGCCTCGCCCACTTCGCAGGAGTCGTACATGCGCACGAAGGCCCGGTACTCGCCGGACGGCGAGGTGCCCGCGGGCCAGTAGATGTTCTCGGCGTTGACGTTGTCGATGTTGCAGCCGGGGTTGGAGTCCAGATCCAGCGTGCCCCCCGTCGCCGACGGGCTGTTGCCGTAGTACGTCTCGTTCCCCGAGGGATCCACGACGTGCAGATCGACGTCCGTCGCGGTGTTCCACGACGCGCCGACCTGCACATCCCCGCTGCCCACGTGGGTGCCCGACACGACGTGCGCCAGCCATCCCTTGAACCGGTCCCACCGGCCGATCAGGGCCAGACGGAGCTGGATCGTGTCGTCGCGCTCCGCTCCGAGCTGCTCGAAGACGTCCTGGGGGAAGGTCACGGTGACTGCGGCGGTGCTGGCGTCCGCGGGCAGGGTGCGCATGAAGTACCCGGGGTAGCCATCCACGGCCAGGAGCACGGCGCGGGGCGCCTCGTCTCCCTCCCAGGTCACACTCCACTCGACGGTCCCGCCGTTGGTGAACGTGACCGGGCCTTGCACAGCCAGCGGCGTGGGAGCCGCCGCGTTCGGGTCCGGGGGCGGGGGATCGTCGTCGATCCAGACGCCACCGAGCACATCCAGCGGAGGCAGGACGGGGTCGGTGGCCACGACCTGGAACCGACCGTCGAGCCCCACCACGCTGCCGTCCCCTCGAACGAGCGTGACCTGGACGTCGCACGCACCCTGGGCCCCGGCGAGCCCGCCGACGATGGCCGGCACGGTGGCGGTGGTGGCGACGAAGTCCCCGCAGCCCGGGCCCTGGAACGCGAACGCCACGCTCGCGCCCGACTCGCCGTTCACCATGATGGACACCGGCGTGAGGGACGGCGGACGCTCGGGCGACACCAGGATCGGCGGACGCGCCGCCACCGTCAGGTCGTCGAACCCCGAGTGGTCGATGAGCGGCACATCGTCGGTGGTGTCGTCGTCGTCGGCGGCGGTGTCGTCGTCGTCCCGGGCGGGGCACGCGGCCAGACCGATGGCGAGCAGGGCAGCGAGGAGCAGGGGTGCGGTCCGTTCCATGACGTCCTCCGACGCCGCACAGGCGGCAGGCAGAGTCGCTGCATCTGCCGTGCCGAGGACGAACAACGGGGCGCGCCGGGGCGCTGAGCGTATCGAGTCGTGGGGTTTTGCTCGCGCTGGCGTGCTGAACTGCCCGGAACGTCCGGCTCTCACTCGACGGCGCTCCAGTAGGTGATGAGGTGACCGGCCTCGCACAGGGTCTCGGTGGGCGGCGTGTGCGGCTCGTCCAAGACCAGCTGGAGCGCGTCGATGAAGAAGGTGGCGTCGTGCGCGGCCCGGTCGCTGGGGGGGCAGGTCCCCTGGTAGCAGGCGGGCGGCAGGCAGGTGAGGTCGCGGTTGCGCCACGACACGGCGTCCGGCTCGGGACCGAAGTCGTTGATGATCCGCAGCTCCAGCTCGCACTCGTCCAGGCTGTTTCGCAGGACCCCCGCGCGGCCCGACACCTCCAGCTGGATCACCGACGCGGTCTGCGTGTCGGCCCCGTCGCAGACCGCCGAGTCCAGCGCCCAGGCGCCATCCAGCGGCCCACCGTCCTGCGCGTCGGCGTCCACCGCGCACGCCACGAGGAGGCAGACGAGCGCCGCGAACATGGGCCCCGCGAACCAGGGAGTCAGGCAGTCCATGCCCCCCGGCGTTGCCAGCTCCGTGCCACGGCGGAGGAACGCAGCGCCACCGGCTCTGCCGTCAGCGCACCACGACGCTGACGAGCATCCCCTCGTGCTGCACCACGAGCCCGCGCTGGAGCAGCGCCCCCAGCCCCGGTCGGCTCGCCACGGCGCCGATGGGGGTCGGCTTCTCCACCCGGAGCAGCAGGGCGGAGGCCTCGGTCGACAGCGTCACCTGGGGCTCCATGGCGACCCGGCGGGTGTCATGCACGGCGAGTCGCCCGTCGGAGAGCTGCTCGGCCACGAGCGACGGTGGACCCGCCTCCCACGCCGCGAGCCACTGGCCGAGGGCCACGTTCGCGCCGGCGGCCAGCCCGGGGTCGAGCCACGCCGAGCTCACGTCTGCGGTGAAGTGATAGGAGATCGCACGCTGATCGGCGGGATCGGGCCAGGCCCAGGCCATGCCCGGGAAGGGCTCGATGTTGCTGATCCCGTAGCGCTCGGGATCGGTGTGATACGGGCTGAACCGGTCGATCCGCACCGGCACCACGCCCATCGGGGGCCGCAGGTGCTCGATGAACGGCATCAGCCGCACGAAGGCCTCGTAGTCCTCCCGCTCGTCGTTGGGGAAGCACACCATCCAGTTCCAGGCGGGGTCGATCCCGGTGGCGCGGGCGTCCCGCAGGAAGGCGACGTTCATCGGGCCGGTGACCCCCTTGCCCATGCGCTCCAGCGTCGCCGTGGACATCGACTCGAGGCCCGCTTGCACCTCGAGGACGCCGGCGGCCGCGAGCAGCTCCAGGTCCCGCCGCTTCAGGTGGCTCCTGACCTCGTAGAAGAAGCGGAGGGGGAGGTCGCGCTGGGGCTGGCGGCGCGCGAGCTCGGGCAGCACGTCCCGCTGGATCCGGACCGGCAGGAGGTTGTCGACGGCCTGGAGCCTTCGGACGCCCCACCGGGCGACCAGGGCCTCGATGTCCTCCAGCACGCGCTCGGGCGGGTGTGCGCGCTCGGCCATCTGCAGGCCGTTGAGGCCGCAGAACGTGCAGTGGGAGCGCTGACCCCACCAGCACCCCCGGGACGACTCGAACGGCAGCGCGACCGGCAGGTTTCCGGGGAGGAGCCCAGCGGCGACGAGGGGCCGCACCTGCGCGAAGTAGTCGTCGAACTCCGGCCGCGGCGACTCGGACAGGCTCGGCAGCGGCGGCCACTCCATGGTGCGCTCGGTGGGTCGCCAGCCCCTCAGCAGCCGCCGCACGAGGCCCGGCAGCTCCCGCTCCGCCTCGCCTCCGACCACGAGATCGAAGACGTCCGTGGCCTCCGCGATGGCGGGCCCCATGGGGCGTGTGGCGTTCGCTCCTCCGAGCAGGATGGGCGTTCCGGGCAGACGGGCCCGCACGGCTCGGGCCAGCGCCACGCTCGCCACGGTCTGCTCGAACACCGAGGAGAACCCGACGACGCCGGGGTTCTCGGCGGCGATCGCGTCCGCCACCGAGTCGATCCAGGCCTGCATCCCCTGCAGCGCCGTGGTCCAGTCCTGCTGACTCACCGCGTCGCGGCGGGGCCCGAACACGACCGCCTCCGGGGGCACGGGGCGGCCCCAGGCGGCCTCGGCGAAGAGCAGGTCGCCGTGCGTCAGCCAGGACGCGCCCGCGAAGCGGCCGTAGCGGCCCAGGCCCAGGCGCGCGGCGAAGTCGAGGTTGGCGTACCAGACGTGGGCGTCCAGGCCCGCCCGCCGCAGCGCGGCCACCAGGATGGAGGGGCCCAGCGCCGGCAGGACTGCGCTGCCGAACGGCGGCACGACGAGCAGGAAGTCGGTCATCCAGGGTGGTCCCCCCCGGGGACCGCGTTCGGCATGTCCAAGGGTCTACAGGTCCCGATTGACCGCAGACCGGACGTGCAGGGCCTTCCAGTTGTAGGCGGAGATGTGCCTGTCGGGGCAGTAGCCCATGAGGTCCGAGCTCACCCCCGGCTCCTTCAACTCCCCCGTGCTCGAGTCCCAGCCCCAGCTCTCGATGAGGCCGTCGTCTCGGGGGTAGTCGAGGTCCGGGTCGGGCGGGTCGTTGGCGCCACCGGTGCACGGCGCGTGGTCGCGGCCGTGGGAGTGGCCGAGCTCGTGAATCGCGGTCTCGAAGATGCGATCAGGGAAGCCCACCCCCGCGGCGACGCGTCCCTCGGGGGTCCCGAGGCCCCCGGGCCCGTCCCGATTCACCGGCCCGATCCCGTTGATGCAGAACTGCGCGTCACCGCAGTACTCCTCCCGCGTCTCTGCGGGCAGGACCACGCCGTAGTAGTACACGTCGTCCAGAGGAGCCTCGGCGTCCCGGAGGGTGGCCACACGCAGGGTCATCCCACCCCAGGAGATGACCCCGGGATCGAGCGCCAGCGAGATCGGGACGGGCTCGTGCAGCTCGATCCTCACCTCCGACACGGGGTAGACGCTCATCACCCGCGCCCTGAACTCCTCGAGTCGATCCGGGGACAGGTCGGGCAGGCGTGAAGAGCCGTCCGCCTCGTAGGAGAAGGGGACCACGACCACGGACAGGACATTGGCGCGCCCGTCGATCAGCGTGCTGGCCACGCCCTGGGCCGGGTAGCGCGCGTCGAGGTTGTCCCCCGGGGCGTCCTCCTGGAGCAGCTCGACCGACCAGTCCATGGTCGGGCCTACGAGATGGGCGGGCACCTCGAGGTTCACGGTGCTGTCGAGGTCGGCGCGCTCGGAGGCCGGAGGCAGCGAATCCAGGGCCACCTCGAACGTCTCGCCGCCCACGGTGAAGAGGGCGAGCACGGGTCCGCCGTCGAACGCGTCATCGGTGGACACGAACACCCGCAGGAGCGTCGTGCGCTGCTGGATGAGGGGCACGTCGCTGACCTGTTCCTCGCCGTCGACGACGAGGGGGCGCTCCACGGCCTGATAGGCGGCGACCTCGTCGATGTGCACGCCTGGCGCGAGGTCGTAGGCGGGACTCGGGACGCAGCCGATCAGAGAGTGCGCGGCGAGGAGGCCGACCAGGGCGAGCGAGCGAGGGCGGGCTGGAGGGGAGCAGGGCGTTATCGACATGACGGTGAGCATACGAGAGGCGGAGTCCGCGGGTCGCCTGGCCTCCCTCGGGAGGGGAGAGCGTACGCCCTGTGCGGCCGCCCTATAGTCCTGCCGAAGGAGCGACGCGATGCCCCAACGCCCCCCACTCGTGCTCCCCGAGCGGCTCGAGACCGAGCGCTTGGTGCTCCGGCGCTGGCGCGCTTCCGACGTGGCCGCCCTCCGAGCCGCTGTCGATGCCAGCGACGCGCACCTGCGGCCGTGGATCCCGTGGATGGGCGACGAGCCGCGCACGGTGTTGGAGACGTCCGAGCGGATCTCAGGCTTCATGGCCGAGTTCGATGCGGGCGTCACCTTCTGCTGGGGCCTGTTCCGAGAGGGGGAGCTCGTCGGGGAGGTGATGCTGATGACGCGGGCAGGCCCCGGGGCGCTCGAGATCGGCTACTGGCTGCACGCCCACCACATCGGACGCGGATACGCCAGGGAGGCGGTCGCCCGGTTGGTGGCGCTCGCCGATGACGCTGGCGTCCAACGGCTGGAGGCCTGGTGCGCGGTCACCAACGCGCGGTCGAGCGCGCTGGTGGACCGACTGGGTTTCCGGCTGGACCACATCGCCGAGGACAGCGGACGGCGATACGGGGTCTGGGTGCGACAGGTCCGAGTCCCCGGCGGTGCTTGATCGGTGGGCGGGGCAGACCTAGGGTTTGGGCTGTTCGGCGTCGCCGAGCCCTTCCCCTTCAGGAGTCGCCGATGACGTCGCCCAACCCCTCTTCGGGTGGGGATCCTCACGCCTCGCCCGAGCCGTTCCCTTCGCCCGAGCCGCCCCCTTCGCCCGAGCCGCCCCCCTCGTACGGCGGGCTCTCCCCGATGCTCTTGACCCGCTATCAGGAGGAACTCCGCCTTCGGAACTACTCGCCGCGCACGATGGACAGCTACGTGTCGTGTCTGCGGCGCTATCTGCGCTGGCTCGGTGGCGTGCACCCGCGCGCGGTCGAGGCGGAGGACGTGCGGGGATATCTGCTCAACCTGTTCGATGTGGGCGCCTCTCGCTCCCTGGTGAGCCAGAGCGTGTCGGCGCTCAAGTTCCTGTACGTCACGCTCTACGCCCGGCCGACCGATGCGTTCCAGGTCCCGCGACCCCGGTCGGAGAGCCGCCTGCCGTACGTGCCTACCCGGAGCGAGATCCTCGCGATGGCTGAACAGACCCACGATCTGCGCCAGAGCACCGCGATCCTCCTGCTGTACGCCGCCGGCCTGCGCCTGTCGGAGCTGATCGCGGCGCAGGTTCAGGACCTGGACGAGGATCGCCTCCTGCTGCGCGTGGTCCAGGCCAAGGGCCGAAAGGACCGGCTGACCCTGCTGAGTCCGCTGCTCAAGACCCGCCTCGCGGTTCTGAAGGACGGCCGCGACGGCCGCGAACCGCTCTTCGTGTCCCTGGCGGGCGGGTCCTGGTCCCCGCGCAGCGTCCAGAAGTTCGTGCGCCGCGCCGCCGTGCGCGCTGGCATCGAGCAGAAGGTCACGCCGCACTCCCTCCGGCACTCCTTCGCGACCCACCTTCTGGAGGCGGGCACCGATCTGCGGGTCATCCAGGAGCTGCTCGGCCACTCCGACATCCGGACGACGACCCGCTACACCCACATGCGCGACCCGAACAAGGTCAAGGTCATGAGCCCGCTGTGATGGGACTGGCACGGGGCGGCTGCGACGCCCCCGACTCGCGACCCGTCGGGCAAGGAGTATTCTCCGGGTCATGTCCCGCCCCCAGCACTTCCGCCGCTTTCGTCACGCCCGGTGCTGGGTCCCCGAGGACCTGTCCTTCATCACCGACATCGGCGATGAAGAGCCCGCCGCCGCCGGCGGCATGCAGCCCGGGGACATCGAGGCGATCTGGGCCCGCGCCACCGCCCTGTTCCGCAGGGGGCTGCACCCCGTCGTGTCGCTGTGCCTGCGCCGCCAGGGCCGCGTCGTGCTCAATCGCACCCTGGGCTTCTCCCACGGCTGCGGGCCCGACGCCCCGGACGGCTGGCAGGGCCGCACCATCGCCACCAACCAGACCCCGCTGTGCATCTTCAGCGCATCCAAGGCCATCACCGCCATGGTCATTCACCTGCTCGACGAGCAGGGCCTGCTGCACATCGACGACCGGGTGGTGGAGTACTGGCCCGAGTTCGGTCAGAACGGCAAGACCTGGGTCACCCTCCGCCACGTCCTGATGCACCGCGCCGGCTTCCCAAGCACCGGCGAGAGCGAGGACGTCGAGATGCTGTGCCGCTGGGACGACATCGTGCAGGCCCTGGCCGAGGGCGGGCTGGAGTCCACCCCCGGCCACAAGCTCGCCTACCACGCCCTGACCGGGGGCTTCGTGCTCGGCGAGGTCGTGCGGCGCGTCACCGGCAAGACCGTGCGGGAGGTCCTGCGGGACGAGATCCTGCAGCCCCTGGGCATCGAACGGCTGAACTACGGAGTGCCCCCCGAAGACGTGCCCCTGGTCGCCGAGAACCACTTCACGGGGATCCCCGTCTTCCCACCCTTCACCGGCATCGCCCGGTTCGTGCTGGGCATGTCCTTCGAGCGCGCCTCCGAGCTGAGCAACAGCCCCGCGTTCCTGACCAGCATCGTGCCGTCCGGGAACATCATCGGCACCGCCGAGGAACTGGGCCGCTTCTTCCAGATGTTGCTCAACGGGGGCGAGTACGGGGGCACCCGGGTCCTGCAGACCCGCACGATCAACCGCGCCGTGCAGCGCACCTCGTTCCAGGAGCTGGACCTGTCCCTGCTCCTGCCGATGCGCCACGGCCTCGGCTTCATGCTCGGCAGCCGCCTCGTGTCCCCCTTTGGCCCGAACACCCCAGCGGCCTTCGGCCACATCGGGCTCATGAACATCCACTGCTGGGCCGACCGCTGGAGGGACACCTCCGTCGCCCTCATCACGACGGGCAAGCCCCTGGTCAGCGACCACCTCGTCCCCCTGTGGCAGCTGCTCACCACCATCGGCGCGCGAACCCCCCGCGTGTCCGCTTGACCCGCTGCGGCTGGCTCCTGTGGGCCCTCCTGCTGTCCGGCCTCGGCGCCGGCTGTCCCACCGAGCCCGTCCCCGATCCGCCCGCTCCCCAGCCCGTGCATCAGTACCTCGCCGGCACGTCGCAGTACACCGGCCCCACGGGGCAGGAGGCGCCCGCGGCCCGCGTCCTCATCCACCGGGTCCTGGATCCCACCGACGACACCCTGCTCGAGGACGTGCACCAGCAGGCCTCCGCCACCACCTGGGACCACTACGAGGTGAACGGCGACATCGAGCCGGACACGGGCGCCTTCACCCTGGCCTTCTTTGACGGCTACGGGACCTTCGAGGGCGTCGGCACCCTGACCGCCGGCGCGCCCTGGGCCTGGACCGCCTGGGAGAGCCGCAGCGAGTACGTCGATGGCCCCTACGTCGGGTCGTACGTGCTCTCGGAGGACACGCTGGACGACGACGGGCTGCGGGCCGTCAAGCAGATCTTCTCGCCCGATGACCACGCCGAGGGCAGCGTCCTGGAGCTGCTGGAGTGGACCGACGCCGCCGCGTGGCAGGCCGAGGTCGACGCGATCTCCGACTGATGCCTCAGGCGGGGCTCGCCCCGCGCTGCATGGGCGCCGCGGTGTCGAACGCGCCCCGCACCAGGGCCTCCGGGGCCGCCGCCTTCGCCCCGAGGATCTGCTCCAGGGCCGTCACCACCTCCCCCATGTCGGAGATGCGCCCGCGAGGATCGGAGTCCGTCATCCTCTGCACGAGCGCGCGCAGCCGGGGCTCGTGGCTGGGCCCCGGATCGAGCCGACCCGCCGCCGTCTTGCGCATGAAGAAGCCCGCGATGGTCCGCCCGAAGCGATCCCCCGAGGACAGGTCGAAGGCCCGCTCGTCGGTCAGCAGCTCGAGCAACACCAGCCCCAGGGAGTACACGTCCCAGCGACAGGCGCTGCCGTCCGCCTCGTCGATCCACTCCGGTGGGGCGTAGTAGATCGTGGCGGGGCTGAGGTACCCGGTGCCGGTCAACCGCGCCGCGCCGGCCTCCAGGGCTAGCCCGAAGTCCACCAGGGCCGCCCGCCCGTCGGCCGAGATCACCACGTTGGCGGGCTTGACGTCCCGGTGCCACACCCCCTGGTCGTGCGCGTACCGCAGGGCCCGGGCGAGCTGGAGCGCGATGCCCAGGGCCGGATCCCGCCCCATGGCGCCGGCGCGCTGCACCTGCCGCAGATCCATGCCCTCGATGAGCTCCATGACGAGCACGGGCTGGGAGCCGCGCACCTGCACGTCGCACACACGAACGATGCTGGGGTGGTCGAGGCGGGCCAGCAGCCGCGCCTCCTGCACGAACCGCTCGAGCACCTCCGGATCCCGCGTGGGGGAGAGCACCTTGATGGCGGCGACGTGATCGCGGTGGCCGGCCCGATGACAGCGGTACACCCGGGCGGCCTTGCCCCTCCCCAGCGGGCCATCGACGATCCAGTCGGCGGCGCGGGCCCCGGCGGGCAAGGTGGTCGCTCCCAGCATGTTCGACTCCGCGACCGGGGGTTCGGTCACCCTGAATCTAGGGCCGGGACCGCGCGAAACCACGGATTCGGTGATCGAGCGGGTGCGGGACGCCGGTCAGAGGACGAGCGCGAAGGTGAAGAACACCTCTGCGCTCGCGGAGTCGCTGACGACGGACACGACCGCCGCGGGCTCCACCATGATGCGCACCCCGACGATCCCGTCGAACTGCCGGATGATCACCCCCAGGTTGGCGCCGATGGTCACCTCGGGCTCCGGCTCGAGGCCTCGGAATGAGACGCCGCCTCCGATCTTGAGCCCGAACATCGGGTGCACCACGGGGACCGGGATGTGCACCCCGATCATGCCCAGGCCGTGCACCGCGAAGGGCACGTAGGCGTGGCCGCTGATCTCGACGCCGCCGCCGCCGTAGAAGCCGTAGGTGTAGCCACCGCCGCCGAGGACGAAGCGCCCCGCGAGCACGCTGCCGACCTCGGAGAAGACGTCCGCGGACTGCACCAGCCCGACGCCGCCGCCGACGTGGAACCACGGCGAGTTGGCGTCACCCCGGTAGTTCTTCTTGCGCTTGCGGTGTTCGCCGTCCTCGTCCGAGGCGGGATCGTCGTCCTCGTCCGAGGCGATCACCAGGCCCGGCGTCAGGACCAGCGCAGCGAACAGCCACGCGAGCCCGAACGCGGATCGCCTAATCGAGGCACTCATAACAGAGGTTGTCGCAGTTGTAGGTGTCGTCCGCGGTCGTCTCGGCCGGGTCCGTGCAGGTCGTCTGGTCGTCGTCGCAGCTGCACGCGCCGTTCTCGCAGGACCACTCGGTGGCCGAGCTGCTGCAGCCGGCGTCGTCGTCGTCGTCGTCGCCCGCGACGGGGCAGCCGGCCAGGGCCAGGAGCAGGATCGAGGTGCTGGTGAGGGTCAGGAATCGTCGAAGCACAGGGGTCTCCTCTGGGTTTGGCGCGGCTGTGTCGCTGCGAGTTCACCATTGTGCCGAAGGCACGGATCCGGCGGGTGACGATGGGTGTGGAGCTGGCGGTGCGCGCGCTCGTTGACGCCCTTCGATGGCGGACCGGGGCCCCGCCGTTGATACTCCCGCGATGCACACCCCATCCCTGCTCGTCGCCGCCCTCCTGCTCCTGGCACCCTCACTCGCAGAGGCGGGCGAACCGGCCCTCGGCAGCGCGTATCGGGTCGACATCGAGGTGAACGGCGGCGTCCCCTGGATCGCCTGGTCCGACGCCACCGCCGACGGGCAGCTGCGGGTGCAGAAGCTGGACGGCGGCACCTGGACCGAGGTGGGCCCGGTGCCTGGCCCCATTCACGCCGGAGACCACATCGACCTCGTGTTCGAGGCCAACGTGCCCTACGTGCTCTTCTCGGAGGGCATGGGCTTGAGCCTGGTGTCCTTCGAGGGCGGCGCCTGGACCCGCCAGGGCAAGGCCGAGTTCGCCAGCGACATCTCGCTCTCGGACCCGAGCCTGACCTTCACCGGGGGCGTACCCCATGTGGTCTACGCCAACAAGGAGATCAACAAGCCCGACGTGCACGCGCTGTTCAAGAGCGACGACGTGCACATCTGGGGCGGCGTCGATGCGGTGACCTCGTTGCCGGTGGGCGGCGAGCAGCCCAGCGCGGTGTCCGACATCGGCGATGCGCTGTACATCGCCTACTTCGACCGGGAGAAGTCCCAGATCGTCGTCAACACCGTGGTGGACGACGGCGCGAAGCTCGAGGCGGTGGGCAAGCCCGTCAAGAGCAAGAGCATCACCAACTTCCTCGGCCTGCGGGCCGACGGCCGCGCCCTGTACCTGGCCTTCGAGGACAACAGCAACGCCTACGCGCCCACCTTCCTGCAGCTCAACGACAAGCGCACGAAGTGGGAGGCCACGGTCGCGATCCCCGCCGGCGCCAAGGTGGGCACGAAGGAGCTGGACTGGTCCGAGAAGCTCGCGGTGGTGTGGTTGGACGACGCGGGCGAGGCGTGGCTGATCCGGCTCGCGAAGGGCGCGTGGACCCCCGCGACGAAGGTCGGCGCGGGCGCGGTCAACTACATCGCGGTGGCCTCGGATCTGGACCGGGTCTTCGTGGCGACCATCGACGCCGACCGGGCCCTGGTGGTCCGGGAGCTGTAGATCGGCGAAGCGGGCGACTAGAGAGAGCGCAGGAGCTTCATGGCCTTGCGGGGCTCCGCCGCCGTCGCCGCGAGCACGCCGCCCATCATCGCCCCGATGACCCCCACGGTGCTGACCTCGCTGCCCGCGAAGTACAGGTTCTTGATGGGGGTGCCGGGGCGCAGGTGCTGGTTGGCGAAGCGCTTCGGCGTGGGCTCGATGCCGTAGATGGACCCGCGCATGGGGCGACAGAAGTGGTCCGTGGACAGCGGCGTGCTGAGCTCGCTGAACGCAACGAAGGGGCGCAGCTCGGGCATGTTCGTCAGGAACTGCTCCAGGAGCGTGTCGTGCAGGCGCTGCTTGAACTGCTCGTACTCGGGCCCGCGCTCACTCCAGGGCGTGCCCTGCCACTTCGCGAACGCGTCCCAGGGCACGAAGGTGACCACCTCGCCGGTGTGGCGCTGGGTCTGACCGGCGTCATGGTCCGGATCCTTCAGGGACGGGAAGCTGCAGTACAGCACCTCGGCGGGGGGCAGCTCGGCCTGGTCGGCGGACACGGCCCAGTTGCCGGCCTCCGAGTCCCAGGTGTCGTAGAACCAGCGGTTGGCGGCGCTCGCGCCTCCGAGCCGGATGTCGCCCTTGAAGCCGATGTACAGGCACAGGTGGCAGGGCGCGGGGTTCAAGGCGCTGATCGACCTGGCCCAGGGCGCGTCGCGGTGGGCCGGGGGCAGCAGGCGGGACACGGTGGCCTGCACGCCGGCGGCGCTGACGACCCGGGGGGCGGCGATGACCTCGCCGTCGTCCAGCTCGACGCCCGTGGCCTTGCCGTCGGTGATGAGGATCTGCTTGACCCCCGCGCGGATCCGGCACCAGCCGCCCCGGTCGGCGACTGAGCGCAGCAGCTCCTCGGCGATGGCCGGGCTGCCACCGACGGGGTAGTAGCCGCCGTACCAGAAGTGCTTGGCGACCAGGGCCTGCATGGCGAAGGAGGAGTTGGACGGCGTGCTGCCGTAGTAGCCCCACTGGCTCGACAGCACCGCCTTGAGCTCAACGTTGTCGGTCAGGCCGTCGAGCACCTCCTTCGTGGTGACGGTCAGGAAGCGGTTGGCCTTGCGGGCCAGGGTCAGGTCGGTCAGGGGGTGGGTCCAGCGCGGCAGGGTGCGGGCGAGGTAGTAGCCCTTCATGCTGGCCGCGACCTCGCGGACCTTGGCGAGGTAGCCGTCGATGGCCGCGGCTTCGTCGGGGAAGGCGGCCAGCAGGTTCGCCCGGAACTTGTCGGGGGTGTCCGGGAAGGCGATGCGGAAGCCGTCGGGGAAGGCGAAGTCGTCGTACACCTCGCCCAGGGAGGCCCACTTCAGGCGGTCTGCGGTGAGGTGGGCGAGCAGGCGGCCGGGCATCGAGCGGGTGCTGACCTCGCCCACGGCGTGCACGCCCACGTCCCAGATCCAGCCGCTGCGCGAGCCCTTGCGGCGGAAGGCGTGGGTGAAGCCGCCGGGAACGTAGTGCTGCTCGAGGACGAGCACGCGGTCACCGAGCTCGGCGAGCAGGGCGGCGCAGGTCATCCCGCCGATGCCCGAGCCGATGACGATGGTGTCCCACTCGCCGGCGGGCATGGTCTTGTGCCAGGCGCGGGGACGGTCGGCGCCCTTGTCGGGGCGCGGCTCGGTGGGCGGCGGGGCGTCGTCGGTGGGGTCTGGGGCGGGGTCGGTCATGGAGGCTCCCGGGAGGCGCCGCGAGGGTACATGACCCGCGGTCAGTTGGTCGGGGTTCCGGGGGTGTGGTGGTGTCTGGGGTTCCGCCCGCAGGCCAGCGTGTTCCACCCTCGGCCCGCCGTGTTTCACCCCGAGCCGCCACCCCAGACACACCGCGATCACCCAGTCGCTACCTGCGTTCTCTCGCCATCGCCGGACGTTGGCATGGACCCTGCTCTTCCACCGGTCCGAAGCCGCGGTGACACACCCACCGCACCGGAGGAGAAGACATGTCCCCAAGCGCCACCCGCCCGATCCCCCTCCGCCGCATCCCACTGCGAACCGCGACCTTGTTCGCCAGCTTCGGCCTCTTGCTCGCCGGCTGTCCCCAGACCCCCGAGGACACCCCCGCGGACGACCCGACCCCCGCCCCCACCGCCGACCAGGGCGATCACCCCGACGAGTCCGGCCTCAAGGACTTCGTGGTCGCCGACCTGCCGCCCATCCACATCGAGCCCATGGTCCCCATGTCCGGCGACTCGGTGGTCCTGTCCATCGCGCTGCCCGACGCCACCGACGTCGTGGTGGCCTTCGAGGGCCCTGGTTGCGGCAGCTTCACCGGCGGCTCCGGCACGTCCCCCTACAGCCTCACCGGTGTCGCCGCGGCCCAGGGCTGGTGCCACGTCACGGCGGACGTGACGACCCCCGCCGGCGTCGAGATGCTCGAGGCCCAGTACACCATCCAGGCCACCGATCCGGTCCTGCCCGCGGTGGAGGTGCCCGGCGCCATCTTCCAGGACAGCGCTGTGCCCATGCCGTCCGATGACCCCGAGGCCCCCGTGCTGCTCGACGTGCATGGCCCCGCCACGTTCCTCAATGGCACCACGCTCGACTACCTCCTGGACTGGGAGGCCACCAACGACGTCAAGGGCGTGGTGGTGAGCGTCGAAGGCACCGACAGCTGGTGGCTTCTGCCCATCGAAGCCGCCAAGCCCGGCGTCGGCGACCTCGCCCTGCACTTCCCCGCGGACATCTTCGACCGCATCGAAGCGGCCCGGGACGGCGCCGTCACCGTCACCGTCAAGGTGGCCATGCTGGGCAGCGGAGACCGGCTGTCCAACTTCATCAGCCTGACCCTGCAGGGCGTGCTGGTGGGCACCGGCGACGTCCAGGTGGGCATCGTGTGGAACACCCCGACCGATGTGGACCTGCACGTCACCGAGCCCGGCGGCGAGACCATCTACTACGGCCACCCCACCTCCAGCACGGGGGGCCAGCTCGATCTGGACAGCAACGCCGGCTGCAGCATCGACGGCGTGAACGCCGAGAACATCTTCTGGCCCGTGGGCCAGTCCCCCGTGGGCGACTACAGCGCCCGGGTGCACATGTGGTCCGACTGCGGCGTGGCCGCCACCAGCGGCACGATCACCATCAAGCGCTGCAACGAGGACCCGATCATCGAGAGCTTCAGCCTCGGGTCCACCGGCGACGCCATGAGCTGGCCCTTCGACAGCTCCTGCGCCCAGCTGATCTCTGGCCGCGTGCGGTACGAGGACTTCACCGTCGGCGCCCGCACGCTGGCCGCCGCCGGCCGGATGGTCCCGGCCCGCGAGGTGCTCGTGCAGGTGGTGCGCCGCAGCGACGACGCGGTGCTGTCCGAAGGCGTCACCAACGCCGCCGGCGACTACCGCATCACCTTCGACAACGACGGCGACCCGGGGGTCTACGTGCGGGTCCTCGCCCAGGCGGACACGGCCACCAACAAGCAGGAGGTCGTGGACCTCACCGGACAGCTGTACAGCTGGGAGACCACC
>CALAGR010000395.1 GCA_937891735.1 uncultured Pseudomonadota bacterium | reverse complement strand
GCAGGACGTCGAGTCCTGGCTCCAGGGGCTCGGCGCGGTCCCGCTCAGCCCCACCGCGCGTTGGGCCGCGCTCTTCCTCGCGTGGCCCCGGGATGACACCCAGGCCTACCAGCCCCTCGCAGCAGGGGAGATCGTGCGCCTCGCCCGTGACTCCGGAGCTGGGGACCTGATCCCCGAGATCCCGCCCGGATCTCGACAGACCGAGGACGCCGCCCTGGGCACAGCGCTCGCTGACCTGGTCGAACAGGGCGTCGTGGTCCGGGGCCTCCGCCTCAGTCGCCACCGGAAGCGCAACGGCTGGACCTACGTGCCGGTCCCCGTCGAGACCGGCGCGGGGGGTGCGGGGGGCGCGGCGGGTTGATCGGGCGGGGCAGGTTGACCTTTGTCTGCGAAGATCGTCTAATCGGATCTCGATGGAGCGCACCACCATGACCGGTCCCCAGAAGTATCTCCGCGCCGCGACCTCCCGCGGGGTCTTCGGCCGCCAACTGGCCATTCGCCGCAAGGAGGCCGGCCTGATCGGCCTGCAGCTCGCCGAGGCCGCACGGATGAGCCCCTCGGCCCTTCGGCACATCGAGACCGGCGTCTCGTCCGCCAGCCTGGAGCAGCTCCAGCGCATCGCTGAAGCCCTGGGGACCACACCGAAGGCGCTCATGGCCGATCTCGAGCGTGTGGGTCGCTACCTGGACACCGAGCGGCAGACGTGGCTCTACGAAGTGCGCCCCGAGTCGGCCAAGAAGCTCGGACGCCTCAAGCCCCGGCCCGAGGACTACGAGGTCTTTCTGCAGGAGCCCCTCATGCTCGAAGGAAAGACCTTGACCAACGAGGTCCGGCTCGCCCTGCAGGAGGCCCCGCCCCTGGACACCCGGGCGCCCCGACTGCTGCCCGGCGACTGGCTGGAGGCGACTCAGAAGGACAAGCAGACGCCCACCGAGGTCGCCACCGATCACCTCGACGCTCACGACGCGCTGGACGCGCTCTTCACCGCGTTCGGCGGCGCTCCTGATCCGGACGAGCCGGACATCGACACCCCGCCCGTGAAGGACCCGGAGACCCGTGTCTGGCACTTCCAGCCCGGTGATGGCACCGCTGTCGGCAACGGGCTCGAGGTCTTCAACGCGCTGGCTGCCACCCGCGTCGAGGGACAGCGGCAGGCGAACATCCTGGTCTGGTTCTCCGACATCGATGACGTGGCGGGACACATCGAGCGTCGCGATGCCGACGGAAAGCTGCTGCCCCCCGGGCCCGACCCGGTCGCCATCGGCGGCGCCCCCGAGGGCCTCCCCGACAGCATGATCGAATCACTGGCCCGTCTGCTCGAAGGGGCCGAGCGATGACCCTGCGCGCCGCCATCCTCGCCCGCCGGTCCACGTCCCACCAGGAGACCTCCATCGAACGCCAGGTCGCCGATGCGCGCGCCTTCGCCGACGCGCGCGGCTGGTCCCTCGCGGACGCGCACGTGTACTTCGTCGAGGAGGTCTCGGGCTCCATCGCGGCTCGGCCGGATCTGGACGCCGTCCTCGCCGCGGCGCGAAGCGTGCCCCGCCCCTTCGATGTTCTGATCATCCAGAACGAGGACCGCCTGTCACGGGTCATGTGGCGCCAGCTCGCCCTCCTCGTCGACCTGCACGAGGCCGGGCTCCGCGTCTTTCGCTACTGCGACGGACAGGAGGTCATGTCCGACACCAGCGAGCAGAAGCTCCTGATGGCCATCCAGGCGTACCTGTCCGAAGCGGAGCGCGACAAGATCGTGTCCCGGACGCGCGAGGCCTCCCACTACCGCGGGCGCAACGGCTGGGTCACCGGAGGGAAGCTCTTCGGCTACGACAACGTGCGGGTCGGCGAAGGCCGGGGCTCCCACGTCGAGCGACGGATCAACGAGGCCGAAGCCGCGGTCATCCGGCGGATCTTCCGCCGCCAGGCCGAGGGCGCCGGGATCCGCACCATCGCCGGCGAGCTGAACCGCGACAACATCCCCTCCCCTCGGGCCGGCAAGCGGGGCATCGGGACCTGGGCGGGCAGCGCGATCCGCGCGATGTTGCTCAACGAGCACTACAAGGGCGTCCTCGTCTTCGGCAAGAAGCGCAACTCCGTCCGGGGCGGCAAGAAGGTGGTCCTGAGCGTGCCGGAGGCAGAGTGGATCCGCGTCGATGCGCCCGACCTGCGGCTGATCGACGACGAGACCTGGGAGTCGGTGCAGCGCCGCTTCAAGGGTCGGCCCTCCTTCGGCGGGACCGGGGGAACGCCCCGGGGGATCCTGATCGGGAACCTGGTCTGCGGCGGCTGCGGGGGGCGGGTCTACGCGCTCGGCGGCACCGGCGGCATGGGCGAGCACCGGTATGCGTGCGGCCGCCGCCACCAGGGAGGCGCCATCACCTGCGGCAACGCCCACAAGACCCAGGTGTCGTCGCTCGATGCGGAGACCGCGCGCGCCATCTTCGAGCGCCTCCTGTCGCCTGAGGTCGTGGACGCGGTCGTCGAGCGCGCCGTCCTCCTCCACCAGGAGCGCAAGGGCGGCCGGAGCTCTGAGCTGGCCGAGGTGCAGGCGCGCATCGACGCGGCCCGCCGCAAGCGGGACAACTTCATCGCCGCCATCGGATCGCTCGCGGACGCCTCGAGCGTGGGCTCCATCACCGCGGCGCTCCAGAAGGCCGAGGAGGAGTTGAGGTTCGCGGAGGGGCGGCTCAGCGCCCTGGCCAACGCACGCCCCCGCGACGACGGCGCCGATCGGCTCCGCGCCACGTACCGCCAGCGGCTGGAGACGATGCCGGCCCTGCTGACCTCCGACGTGGTCCGAGGGCGGGCGGTCCTGCGGGACCTTCTGGCCGAACCGCTCCGCGCCAACCCGGTCCGGGATGGCGGCGAAGTTCGGTGGCTGATCCGCGGAAACTTAAGACCAGTCGGCCTTTTTCAAAACGATGGTGACCCCAACGGGATTCGAACCCGTGTTGCCGGGATGGACACTCACGGAGGTTCCGAGGGAACCTGCTGGCCGATAATGCACTCTGATTCCTGGTAGTTGCGCGCATACACGCTCTCGTGACGTCCCCCGGAATCAGCACGTGTGTGCCTGATGCGTGCCTAACGGAAGCGAAGCAGTCGCTTACGTGAGCGCAGTTGACTGACAGCCCCCACAGCCTCACCAGCACCTCGGCGTCCAGCGCCGCGTGGGCCACCTGCTCCTCCGTCAGCGGCCTTCGGCGCCAGTTCGAGCACTGCTCGCGCTTGTCGAGCTCGATGCCCAGCTCGCGGGCTCACACGGCGGCCAGGCTGTGGCCTCCGGCGATCTCTTTGCCATGCCGCTCGCTGGAGACCTCGAGCGTGTCCATCACGTTCTCGATCGGGTACCCCAGACGCCCGAGCACGCTGCGCTCGAATTCGGCGTTGTGGATCACCTTGACCACCTCCTCCGAGGCCAGGAGCGCGCCCAACGGCGCCAGGTCCGGGATCGCCAGAGCGTCGAGCAGATACGTCTCGTCCTCCGTCGCTATCTGGACCAGGCACAGCGCGCGGTCGCTGAGCGTCGTCTCCACATCGAGTCCGACGACGCGGTGCTCCATCAGGCGGTCCACCGCCGCCTGGAGCCCGTCCCCGGACTCGATCCACCGCACCGGGTTGCTCGGCTTGGCGTACTCGACCTCGTCCTGTGCCGAAACTCGGCCGATGTCCTTGCGTCCCTCGAACGGCACGGCGAAGGCTGCTTGTCCAGACGGGCTACATGAGGGACGATCGGAGCCGTGAAGCCGTACCCGTTCGCGCTGCGATTCGTGATGCTGGTGTTCGCCGGCTGGGTGAGCCGGCGGCAGCAGGA
>CALAGR010000394.1 GCA_937891735.1 uncultured Pseudomonadota bacterium | reverse complement strand
CGCTCGTCGTCCTTGCGGGCCTTGTCGGCCTCGGCCTTCTTGCGCTCGTCGTCCTTGCGGGCCTTGTCGGCCTCGGCCTTCTTGCGCTCGTCGTCCTGACGGCCCTTGTCGTCGCCAGCCTTCCTGCGCTCGTCGTCCCGGCGGCGCTTGTCCGCCTCCGCCTTCTTGCGCTCATCGTCCTGGCGGCGCTTGTCGGCCTCGGCCCGCCCGGCATCGTCGTCCTCGTCCTCATCCGCGTCCTCGTCCGCGAACTCGTCTTCGTCCGCGAACTCGTCTTCGTCCGCGACCTTGGACTTCTTGCGGGGCGCGTCCTCTTCCTCGTCCTCCCCGTTGACGTCGAAGTCGAAGTCGCTTGCGGCGTCGATCTGGTCCTGCCGCCGGACCACCTTCCGGTCGTCGTCGTCGTCGTCGAGCTTGCCGCTCTTCTCCGCCATGGCCGCGATCTCGTCGTCACCATCTACGACGACGCGCTGCCGGCGGCCGCGCCCTTCGGACTCGGGCTCCTCCTCCACGATGGACTTGGCGAACACCCGCAGCGTGCCCTTGCCCGTCGCCTTGGCGCCGGACGCATGGCTCACCGTCACCGCGTAGGAGCCGTCCCCCGAGGGGAGGCCCTCGGGCACGTCCACGTCCACCTCGAGCTCGTGGAACCCGATGCTCCTGCTCATGTTGAAGCTGTCGGTCAGGGTGGTGGACCCCACGGTGTAGGACAGCACCACGTTGAGGGGCACGTCGTCCTCGATCGACCAGCCGCCGACCTGCACGTCCATGAGCAGGACGGCCTCCTCGCCGGGGAGCACCACGGACGGATCCAGCTCGATGCGCTTGAGCGCCAGGGGGGCACCGAGGTGCACGAACTCCTCGCGCTCGCCGCGCACGGGCACGCCGTCCACCTCGAGCCGGGTCAACACCCGGTAGCTGCCCAGCTTGTCGCCGCTCGTGTAGCTCGACGGCACCTTGAGGAAGGTGGTGGTCTCGTTCACGCCGACCACGGGCGCCTTCTTCGTGCTCTTGACCACGAAGTCGGGGATCTCGTTGCCGGAGCGGTCGAACGCCTGGGCCACCACCTGCACGCTGTGGCCGTCCACCTTGCCTTCGACGTCGTACTTGACCTTGATCTGCACGCTCTTGCCGGCCTGGGTGGCCAGGTACGCCGCGCCCTCGACCCGCGCCCCGACCAGCACATCGAGCAGCCGCACGTCGATGGGGGCGCTGGCCTGGGCCAGGCGCGCCTCCTCGCGGCGCCGCTCCTCGTCCGCCTTCCTGTCGTCTTCCTTGCGCTTGGCGGCGGAGCGGGCCTCCTCCTCCTTGCGGCGCTCGGCGTCGGCCGCGGAGCGCTCCTTGTCCTCCTTGGCGCGCTCGTCCTCGACCCGGCGGCGCTCCTTGTCGGACAGCCCGGCGGACTCCCGCGCGGCGAGCTTCTGGGAGCGGTCGTCCTCCCTGTCGGCGGCCAGATCCGCGACCTGGATCTCACCCGCTTCACCCCGGAACAGGACCCCGATGTCCACGGACGTGGCCTCGCCCGAGTAGTTCAGCGTCCACCGGCCGTCCTCCCACTCCAGCTCGTCCGGCCGCAGCGAGGACTCGAAGCGGCGCCACCAGCTCACAAGGTCGTCCTTGTGGACCAGAACCTTGTACCCGGCGTCGTCCTCGTCCTGGGCCACGAGCCGCAGGGGCCAGTGCAGGGGGTTCTTCGCGAGGCTCTGGATGGTGCGCGCATCCCGGGGGTCCATCTCCCGGGTCCAGCGCTCCGCGGTCTTCTCGACCAGCCGGCGGGACATCGGGCGCTCCAGCGGCTTGAGCCCGTCGCCGCTGATCCAGCGGTCCAGGTCACCCAGGTAGAACGCCGGCTCCCCGCCTCGCTCGAAGAACGGCAGCTCGCCCTTCTGCACCGCGGTGGCGAAGAACTCGGGCGACGTGCCGACGTACAGGTGAGCGGCCTCGAACTCCACGAACAGGGGCGTGTAGAAGTAGACGAACGCGTAGATCTCGGCGAGCTCGTCGCCCTTCTCGTCCTCGGCGTCGATCCCCAGGGTGGCGATGCCGTAGCGGGTCGGATGCTTGACCTTGCGGGTCTCCCAGGTCCAGTCCTCCACGGGCTCCCCGCGCAGGAGCTTGAGGAGCTCCCCGGGCTCCGAGGGCGGCCCACGGGTGCGGTAGCGAGCGGACGTCAGCGTGTCCTTGATGGTCTCGCCGCTCTCCTGGGGCCACGACAGCGCCCGGTCCGCGGCGAGGTGGTCCCGGCTGGCCAGGCGCTCCACGGAGCGCACGCTCTTGTCCATCTCGTCGCCTGAGGCGTCGGTGGACCGGCCCTTGTACTTGACCCAGGCTCCCTCGCCGCGGTCGGGCAGCGGCGACAGCTTGGGCAGGCGCACGTCGCCCCCGCTCCAGGCGTCGAGCCGGCTGTTGAGTCCGGCGGACTCGATCACGGGATCGCCGCTAGCGGGATCCACAGACCAGCCCGTGATGACGCGGAACTTGTTCGCTTCGGTGTGCCCCGTGAGCCCGGAGTCGGGCCCGATGAGGACCGGCGCCACGACGCCGAAGAAGCCCTCACCGCGCTCTCCAGGCGACTTCCAGGACACGCGCACGCCGGCCTTGTCCGGCCCCGCGATGAGCAGATCTTCCATGCCCAGGAGCGTCGCGCGCAGGCTCTCGACGGGCTTGTCGGAGTCCATCGCGTCCTCGAGGGCGGGCGCCATCGAGTCGTCCCAGAAGTCCTTGTTGGGCGCGCGCAGCACGTACAGCCCGGACAGGACCCGGTAGCGGTGGGCGTCTTTGATCCCGCTCTTGAGGGCCTTCTTCTCCAGCTTCTGGCCGGTCAGGTCCTCCTGCACGAGCAGACCCTGGATCTCGATCGTGCCCCGTCCGGCGACCGCCGGAAACGCCATCGAGAAGAAGAGGAGCGCCGCCAGTACTCCGAGAACGCGGCGGGGGCGCGGATGTGAAGCCGTCATCGTTCTCTACTCCTCGACGGGGTTGCCCTCGTCGTCCAATGGCATGATCGGGCCCAAGCCCAGTTCCTCTACTGCAGGACCGGCCGCAGCACGATCCCCGACCACGACGATCACCAGATTCTCGCCCGACACCACCTTGGCGAAGGCCGCCTGGGCCGTGGCGCGGTCGACTCCAGCGATCCGTGCCGCGTACGTCGCCCGGTAGTCCGCGGGCATCCCGATGGCGTCCGCGCTCGCAAATCGGCTCAACACGCCAGCCATGCGCTCGTAACTGGAAGGCTGGCCCTGCACAAGGGAGCTCACGGACCGTCCGTGCTCTTCGTCGGTGACCGGCCGGTCGCCCAGGGCGCCGCGCAGCTCGCCGAGGAACTCGGTGATGGACGGAGCGGTGGTGTCGGCCTTGACCGTGGCGCGGGCCTGGAACAGCCCGCCCCGCTTCTCGGTCTCGAAGAAGGAGCGGGCCCCGTAGGTGAAGCCCTTGTCCTCGCGCAGGTTCATGTTGATGCGCGCCGTGAAGTTGCCGCCGAGGGGGTGGTTGCCCAGCTCCAGCAGCGGGGTCACCTCCGCGTCGAACCCGGGGGCGACGTTGCCGACCCCCACGAAGCTCTGGGTCTGCCCCGGCTTGTCCACCCAGTACACCGTCACGCCGGTCTGGGGGGCAGGCGCCACCACCTGCACGACGGGCACGGAGCCCTCGGCGGCCCAGGTGCCCAGGGTGGCCTCCAGCATCGGCTGGAGCTGCTCCTGGTTCAGGCGGGACACCACCACGAGGCCGGCGTTGACCGGCACCCAGGCGTTGGATGCGAAGCCCACCACGTCGTCGCGGGTCAGCGAGGACAGGCTGTCCACCGTGCCGCCCGAGGGGCGCCCGATGTACGTCTGGCCCCACAGCACCCGGTTCATGGCCCGCTCGCCGATGGCGTTCAGGTCGTCCTTCAGGGACAGCAGGCTGTTCTTGTGGTCCTCGATGAGGCGCTCCAGGTCCCCCTGGGGGAACGTGGACCGGGTCAGCATCTCCGTCAGGAGCGCCAGGGTCGGCTCGAGGTTGCCCTCCAGCGCGTTGACGCTCGCGAAGCTGGAGTCCAGCCCCGCCCCGAAGCCCACGTCGGACGCCAGGCGCTGCAGCGCGCGCTCGATGGCCAGCGCGTCCTTGTCCGCGGTGCCCTCGTTGAGGAGGTCGGCGGTCATCCGCGCGAGCCCCTCCTTGCCGACGGGGTCGGCCGAGCTGCCCGCATAGACGTTGAGCTGCAGCTCCACCAGGGGCACCGCGCCCGTCGTGACCAGGGTCACGGGGATGCCGTTGGCGAGGGTGAAGCGGGTGGCCGAGGGCACCGCGAACTCGGGAGCCGGCCCGGGCGTCGGCATGGGCGGCCACACAGGCGCCACCTGGGCGGCCTCGGCCGATCCGGAGGTCGCGGCCCCCGGACCCCAGCAGCAGCCGTTCAGCGCCGTGGCAGCCAGACCGCTCAGGGCGGTGGCGAGCAGCAGGTTCGTGATGCGGCTCACTGCGCACCTCCCTTGGGGCCCTTGGGGGCCTCCTCGTCGGTGGCTTCAGGCACGGGCCGCACGATGATCTCCAGCCGATGGGTGTCGTCGAGGACGCTCGTGGCCCAGCTCTTCAGGGACTCGATGGTCACGGCCAGGTAGCGATCCAGATCGCCCTGCGCGAAGTCCGGCTGCGCCACGTAGTTGTTGTAGCGGTGCAGCATGCCGGCCCGGCCGCTCACGCTCTCCATCTGCTGGAAGAAGCCCTTCTGCCACCCGTTCGTGGCCCGCTCCAGTTCCTCGGGGGTGACGCCCTTGCCGCGCAGGAGGTCCAGTTCCTCCTGCATGGCCGTCTGCACCTCCTGCACGGTGTGGCCCGGGGCCACGGTGGCGTAGATGATGTAGCGCGAGCTGAGCTGCGCGCTGGCCTGGAACGCGGCCACGTCCTTCGCGATCCGATCCTCGAACACCAGGCGCTTGTACAGCCGCGAGTTCTTGCCGTCCGACAGGATCGCCGAGAGCACGTCCAGATCCGCGTCGCCCTCCCCGAAGAACTTCGGGCTCTGCCAGGCCCAGTAGACCCGCGAGAGCTGGACCTCGTCGGTCATCTCCACGGTCTTGGCGGCCGGCCTGGTGACGGGCGCCTCGGTGACCGGCGTGGGCTGCTCGCCCCGCGGGATGGGCCCGAAGTACGTCTCGATCCAGCCCTTGAGCTGCTCCGGCTCGAAGGAGCCGGCCACCACCAGGGTGGCGTTGTTGGGCACGTACCAGGTGCGGAAGAAGCCCTTGACGTCCTCCAGCGTCGCCGCGTCGAGGTCCTCGTGGGAGCCGATGGTGGTGTGGTGGTAGGGATGGCCCTCGGGGTAGACCTCGGAGCTCAGCAGCGTCCAGACCTCGCCGTAGGGGCGGATCTCGTAGGACTGACGGCGCTCGTTGCGCACCACGTCCTGCTGGTTGGTCAGCTTGGCCTGCACGAGGGCGGGGAGCAGGAAGCCCATGCGATCGGCCTCCATCCACAGCGCCCGCTCCAGCGCGTTGGTGGGCACCGTCTCGTAGTAGTTGGTGCGGTCCGTGTTCGTGGAGCCGTTGATGCGCGCCCCGAACGGCTGCAGCGGCGCGAAGTACTCGTCATCGAAGTGCTCGCTGCCGTTGAACATCAGGTGCTCGAAGAGGTGGGCGAACCCCGAACGCCCCTGCACCTCGTCCTTGCTGCCGACGTGATACCAGAGCTCCACGTGAGCCAGCGGCGTCGTCGTGTCCCGGTGCAGGATCACCTGCAGGCCGTTGGCGAGCCGGTACTCCTCGTGGGGAATCGAGATCTTGGGAGCGTCGGCCCGCACGGTCGCTGGCAACGCCAGCCCACACAGCAACGCCCCGACCGCGACGAAGCGGAACGGGGATGGGGTCATCCAGGTCTCCTGACTGCACGGCGTGGTCTGTATTCCACGTCCGCGAGGGTTGGACTGGTAACACGCCCCGGGTCGCCCGGCAAGGAAGGCGCGGGCCCGTCCGGAGCGCGCCACCGACCCCGCGCGGCTATCATTGGGCATGGGAAACCCAGGAGATGGCAGCCCGCTCCACGCGATCCTGATCGACCCGGACGGCCGGGAGCGATCCGCGACGCTGACGTGGCCCGACGGGGCCATCACCATCGGGCGCGCGCCCGAGAACGACATCCAGGTCGTGTCCCCCTACATCTCGCGTCGACACGCCGAGGTGCGCCGCCATCCCGATGGCGCCCAGTTCCGGGACCTGCGCTCGACGTCGGGCTCGTACATCGCCGGGCGCCGCATCACCGATGTGTTCCTGCAGCCCGGAGACTCGGTGCGCCTGGGCTCCCCGGACGGCATCCGCCTGGTCGTGCAGGAGCCGGGCGGGCCGAGCCTGACGGCGTCGCGCGAGCCGCAGACCGCCCCGACGGATCCCGCGGAGCGCCCCGCGTCGGCCCACACCGAGGTCATCCAGATCGCCGCGCTCAACAGCTCCCCCTACCTGACGGGGCTCATCAAGGCGCCGGTGACGGAGAACCTCGACCACCGCAGCCGGGACGAGGCGGATCACACCGCCGAGCGCCTGGTGGCGCTGATCGGCCTGACCCAGACCCTGCTGAGCGTGGACAGCAAGATGGAGCTGGCCGACAAGCTGCTCCAGTCGCTCATGGACCTGCTGCCCGTGGAGCGCGGCATGGTCCTGCTGCACGACGGCGAGGCGCTGACCCCGCTGCGCTGGCTGGAGCGGGGCCAGAACGGGGGCGACGGGCCCTCGGACGCCGTGGCGTCCATGAGCATGGTGATCGACATCCTCGATGAGGAGGAGGAAGCGGAGCCGGATCCGCCGTTCCAGCCGATCCACACCGTGACCGACCGCGTGTTCACCGAGGGGATCGGCCTGTTGACGCTCGACGCCCTGTCGGATCAGCGGTTGGAGGGCAGCAAGTCCGTGTTCCTGCAGTCGGTGCGCTCGATCCTCGCCGCGCCGATCAACACCGGCCAGGAGGTGGTCGGCGTGCTGTACCTCGACACCCGGCGGCCCTTGCGGAAGAACGACGGCGACGCGCTCGACTTCCTGATGGCGGTGGCCCGGCAGGCGGGCATGGTCCTGCGCCAGCTGGACCTGGTGGAGCGCCAGAAGCGCATGGTCGAGTCGATGATGCGGGCCCTGGCGGCGTCCATCGATGCACGGGACGGGATGACGGCAGGCCACTCCGCCCGGGTCGCCCACTACTCGGTGGGGATCGCCCGCTGCTACGGCCTGGGAGGTCAGGATCTGTACGCGATCTACTACGCGGCCCTCCTGCACGACTACGGGAAGATCGGCGTGGACGATGCGGTGCTCCGAAAGCCCGGCCGCCTGACCGCCGAGGAGTACACCCACATCCAGGCCCATCCCAAGTACAGCTACGACATCCTCAACAAGATCGAGTTCCCGCCGGGCCTGCAGGACCTGCCGATGATGGCCGCCACCCACCACGAGCGCATGGACGGCGCGGGCTATCCGTTCGGGCTGGCGGGAGAGGACATCCCCATCGCCGGGCGGATCATGGCGATCGCGGACGTGTACGACTCCCTGACCCAGAAGCGCCACTACCGGGATCCGATGCCCATGGAGGAGGTCCTGGCGCACCTGGAGGAAGGGCGCGGGGATCGGTTCGATCCCGAAGCCCTCGACGCGTTCTTCTTCTATCACGACACCGAGCTGTCCCTCCGGGAGGCGCGGCGGGCGAAGAAGCGGGGGCTGGCGGAGCAGCAGACGACCCCCCTGAACGGGCGCGCCGAGGCGGCTCTTTCGGAGGACGAGTCCATCGAACAGCTCACGCCCGCGCACGAGATGAGCACCGGGGCCCCGGCCCAGGTCCGAGCGGCGCAGGACGACGACCACGACGCCGAGATCTCGACGGTCAGCGTGGACGGGAACCCCTGAGCCGCCGCCTCATGCAACGAGGTGCTTGCGGACAAACGGACCAGCCGGTATCACGCGCCCCTCGGAAGTGCCCCTTCGCCGAACCGGGTGACCGCCGCGGGCTGTTCTTGCCCCGGCCTCCCCTCCACGGCGCGGGCCCCCATAGGAGACAACGTGACCGAACCTGACATTGAGATCGCGCCCCCCACTCCCAAATTGAGCTGGGACGATGTGCCCCTGGACGCAGACGTCCGGGCCGGCATCGACGCGCGCGGCTACACCAACCCCACCCCGGTCCAGGCGATGGCGGTCCCCGCCGCGCTGACGGGAGTCGACCTGCTCGTGCGCAGCGAGACGGGGAGCGGCAAGACCGCCGCCTTCATGATCCCCACCCTCAACCGCATCCCCGCCAACTACGGCAAGGCCGGGTGCCTCGTGCTGTGCCCCACCCGGGAGCTGGCCATCCAGGTCGCTGAGGAGGCCCGGTCGCTGATCGAGGGCCACAAGCAGCTGCGGGTGGTGACCGTGTACGGCGGCGTGCCGATCGGCCCCCAGGCCGACATGCTGAACGCTGGCGCGGAGATCGTGGTCGGCACCCCTGGGCGGGTGATGGACCAGATCAACCGCGGCAACCTCAAGCTCGGGGACGCGCTGGTGGGCTGCCTGGACGAGGCGGACGAGATGCTCTCCATGGGCTTCCTGGAGGAGGTCTCGTCGATCCTGTCCGAGCTGCCCAAGACCGCCCAGATCCTGCTGTTCTCGGCGACGGTGGAGGCCCGGCTCAAGGAGCTGATCGGCAAGCACCTCAAGGACCCGCAGGAGATCTACATCTCCGTGGACAACGAGCAGGCCAACGAGAACATCGACCACGTCCTGTACGAGACGACGCTGGACTACCCCAAGCCGCGCCAGCTCCTGTACGTGATGCTCCGGGAGCAGCCCACCAGCGCCATCATCTTCTGCAACACCCGGTCGGACACGGACACCGTCGCGCGCTTCCTGAGCCGCCAGGGGTTTGACGCGGAGCCCATCAGCTCCGATCTGACCCAGAAGGCCCGGGAGCGGGTGATGGAGCGCATCAAGCGAGGCGAGATCGAGTTCCTGGTGGCCACGGACATCGCAGCGCGGGGCATCGACATCACCGATCTGAGCCACGTGTTCAACTACTCGCTGCCCGAGGATCCGGCGATCTACCTGCACCGCACCGGGCGGACCGGCCGCATCGGCAAGAAGGGCACCGCCATCTCGCTGATGAGCGGCAAGGAGCTGGCCTGCCGCAAGGCGCTGCAGGGCAAGTACAAGATCAAGTTCGACCTGCGGCACCTGCCCAGCCGGGAAGCCGGGGACAAGCTCTGGACGGACCGGCACATGGCCGCCATGCGCCGGACCATGGACGAAGGCATGCCCTTCGAGGGCTTCCTGGCCATGGCCACGCACCTGCGCGAGGGAGGCTCGGCCAACGACGCGCTGGTGGCCCTCGCCCTGCGGGGCTTCTTCCGGTACCGCCGGATGGAGCAGATCCGCAAGGAGGGCGGCGACGCGGCGGTGGAAGCGGATCGGGCGCCTCGCGCCTCGCGGCCGAGCCCCGGGCGAGGTGGCGGCGGACGGCCCGGCGGAGGGCGGTCCGGCGGCGGTGGCGGACGCAGCGGCGGCCGTGGGCGCTGAGGAAGACCCGAGATGATCGAGATCCTCGGGCCTGCAGAGATCGAGAAGATGCGTCAAAGCGGCCTCCTGGCCGCGGCGACGCTTCGGATGGCGGGCACCCACGTGCGCCCGGGCATCACCACGGATCAGCTGGACAAGCTCTGCGACGAGTTCACCCGCGACCACGGGGGGATCTCCGCGCCGTTGAACTACAAGGGCTTTCCCCGGTCCATCTGCACCTCGGTCAACGAGGTGGTGTGCCACGGGATCCCCTCGCGCAAGCAGGTCCTGGCCGAGGGCGACATCGTCAACATCGACGTCACCACGATCCTGAACGGCTACCACGGGGACACGTCGCGCACGTTCCTGGTGGGTGAGGTGAGCGAAGAGGCCCGCAAGGTCACCGAGACCGCCCTGGAGTGCATGAACGCGGGGATCGCGGCCGTGCTGCCGGGGGGTCGGATCCGCGACATCGGCGCCGCCATCGAGGACATCGCCCACGCGCGGAGCTTCAGCGTGGTGCGCGACTACTGCGGGCACGGGATCCACCGGGTGTTCCACGCGGAGCCCCAGGTTCCCCACTACCGGTTCCGCGGCGCGAACCCGCGGTTCCGCCCGGGCATGACGTTCACGGTCGAGCCCATGATCAACGTCGGAACGTGGCGGGTGCGTCTGCTCGGCGACGGGTGGACGGTCAAGACGACCGACAGCAAGCTGTCCGCGCAGTTCGAGCACACCATCCTCGTGACCGAAGAGGGCCACGACATCCTGACGGACCAGGCGCTGCTCCCGGGCACGAAGTACGACGTCTAGGCAGGCCGCCCGGCTCGGCGTCGCCGGAGCGTGACCAGCCCCAGCACCGCGAGCAGCGCCGTCCGCGCGGGAGTCGCCCCGGCTCCCACGGCGCACCCTGCCGGGCTGAGGGAGGTCGGGGCGCTGCCGGTCTCGAAGTCGCCCGCCGCGGACCCGTCGTCCGGAGCCGTGTCGGCCCCGTCGTCGTCCTCACCGAAGGGCCGGTCGCCGACCCCCGTGCCCTCGGGGTCTTGCAGGAAACGCGCGAAGACGTCCACCCGCAGGGCCTCGCCGGGGCCGCCGCACTCGCTCGGACCGCCGACCACCACCCCCACCAGCTCCGGCTGCCCGCCCACCTCGAGCAGGACCGCGCCGCCCGAGTCGCCGTTGCAGACCCAGGCCGCGCCGCCGTCGAACAGGAGCGCCGACGTGGTCAGGTCCTCGGCGAGCGCCGTAAAGCTCCTCAACGAGTCCCCCATGCCGGCGTCCCCCGGCTCCGAGCCGCCCCAGCCCGCCACCCGCAGATCCCAGAGGTCCCAGTCCCCCTCCGGCGGGTCCGCACGCAGCGAGATCGGCGTCACCGGTGCCGACGACGACAGCCACAGGACCGCGATGTCCGCCTCCGCGGCCGCGAAGTGGTCGGGGTGCAGGGTGATGTGAGCCACGCTGATCGACTCCCCCGCGAGGCGGACCTCCGAGGCCGAGTCGCCCGGGAGATGCTCCACGCAGTGAGCTGCGGTCACCACCCGGTCCGGCGCGTAGAGCACGCCGCTGCACGCGAAGTCGCCATCCAGCCACACCGAGGCCACCGCCGCGGGGCCGCCGTCCGCCGCCGCCCCACCGACGGCGTGGGCCGCCCCCGACCACATGGCGAGCCCCAGGAAGGGCCCGGCGAGCGCGAGGCGGGCGGCGATCACTCGACCGCCAGCGTGAACGAGACGGCGCCGAGCACGTTGCCCACCGGGTCCCGGGCCACGGCGCTCAGCGTGGCCGCGCCCGTGGTGGCGAACTGGTGCTCGAGCTCGAACGCCTGGCCCGGCGCGAAGCCCTGCCCCGTGTTGATGTCCGTGAGCAGCTGGGTGCCCCGGTAGAAGAGGACCCGCTCCGTCCCCGCAGGCGCGTCCGCGTCGAACCGGTAGGTCCGAGGACCGGTCCGGTCCCAACCGACCTCGAGCGTCAGACTCGGCGCGTGGATCGTCTGGTTGACCGTGTCACGCCGATTGCCGGCGATGTCGAAGGCCCGGGCCTGAAGGACCTGGGCGCCGGGCTCGTCGAAGTCGGCGTAGATCTGGAAGTCGGGAGGAAGAGCCTTGCTCTCGCCGCTGTCGGTGTCCTGCAGGACCTCGCCGCCGACGAAGTACTTCACGAACGCCACCCTGCTGTTGCCTTCAGCGTGCAGCCGCATGGTGGTGCCGACAAGCGGGTCCGCCCCGACCTGGCTCAGCTCCACCACTGGCCCCGGGCCGTCCTGCGGCGTGACCCAGCGCCACCCCTCCCCGATGAGCCGGTCGTCGGACCGATAGGCCCGGGCCACGAGCAGGCGCCGCGCTTCGGAGGAGAACCCGTGCACGAACAGGTAGTCGTCGGGCTGGGCCCGCAGCCGGTTGGTCAGGTCGTCGCGAACGGACCCGCCCTGGATCCAGTAACGGACGTAGGCCGCGGAGCCGTCCAAGTCGCTGGTGAGCGCGTAGTCGAGCCCGTCGATGTGCCGCGCCCGGGGATCCACATCCACCGCCGATGTGCGCACTCGCACCCGGATCGTCTTGCGCCCCGCTTCGGTGCCGTCCTTCCGGTACGCGCGCACCTGCAGGCGCTTCCAGCCCGGACCCCGCGGCTGGATCACCATCGTCGGGGAGCCTCCGCGCACGTTCTTCTTCACCCGGCGCGCGCCGAGGTACACCGAGAGGTGGTGGGCGTTCTTCCGCTTGACCTGCATGACGAAGGGGTCGCCGACCTGCTGGCCGTTCTTGGGGAGCTGGAAGTCGATCTTCGCGGGCTTGAACGTCGACGCCGCGTTCCAGCCGTGAGCCTTGTAGTACTTGACCTTCTTCATGTAGGCAGCCCATGGGAAGTGCGGGCCCGGGTCGTATCGGTAGGCGCAATAGCTGGGCTGGACCTCGCCGTGACCGACGATGTGGCTCCGGTCCACCGGGATGTCGTACCGACGGGCGAGCCAGCCCACGAGCCGCGCGCTCGCTTCGATGTTCGCAGGGGTCCAGGTCGAGGCCACCGAGGACCGGCCCTCGTGCTCGATCCCGATGGTGTCGCTGTTGGCGCTGCACGCGTGCCATGCCGTCTGGTCGTCCCGCACCATCTGCGTGATCTGCCCGTCGGAGCGCCGCAGCACGTAGTGGGCCGACACGTTGGCGGAGGGGTTTCGGAACCAGCCGATGGCCCCCTCGTAGCTGCCCTCGGTCGTGTGCAGCACGATGCGGCGGATCCGTGAAGAGCGGCTGTGGGTGTAGTTGGACGAGGCGGCCGGCAGGTAGCGGGCGCGCCCGGGGTAGCCGAAGCCGCCGCCGGAGAAGTCCCCCTCCTCCTGCATGGGCCCCTCTTCCACGTCGATGTCCTCGAGATCCGGCAGGTCGCGGCCCTCGAACAGGATCGACTCGCCGTTGGCGGTCTCCACGTCCAGGCCCTCCTGGATGGTGGTGAACACGTCCAGGGCGTATTCGTCCCTCATCCACTGCTCATCGAACTCCGCAAGACCGGTGACGGCGGGCCACCAGTCGGCTCCCGGCGCTCCGGGCGCGGCGTTCGGCCCCGCCAGCTCCGAGAGCAACGCGGCTCCAGCCCACAGGTTGAGCAGCGGATCGTCCTGGACGTCCTGCACCTGCAGGCCGGTGAGGGCGGCGGCCTGATCCACCTGGTCGTCGGAGAGGCCGAGCCACCCGTAGGCGGGGGCGTGCTCCATGTCCTTGTCGCCGTGATCGAGCGGATCGAACGAGGTGTTGTGCCACGCCAGGGCCAGCAGCAGCTCGCGGGGGACCCCCTGCTCGCTCGCGACGCGGTCGAAGGTGGTCGGCAGGTCCAGGCCCCGGAGGGCCTCGGGGCCCTGGAGCAGCTCGGGACCGGCGTCACAGCCTACGGCCAGGGCGAGGACGGCGAGGAGAACAGAGGGTGACGGGCGGTGCATTGCGAGGCTCCGGGGATCAGACCGGGGCTCTACAAGCAGCGACCGTGCCACCCTGCGCCTGGGTCGCAGTCCTGCGTTCTGCGGATTCCGGCAGGTGCGGATCCGGTCAGTCGGATGACCACTCGCAGTCCCGGCTGGTCGCTGGTGTGACCAGTCGAGCCGCGGGAACGTGCAGCGCTCCCCGGCTAGGATCCGACGCACATGCCCGCCTTCTCCGACCTGCTGATCGCGCGCCCGCCTCGAGCGGTGGACACGCTGGACCTCGACACCCTGGAACGCGGCGGGCTGCACCGCCTGCGCGTCGCCATCTCGCGCGATGGGGTGGGCAACGACGTTCGCGTGCCGGTGATCGTCGCCCGCGGTGCCGAGGACGGGCCCGTGGTGGGTATCACCGCCGCCGTTCATGGCAACGAGCTCAACGGCATCCCGACGATCCACCGGCTGGTTCGCACGCTGGACGTCGCCGCCTTGAAGGGGACCGTAGTCGGCGTCCCGGTCGTGAACGTGCCGGGCTACCTCCGCAACATCCGCGAGTTCCACGACGGCCGCGACCTCAACCGCCTCTTCCCGGGCGCGCCCGCCGGCAACGGCGCCCAGGTCTATGCCCACGCGATCATGACCCGCATCGTCAAGCACTTCGGGGTGCTCGTGGATCTGCACACCGCGAGCTTCGGGCGGGTCAACTCCCTGTACATCCGAGCGGATCTGAGCGATCCGAGGGTCGCTCGCTACGCGCGCCTCATCGGCCCCCAGATCATCGTGCACAACCCCCGGGGCGACGGCACCCTGCGTGGCGCGGCGAGCGCCAGCGGGATCTGCGCGCTCACCGTCGAGGTAGGCGATCCCCAGCGCCTCCAGCGCAGTCTCACGAAGACCTCGGGCCTGGGGATCCGCAACATCATCGAGGATCTGGGGATGATCGCCCCGGACGCATGGGACGGGGATCAGGATCCGGTGATCTGCAGCAGCTCCTACTGGACCTACACGGACGAGGGCGGCCTGCTGGACGTCCTGCCGAAGCTCGCCCAGACCGTCGCCAAGGACGAGGTCGTCGCCCACCTGTTCGATCCCTGGGGCGCGCGCATCGCGATCTACCGGGCTCCCGAGGACGGCATCGTCATCGGCAAGAGCACCAACCCCGTCGCCGACGTCGGCGCGCGCATCCTGCACCTCGGCAAGGTCGCGCCGCCCGGCACGGAGTTCCCCCCGCGCACCTAGCAGCGTGCGGCGAGTCTCCGAATCGGTACGTCGATAACGATCCCAGCGG
>CALAGR010000393.1 GCA_937891735.1 uncultured Pseudomonadota bacterium | reverse complement strand
CCGATCCGCAGGCGCCCGTCCCGCCGCCAACAACGCAGGCAGCAGGCCGAGTCCGACGCAGAGCACCGTGTCCTGGGGTACCGTCACCGCCCGATGGTATCCCGCGCGCCCCGGGCCTGGCAGATCACGCTCGCTGCAGTGGCCCTCACGGTGGTCGGCCTCGGCGCCTGGCTTCGTGGGCTGACGCAGCCCTGGCACACCAACCTGTGGACCATCGACTGGCTGTCGTATTACGAAGCGCAGGCCGAGGCCCTGGGTTCGTTCCGGCTGCATCGGTGGATCGGGTCCTGGGAGGGGCTGCATCCGCCGGTCTCTGGCGCGGTGCACGGGGCGATCATGGTGCTCGGTGGCAACCTCGCCACCCACTGGCTCGCGACGGTCGCCGCGGGGCTGCTGGCGGTGGTGCTGCTCGCCCGCCCGTTCTTCGACGGGGGCCGGGTGCGCGCGGGCTTCGGGCTGCTGCTGATCGTGTGGGCCGCGATCTCGCCGTTCCAGGCCAACTACGGCCTGAACACCTCCCCCTACCCCTGGGTGCTGCTGCTGTGTGCCGCGAGCACCCTCGCCCTGCTGCGCGCCGAGGACAGCGGCAGCAACCGGGCATGGATCATCGCCGCGACGCTGACGGGCCTCGCCCTGCAGACCCACGTGCTCGCCTTCGCGGTGGCCCTGGCACAGGGTCTGTGGCTGCTCGCGCGGGGGCGCAGCTTCCTCGCCGCCCACCGCCCCGGGCTGCTGCGCTGGGCCGTCGTCGCGGGGCTGTGGAGCCTGCCCATGGTCGTCGGCTCGCTGACCCGGACCACCGATCCCTGGACGTTTCACATCGACGGCGGCGAGCAGTCCTGGTGGAGCACCGCGGCGATGGTGTTTCACGAGCGGTTCGGCGCGCGGCCCTCGGCCCTCGCCCTGGGCGGGATCCTGGCGACGGGCGCGGTCGGGGGGCTCGCCCTCTCGCCTCGGGGTCTGCCGGGCCTGCTGACGATCTCGGTGCTGGGCTGGCTGGCCGCGCTGGGGGTGTTCTTCGTGGGACACGTGGCCGACCCCCGCCTGAGTCACTACTACCTGGTGCCCCACCTGCTGGGCCTCGCCCTGGGGGCCGCGGGATGGGCCGAGATCGCCGAGCGGGCCCCGCTGGCACGCAAGGGAACGGCGGCGATGCTCGCCCTGGTGCTCGCCGTGACGGGCTGGTGGGCGGTGGACGCGGTCGGCTGGCAGCTCGGCCGGCGCACCCAGGCCCAGACCCTGGTGGCGGAGGCGGGGGGGGCCCCGGACGCCGTGCGAGCGCTGTTCCTGGGAGCCGGACCCGGCGATGTGGTCGCGTACCTGTGGGACCACCAGTTCCTCAACGACGAGCCCGAGTACCTCGATCCCGTGGCGGCCCGCTGGCCGATCACCCGCCTGGGCCGCCCGTGTCCCGAGGAGCACCCGCCCCGGGGCCTGTGCAACGCCTTCGGCTCCGCCCGCTTCTACTTCGATCCGTCCGCGTTCGCGGGGGATCTCTGGGAGCTCGAAGAGCCGCTGCGCATGATGGTCAACCGCGCGCAGGCCCCCGGATCCACCCGCGTCGTGCTGCTCGAGGGACCCGACCGCCCCCCACACCCCTGGCCCGCAGAGGTCTGGATGGCCGAGCACGGCGGAGCGCAGCGACCCCTGGGACCCGGCGTGCGCGTCTGGGAGTTTGCAGCGGGGACCCGGATCGAGCCGCCCGCCCATCCGCTGTCCCCGCCGGACGAAGAGTCGGACGTAGCACCCTGAGGATCCGTTGGTTAGGGTGGCGGCCGCGGCCTGCCGGACCCGTTCGGCGAGGCGGCGGAGCTCCGTTCCACCCTTAGAACCACCAGGAGAGTCATGGCCAAGCTGGCATCGGATTCAGGCACGTACGACAACCTCAAGGCCGCCTTCGCCGGCGAGTCCCAGGCCAACCGCCGCTACCTGTGGATGGCCAAGATCGCCGACATCGAGGGCTACCCCGAGATCGCCGGCAACTTCCGCGAGACCGCCGAGGGCGAGACGGGCCACGCGCACGGCCACCTGGACTACCTCAAGGGCGTGGGCGATCCGGCCACGGGCCTGCCCATCGGTGACACCGAGCAGAACCTCGCGGCCGCCGTCGCCGGCGAGACCCACGAGTACACCGACATGTACCCGGGCTTCGCCAAGACCGCGCGCGCCGAGGGCTACGACGAGATCGCCGACTGGTTCGAGACCCTGGCCAAGGCCGAGAAGAGCCACGCCGGGCGCTTCCAGCAGCTGCTCGACGACATCGCCTGATCGGGATCCTCCGGGCGCTCCCCCGAGGGGCGTCCGGAGCCCCCGGAGGCTCACCGTGACCGCAGACCACCGTCCCATCTCGTATCAGCCCACCGAGGGTCTGACCTACGACCCGTCGGACCCGCTGTACTGGGACGAGAGCGCCCTGTCCAAGGAGGTCGGCCGGGTCTTCGAGGTCTGCCACGGCTGCCGCATGTGCTTCAAGTACTGCGACAGCTTCCCGACCCTCTTCAGCTTCATCGACGCCGCCGACGGCGACGTGCGCAAGGTGACCCTGGAGCAGACCGCAGAGGTCATGAACGCCTGCTTCCAGTGCAAGCTGTGCGAGGTCCAGTGCCCGTACACGCCGCGCGACGGGCACGAGTTCCAGCTCGACTTCCCCAAGCTCGTGCACCGCTGGACCGCGATCCAGAAGAAGAAGGACGGCTTCACCCTCCAGGATCGGGTCCTGGGGGATCCGGACCTGACCGGCACGTTCGCCCGGGCCAGCTTCGGGGTGGCCAACACCATGAACCGGGTCGGCGTCCACCGGTGGTTCATGGAGAAGTTCCTGGGCGTGCACCGCGACAAGGACCTGCCCGACTTCGCCAGCACCACGTTCGAGGCCTGGGCCGCCAAGGAGGGCCGGCTGCTCGCCGAGCCCGCCGCCGAGCCCGTAGAGGCGGTGCTGTTCCAGACCTGCTACGTGCAGAACAACGAGCCCGAGGTGGGGCGCGACTGCATCGACGTGCTGGACCGGAACGAGGTGGGCGTGACCTGCGTCAAGGGCCTGCAGTGCTGCGGCATGCCCCGCTGGGAGCACGGCGATCTCGACGGGGTGCGGGCCCAGGCGAAGCACAACCTGGACCGTTTGATGCCCTTCGTGGAGCAGGGCAGCAAGGTCCTGGTGATCAACCCCACCTGCTCGATGATGATGCGCCGCGAGTATCCCGAGCTGCTGGAGGGACCCGACCGGGAGCGCGCCAAGGTCCTGTCCGAGGCGATCGCCGACGTCAGCGAGTACCTGTGGTCCCTGCGCAAGGAGGAGCGCTTCAACACCGACTTCAAGAGCACGCCGGGAGTGGCGGTCGCCTACCACGCCCCCTGCCACCTGCGCGCCCAGGCGGTGGGCTTCAAGGGGCGGGATCTCCTCAAGAAGATCCCCGGGGTGAAGCCGAGCACCGTCATGGAGTGCTGCGGGCACGACGGCACCTACGCCATGCGCGTGGAGGGGTTCGAGCCGTCCATCCGCATCGGCCAGAAGGCCTTCGACGGCATGGCGGACGTGCAGGACAGCGAGGTCTGGGCCACCGACTGCCCCCTGGCCGCCATCCAGTTCAAGCAGCACGCCGGGCGCAAGCCCATGCACCCCCTGTCGATCCTGTCCCGGGCCTACAAGGAGGACGGGTTTCCACACAAGGTTCCGTCCGAGGATGAGGAATGACCGTCCAGCGCGCCGAGATCCTCGACTACGTCACCTACAGCGAGCAGCGCGACGCGATCCGCGAAGCGGCCATGCGCTGCAAGCGCGCCCGGCGCATGCACGTGGGGCCGCACCTGACGTTCCTGTTCGAGAACCACCAGACCGTGCGCTACCAGATCCTGGAGATGGTGCGGGTGGAGCGCATGGTCAAGGAGTCGGACATCCAGCGCGAGCTGCAGGTCTACAACGAGCTCCTGGGCGGGCCCGGCGAGCTCGCAGCGACGCTGCTGATCGAGATCGAGGACGAAGCGCTGCGCGCCGAGCTGCTGCCGAAGTGGCTCGACCTGATGCCGACGCTGTACCTGGAGCGGGCCGACGGCACCCGGGTGGCGCCCACCTTCGATGAGCGGCAGGTGGGCCGGGGGCGCCTCAGCGCGGTGCAGTACCTCAAGTTCGCCGTGGGCGGCCCGCCCGTGGCCATCGGGTGTTCGCACGAAGACCCGCTGCTGTTTGGCCGTGAGCCGTTGACTGAAGCCCAGGCCGCCGCGCTGGCAGCCGATCTGGGCTGACCACGCGGACCCGCGGAGTCAGTCCAGCGGCAGCAGCGCGGCGCGCACCGGTGATGCGTCCGCCCCCTCGATGCGCAGCGGCAGCGCGATCAGCGTGTACCGCCCGGGCTCCACGTGGGCCAGCACGACGCCCTCCAGGATGGCCAGATCGTGGCGCGCGACGGCGCTGTGGCTCAACAGGTCCGCGTCGTCACACAGATCGATGGACGGGGTGTCGATGCCGACGAGGCGCACCCCCCGGGCCGCGAGGTGATCGACGAGGTCCGGCGACAGCGCCGCGAAGTCCTCGTTGAAGTGCTCGGGATCCGGGAACGTGTTCGTCGCGAAGAGGACCCGGGGCGGTAGCGCCCCCAGCGCGGGCAGGTGGGCCGGCGTGATCCGCTCGCTGCGGCCCACCTGGACCGCCAGCACGAGGCAGGGCCCGTAGTACAGATCCAGGGGACGCTCGTGGATCGCCTGTCCGTTTGCGGAGTAGTGGTTCGGCGCGTCCGTGTGCGCCCCGACGTGCACCGTGGTGGTGACGTAGGACAGGTCGATGTTCGCCCCGTCCGCGATGCGCGCGTTGACCGTGCGACTGAACCGGGTGTCCCCCGGCCACACCGCGATGCGCGGCGAGAGCACCGGCGAGATATCGATCAGTCCTGTACTCACGGCGGACTCACGCGCCACCGTGAGGCACGTCGCCGGGCAGCGCGATCACCTTGAGCTCCACCGCGATGGGGGTCGGCAGGGCGGCGATGGCCAGGGTCGTGCGCGTGGCCTGGGTGGGGCCCAGGAGCTCGGCGTACACCGCGTTGTAGCCGGCGAAGTCCCGGTCCATGTCCACCAGGAACGCGGTCACGTCCACCACCCGGTCCAGGCTGCTGCCGGCGGCTTCGAGGATGATCCGCACGTTCTCGATGCATCGCCGCGTCTGGGCCTCGATGTCGTACTCCAGGGGCGCGCCGTCGCCGTCCCGAATGGGGCCCCCGGGGATCTCGTCGGTCCCGGGGGTGCGGGAGCCGACCCCAGACAGGTACAGCAGGTCGCCCACCCGGCGGGCGTGGGGGTAGGCGCCCACCGGCGCGGGAGCCGCCTCGGAGCTCACGATCCCGGTGGAGGCGAGGGGGGCGGAGGCGAGGGGGGCGGGGGCGCTGGAGGGGGCGGGGCCGGGAGCAGCAGCCGCGCCAGCCGCGCCGTCGAGCACCCCCCGATCACCCCGGTAGACCTCCACGTCGTCCTCGTCGAACTCCTTGTCCCCCACCCCGCGGGCCGAGGGCGTGAGCGTAACCACCGCGCCCCCCGTGCCGTACAGCGGCGCATAGGCGTGCACGTGGCCGTCGAAGCGGTTGTGCTGTCCGGCAACGGCCGCGAGCCACCACATGGCCTTGAAGTTGACGACCTTGCGCACCCGGATCTGGTCGTGGATCACGCGGCTGAGCTGCGCCACGTCCTCGAGGCGGCCGGCGCCGAGGAACTCCAGCAGCTTCTGGTTCCACTCCTCGTCCTTGGGGGAGTGGATGCGATCCTCGTGGGGCTCGATCCAGTCGGTGAACAGCCGGTTGCTCAGGGTGCTCACCACGACCGCCACCGCGGTCTTGCCCTGCTCACGCAGCGCGTCCAGCAGCGCCTTGCCCAGGACCAGGGTCTCGGCCCGGTCCGAGTACACGTTGCTGCTCACGATCACGGCGGGGAGCGCGTTGTCCGGGTTGAGCAGCTTGAGGGCCACCACGCTGCCCGTGTCGATGGGGAAGCCGTGGTAGGCCACCGTCCGCGCGGAGAGTCCCCTGCCCTTCGCATGCGCGACCCAGGCCTCCGCGAGCTCCGGATCCATGCGGAACCGGTACGGGATCGATCCCAGCCCGTGGAAGATCTCGTCCACGTGCACCCACTCGGGCGCGGGGTGGGCCTGGACCTGGTGCCCGATCACCGAGGGCCACATGGTGCTGTACACCACCATCACGTCGGCCCCGCAGGCCGCGATGGCGTCCCGGGCCTCCTCGAAGCCGACCCGCAGCCGACCCCAGCCCTCGTTCTGCTCGGGCACCAGCAAGGGGTGTGGCAGCCCGGGGACGATCACGCTCTTGAGAATGGGGTTGTTCATGCCGGCACCCAGCTGACGACCGCGTTGCCCGTGCCGATCACGGTCCCGTAGGCGTGCACCTGGCCGGGGTAGTCGGGCATGCCCAGGGCCGCCATCAGCCACGTCATGGAGCCTGCGTCCGCCTCGCTGATCGCCTGGGACACGAACTCGGGCATCTCGTCCACGATCTCACGCCCCCGCCCCTGCCGTACGTGCTCCAGCACCCGCATGTCCCACAGGTACTGCCCGTGGTTGTAGATGTGCTCCCGGCTCATGTCCTCGGGCACGTCCCCTTCGCTGGTGAAGTGCCGATGGGACAACGAGTTGCTCGCGAGCAGGACCGCCCGCCGCCCGGTGGCCTCGATGGCCTCCCGGGTGGCCCGCCCCAGGGCGAGGGCCTGCTCCTGCATGACCTCCACGGAGTACCAGGCCGCCGTCCGGGCAGAGCTGATGCAGACGATGGGCTTGTCCCACGCGGGGCGCGTCATCTGGCACGACACGATCGTGCCGTAGTCCACCCGGAAGTCCGGGTTGCGCATCATCGTGGTGACCAGGCCCGCCTGCGCCGCCCGGCCGCAGATCGCCTCGGCGAGCTCGACGTCCACGTTCAGGTCGTAGTGGAAGCGAAACAGGTTGGGGAAGATCGGATCCACCGACAGGGACTTGAAGTTCGGAAGGCCCAGGAAGTGGGTGCCGACATAGGTCTGCCAGTGCGGCGTGTGCACCACCAGCACGTCGTAGTCGAGCGGATCGAGCACCGCGCGCAGGCGCTCGTAGCCCCAGCGCAGTTCCTCCCAGCCGCACTCCGCCCGGGGCTCGTTCTGGGGCGGGTTGCTCGCGTAGACGAGGTGGGGTGGATGAGGGGCCAGACAGCCCGCGACGATCGCTCCAGTGCTCATGCGTTCTCCGGGCCCGGTCAGGCCAGCGCGATGCAGACGTTCTTTGCCTCGGAGAAGAACTCCAGGCTGTAGCGGCCACCCTCACGGCCCAGGCCGGATCGCTTCATGCCGCCGAAGGGTACGCGCAGATCTCGCGTGAGCCACGTATTCACCCAGACCGTCCCCACGTCGAGCTGCTCGGCCACGCGGTGGGCGCGCAGCAGGTTGCTGGTCCACACCGACGCGGACAGGCCGTACTCCACCTCGTTGGCCATGGTCACCGCCTGGGCGTCGGTGTCGAAGGGGTGGATCGTCACCACGGGGCCGAAGATCTCCTCCGTGGCCGCCCGCGCAGTGCTCGCCAGCCCCGAGATGATGGTGGGCTCGTAGAAGGCGCCCTGATCGTGGGGCGCGACCAGGATCGGGCGCTTGCCGCCGCACTCCACGGTGCCGCCCTCCTGCCGGGCGAGGGCGACGTACCCCTCGATCTTCGCCCGGTGGTCGTGGCTGACCTGCGCGCCGAAGCGGGTGTCCGGGTCCAACGGATCGCCGATCCGCAGGGCCCGCGCACCCCGCACCAGGGCCTCGGTGAGCCGCGGCGCGAGGCTGCGCTCCACGAGCAGACGCTCGCCGCACAGGCACACCTGGCCCTGGTTCGAGAACGACGCGCGCAGCACGCCCTGCACCGTGGCGTCGAAGTCGCAGTCCGCGAACACGATGGTGGGGTTCTTGCCGCCCAGCTCCAGGCTCACCTTCTTGAAGGTCGGTGCCGCCGCGGCCGCCACCAGGGCGCCGGTGGCCGTGCCGCCAGTGAAGCTGATGGCCTTGACGCCGGGGTGCTCACACAGCGCCTGCCCCACCTCGTGCCCGAGCCCGTGCACGACGTTGAAGACGCCGTCGGGCACGCCCACCTCGTGGGCGATCTCCGCCAGGGCGTTGACCGTGAGCGGCGTGAGTTCACTCGGCTTGCAGATCACGGCGTTGCCCATGGCGAGGGCCGGCGCGATCTTCCAGCTCGCCAGGTACGCGGGCAGGTTCCAGGGCGTGATGAGCGCCACCACCCCCAGGGGCCGCCGCAGCGTGTAGTTCAGGGCCCCGGGCATGGAGTGGGCGTCCGAGCTGTAGTGCCTCACGGCCCCCGCGAAGAACCGGAAGTTGGCCACGGTCCGGGCGATGTCCACCGCGCGGGCGGTGTGCAGGGGCTTGCCCGTGTCCCTCGCCTCGAGCAGGACCAGATCCTCCGCCCGAGCCTGTACCGCGGTCGCGATGCGATCCAGCAGGTCCGCGCGCTCGGCGACGGTCCAGCCCCCCCAGGGCCCCACACAGGCCCTCTGTGCTGCACTCACGGCATCGTTGACGTCGCGTGCATCGGACCGGGGCACGTCTGCGATGTGCTCCCCGGTCGCCGGATCGGTGTCTGGCAGCCAGGCGGTGGAGGCCGGCGGCACGAACTGGCCCCCGACGAAGTTGTCGATTCGCTGGACGGCGTGGCGGTTGGTCATGGTGCTCCTCAGCCCGGGTAGCGCGCCCAGCCGGGCTCCGACCCGTCCTTGCCCACATGCTCGTTCCAGTCGTAATACCAGCGGTCGTCGTCCGGATCCCACTCGTCGTGCAGGGGAATGGCCTGCAACGAGGACAGCCGGTCCGGCGGCACGACCCCTTCCACGATGAACGCCTTCTGGCGGTGCAGCGGATAGGGGTTGCGCAGCTCGAAGCCGAGCACCCCCAGGACCGAGCGGGCGATGTACCAGGTGGCCTGGGGGTTCCAGCCGTGGGCGATCTTGATGACCACGCCGAGGCCGTCGGGGTAGTCGGGGTGCACGACCGCCAGCCCGAGCAGCCCGTCGGCGCCCTCCTTGGCGAGCACGGCGCCCTCCCCGGCCTTGATGATCGTCGAATCGAGGCGGTTGAAGCCGCCGATGAGATCCGGGTTGCGGACCATCGCCTCCCAGATCCAGTCCTGATCCCGGGTCGCGGCGAGCCCCGCGTACAGCCGCGCCAGCTCGTTGACGGTGTTGCTCACGGTGGGTAGGCCGCAGCCGTCCCGGGCCACCCTCACGGGCTCCCAGTCCGCCCCCAGGTAGCGCCGCAGGACCGCCAGGTACTCCTGGAAGAACACGTGCTGGGGCAACGTGTAGCCCGCGCGGTTCCAGCCCCGGGACCGGCAGCCCCGCAGGATCGCCGCGTGCTCACCAGAGCAGCAGTGAAACCATCGGCGGGCCCGCCGCACCTGCCTGCCGAACTGCACCAGCGGCACGTCCAGGGGCGTCTGCATCAGCCCCCACTCGGACTCCGACAGGATCGACTGGGCCGCCGCCACGTGCTCGGTGTCGCCGTTGTGGGACGCCACCGAGATCGCCTTCTGCTCCCAGCTCAGCACGCCCCCCAGCTCCTGCGCGAACACCTTCATCGTCACCGGCTTCATCATCGACCGGCCGTAACACAGCACGTTGCCGCCGAAGCTGTGCACGATGCGGTCGCCCGAGGCCCAGGCCACGGCGCCGTGAATGGTGGTCTCGGACACGCCGTTGCGTCGGTAGTCGATGAGGGGCTCCCACGACACGTCACGGCCGGTGGCGATGCCGACCTGCTGCTCCCCCAGGGGGCTGCTGGGATAGACCGCGCTCCCCGGCCGACCCGGCGCGACGGCGCTGCCGCGGCTCATCGGTCAGCCTCCACCAGCGGCCGCACGCGCTCCATGAACGCGGACATGTTGCGCATCACCCGCGCCGAGTCGTGGTTGAAGAAGTCGAACCACAGCATCAGCCGGTCGTCCGGGTGGAAGCGCTGCCGGATCTGGGCCGCGATGGTGGGCGCGTCCCCCACCAGCGCGTTGTCTGCGGCCTGGCTGATCTTGGCGGGATCGATGGTCCCCTGCAGGGCCGTCCAGTAGGCAGATAGGGCCGCAGTCGCCTCCTCACGCGCGCACTCACGCCGCTGTTGAGGGCTGAGGCCCTCCTCCTCGTTGAGGAAGACGAACACCGTGCGGGGCATGTGCCCACGCTGCCAGGGCCCGCCATCGCGGTGATAGGTGCGCGCCATGCGCTCGTGAGTCGCCTCGATCACCTCGGGGCGCGTGATGGACAGGTTGAAGACCTGGACCGGAGCGATGGCGTTGACCCGGTCCTGAAGCCCCGGATCGTGCGAGCCGATGATGAGCTGCAACAGGTCCCGCCGGAGCTCCTGGGGCACGATCTTGACCGCCTCGAAGTCCCACCGCCTCGGCACGGCGATCACGTCCGGGGGGACATCGAGGCCGTCCCGCGCCACCGCCGCCGCCTGCACGGCCTGCCAGTGCTCGTCACTGCGGAAGTCGGCGCGGCGCAACGTGGTCTGGGGGCTGTCCGCGGAGCTGAGGATCTCGCCGGCCAGGAGGCGCAGGAAGATCGTGGCCGCTTCCTGCAGGATCTTGCCCTTCAGGGCCGGCCACGCCGCCGCCTCCACCGCGTCCCGGGCCACGATCCCGCTCGCCTCGTTCATGAAGTCGAAGCGGCCGCTGGCGAACCCCACGTGCAGGCGTCGGCGCTCGTCGGGATCCAGGCCGTGCAGGGCGAGGAAGGTCGCGATGCGCTCGGCGTGAGCGATGGGCCCGCCCATGCACAGGATGTTCATCACCGCCGAGCCCACCTCGATCCGCTCCGTCCGGGCGAACACGCGGGCGGCGAGCTGCAGGATGTCGGTGTTGAGCCCCACCTCCCCTTCCCAGTGGGGCACGACAGGCCGCGCGTTGCGCTTCTGGACCTGGCTCGACAGGTGCGACTCGGCGACCCAGGCCACCCCGAAGCCCAGCGCGTCGGCGAGCTGCACCTGCTCGAAGAAGTTGGCGAACATCGTGCGCTCGCTGGGCAGCGTGCCCTGCACCGGGGTCTGGCTGATCGAGAAGAAGATGTCGTAGAGCACAGGGGTCGTCCTTGTTCAGATGCTGCGCAGACGGCCGCCATCCACGGGCAGGCAGACCCCCCGGATGAACGCCGCGGCCGGCGAACAGAGCCACGCGATGGCGGAAGCCGTCTCCTCGGGCAGGGCCAGGCGCCCCTCGGGCACCTCGGCGATCCAGGCGCGATACACCGCGTCGGGCTCGGTGCCCTCCCGTCCGGCGCGGCCCTGGGCCAGCTGCTCCAGCCGGGCCGTGTCCGTGAAGCCCGGCAGCACGCTGTTGATGGTGACCCCCGGCGGCAGCTCACGGCTCAGGGACTTCGCCCAGCTCGCCATGGCACCCCGGATGGTGTTGCTCACCCCCAGGTTGGGGATGGGCTCCCGCACCGACGTGCTGATCACGTTGACGATCCGCCCGTAGCCGGCCGCGGTCATCCCGGGCACGAGCCGCCCCGCCAGGAGGTGCGCGGCGAGGATGTGCCGCCCGAACGCGCTGGCGAGCTCATCCTCGGAGGCCGCGAGCAGCGGTCCGCCCTTCGGCCCGCCGGTGTTGTTGATGAGGATGTGCTGGGGGCCTCGCTCGGCGAGCAGCCGGTCGATGGCGGCGCCCAGGGCCGGACGGTCGTCCAGGTCCGCCCGCAGCGCGAACGCCGTCCCGCCGGATCCGGCGATCTCGGACACGAGGTCGTCCAGCGCGCCCTGGGATCGAGCCACCGCCACCACGGTCGCCCCCGCCGCGGCCAGACACCGCGCCGTGGCGCGGCCGATGCCCATGGAGGCGCCGCAGACGAGGGCGCTGCGCCCGGACAGGGAGGTCGTGGGGAATTCGGCCATGCCGTGCGTTCTAGCAAGTTTCTTTGCCGGGTCCTCGAATGCTCTGGCCAGGGACCCCGTCGGAGTGGGTGTTCGCAAACGGCAGCGAGATGCGCCGTCGATGAACCGAGGAGACCGCCATGACCAAGCTGATTCGCCTGTTGTCCCTGTTGTCCTTCGCTGCCGTGTTGGCGATTCCCGTGTCCGCGTCGGCGGCCTCCTCCAACGGCCGCTCGGACCGGCGCGGCTCGCACCGGGACGACACCTCCCAGACCCGCCGCGGCGGGGATCGCGACAGCGACAGCTCCCAGAGCCACGGCTCGAGCGAGCAGGGGCGCCGGACCGACTCCAGCCAGGGCAGTTCCTCCACCCACTCCCGCCCCAGCGAGGGCAGCCGGTACGGCGGCGGATCGAGCCACACGTCCTCCCACGGGTCGTACCAGTCCCACGGGTCCTACCAGTCCCGCGGGTCCCGGGGGCACCGCGACACCCACACGTCCAGCTCCTACGGCGGGCACCGCCGGTCGTCCCACTCCGGGTACGGCCACTCCACGGTCGTGGTGCACAGCCCGCCCCGGGTCGTGTACGTGCAGCGCCCCCGGGTCGTCGTGCATCACGGCAGCTACTACGAGCCCATGTACCTGGGCGAGCAGGCTCTGGGCGACGTCCTGTACGCCCTGGACCGGGCCACGTTCAGCTCCGACAAGATGGCGATCATCCAGCAGGTGGCCAGCAGCTACACGATGAGCGTGCGGTCCGCCGAGCTGATGGTGCGCCGCCTGACCTTCTCCAGCGACCGGCTGGAGGCCCTGCAGACGCTCTACCCCCGGGTGCAAGACAAGCAGAACTGGTACCAGGTGTACGACCTGCTGACCTTCAGCAGCGAGCGGGACGCGCTGCGCGGCCACTGCGGCGGCTACTGAGCGAACCCGTAGACCTGCCGGTTCTTGAGCTCCGGCAGGGCCCGACGCGGAAGCAACATCGTTCGCACCGCCCAGAGTCCCGTGAAGATGCGGTTCTGGGCGGTGCGGTCGAGGTAGTCCACCCCCGCCGAGCCTCCCGTGCCGATCCGGCGCCCGATGATCCGCTCCACCATCCGGGCGTGTCGGGTACGGAACAACACCAGCCGCTCCTCCAGCTCCACCACGGTGTCGAGCAGGACCCGCGGCCAGGAGAGCAGCGGCAGCTCCCGGTACGACTCGATGAACAAGATCGCAGCCCGGATCCGGCGGGTGCGGGTCTGGTCCTCGGGGGGCACATCCGTCGCGAACAGGAACGCGCGGGACAGCTCCTCGGCCGAAGCGAACCGGGTCACCGCCGCCGGCTTCGTCAGGGCCCCCACCTGGACCAGGCGGCTGCCCTGGCTGCCGTGGCTCGCCGTCTGCGCGGCCAGGTAGTCCGTCACGAAGCCGAGCACGGCCTCGTCGTCGTCCGGGTCGTCGGGCCCACTCCCCTGGATGGGGGTGCGCTCGAGCCACGTGTGCAGCGCCTGCAGCAGGCTCAGCTCGGCCTCCGCGCTGTCGATGTGGGCCATCGCCAACGCCCCGCCGGGGGAGCCCTGGGCGAACACCCGGAGGGCCTCCAGGGGGTCGCCGAACTCGGGGTCGGTGCGCTGCTCGGCATCGAGCCCGAGCAGGATCTCCAGCTCCCGCATCTGGAACGACTGGAACCCGCTCGCGGGCATGAGCTTTGTGCGGAAGCCCAGGAAGTCCTGGGGGGTCAGGGTCTCCATGACGCCGAACTGGTCCACCATCAGCGCCATGATCGTGTTCACCCGCCGCAGGTGATGCACCACGTGGGGGATGTGCTCTTCGAGGACGTGGGGGGCCGCGAGGTGGTCCCGGGCCAGCCGCAGCTCCACCAGGATCAGCTTGAACCACAGCTCGTAGACCTGGTGGGTGACGATGAAGTGCAGCTCGTCGGGCATGAGCTGGCGCTCGTCGCCGTCCAGCCCTCCTTGCAGCGACAGGAGCTGCGGCAGGCGCAGGTAATCCCAATAGATCGGTGTCGATGGACTGCTCATGGCGTCGGACCGTAGCAGGCCGCTATCGTGCTCGCGCCGAACCCTCCCGGGAGACCCTGTGCCCCACCAAGACCCGGACCTCAAGCCAAACAAGCTCATCTGGCTCAACGTCGGGTGGGTCGTGCTCATGCCGCTGATCGCGGTGCCCGCCTCGGCCTGGTACCTGGCCACCCACGGCATCACCTGGGCGGAGTTCGGAGTCGCCGCGACCATGTGGTGGCTGACCGGCCTGTCGATCACGGCCGGCTACCACCGTCTGTTCAGCCACCGCAGCCACCAGGCCGCGCTGCCCGTCCGGGTGGCCTACGCCGTGTTCGGCGCCATGGCGGGCCAGAACAGCGTCATCGCCTGGGCGTCCGACCACCGCCGCCACCACCAGTTCACCGACACGCGGCAGGATCCCTACGACGCCCAGCAGGGCTTCTGGTTCTCCCACCTCGGCTGGATCCTGCGGGACGGCGTGTGGGGCACCGCCTACGACAACGTCCCGGATCTGCGCCGTGACCGGCTGATCGCCTGGCAGCACGAGCACTGGCTGGCCATCTGCATGCTCGGCAACGCCCTGGTGATCCTGCCCCTGGCGTTCATGACCGACCGGCCGCTGGGAATGATCCTGTTTGCGGGCTTCCTTCGGCTGACTGTGGTGCAGCAGTTCACGTTCTTCATCAACTCTGCGGCGCACATCTGGGGCAATCAGCCCTGGAGCCCGAAGAACTCGAGCCGGGACAACTGGTTCATGTCGTTCCTGACGTTCGGGGAGGGCTTCCACAACTTCCACCACACGTTCGAAGCGGACTACCGCAACGGGGTGCGCTGGTACCACTGGGATCCCAGCAAGTGGCTCATCTGGACCCTGAGCCGGCTGGGGCTGGCCGGGGCCCTGCGCCGGACCCCGGACTGGATCGTGCTGCGCACCCGCTACGAGAAGCGGCGGGCGGGCCTGCTCGAGCGCCTCGAGCTGTGGAGCGAAGAGAAGAAGGCGGAGTGGCGCGCCGGCCAGGCGGCCCTGATCGCGGGACGCGAGTCCCTGCAGCGCACCCTGCGGACCGAGATGGACGCCGCCGACGTCCGGGTCCAGGAGCAGATCGCGGAGCTGAAGCAGCGCCGCCAGGAGTGGACGCGCAAGAAGAAGGCGCTGTGGACCGAGACCCAGACCGACCTGCGCGCCTCCGCCGAGTTGGAGCTGCGCGAGATGGAGTTCGCCCTGCGCGAGGCCAGCCGGTCGGCGCACTCCGCCTACGCCCGGTGGGACCGCCTGGCCCGGGAGTACGTCAACGAGTTCGGCGCGCCGGAGCTGCTCCCCGCGGGCTCTCTGCGATGAGCCGGAACCCGATGAAGCTCCACCGGATGAATGGCATGAGGCCTGCGCGGCCCGCCGAGCGCAGATCGTCGGCGTCGTCACCGAAGGTCCCGCCCCGCAGGACGTGGGAGCCTTCGTCGTACAGCGACGCGGTCCACTCCCGCACGCCCCCCGAGGTGTCCTTGACCCCGTACACAGACACGTCCACCGGATAGGAGCCCACGGGGGCGGGGGCGGGGGGACCCGGCTTGCTCTGGCGCATGTGGGCGAAGGTGGGGTCGAAGTGCCAGCCCCAGGGGAACGGGCGGCCGTCCACGCCCCGAGCGGCCTTCTCCCACTCCTCCTCCGTGGGCAGCCGCAGGGTGCGGCCCTCCCGCGCCCCGAGCCACGCCGCGTAGGCCGTCGCGTCGTCCACGTTGACGGCCAGCACGGGCCACGCCGGATCCCAGCCCGAGGGGAGCGCGTACCTGCCGTCCGGGCCGCGGTGCCAGAAGGCCTGAAACCCGGCGAACAGACCCGCCTCACCAGGCACATGGGCTGCCGCGGCATCTTCGGCCAGATCATTCAAGAAGATGAGCCATGCATCCGATCGCACGCAGGTTTCCTGGATGAAGCGGTCCTGGATGGTGGGCTCGCACTGATCCAGGGGATGCCTCGCGACGGGATCGCCGCCGAGCCGGAAGGAGCCCCCCGGCACCTGCACCCAGCCCTGGCCGATCTGCGCGTCGGTGTACAGCCGCACGTGCCCCCGGTGGTGCTGCAGCCGCCGCACGAACACCGGGTACCGCGCTGGGCGATGGCCCGGGGCGGCCACGGTGATGAGCCAGCTCCCAGGCTCGAGCACCTCGGCTTCCAGCGGCATGGGCCTGACGCAGACCGCCTCGTGCACCAGCACGCGTCCGCGCTCCACCGCGCGCTCGATGCGGGCCGTGGCTCCGTCCACGTTCGTGGTCAAAGAGACCCGCCCGCTCGACCCCAGGATCCGGCCGTAGCGTCCGTCGTCCCAGCGACGCACCCGCTCCTCCGCGAGGTCCCGCTCCACCAGCCGTCCCTCGCTCTCCGTCTCCCGGGTCCGTTCCCACCACAGCTCTGCGAGCAGGGCGCGGGGGGCCGGGTCCGACGGGTCCAGGGACGAGGCGAGGGTCGCGCTCTCGGTGGCGTCGAGCCAGACCGTGCCCTGCTCCCGGGTCACTTCGAGCACCCGGTCCTGCGCCTCCCACAGCGGGCGCTTCTGCTCCACCGGGGCGTGGCCGGGCAGCTTCGCCCTCTGCACCACCGCCACCCGCTCCTCCTGCGCCTTTCGGTCCTCGAGCTCGCGGTAGCGGGCCAGCCCGTCCAGGGCCTGGCCGAGCAGATCCCTGCCCTGGGCCCGGCGGCGCTGCTGCTCGGCGTCTCCGGACCGGATCCCGTCCAGCTGCTCGGCGAACGACGCGGCGCTCGGGCGCCCCCCAGGATCGACAGACAAGGCCGCCGCGAGGAGCGCCGCCAGCGCCGGCGGGGCCGAAGACGGCGGCATAGAGCTGTCGCTGCAGA
>CALAGR010000392.1 GCA_937891735.1 uncultured Pseudomonadota bacterium | reverse complement strand
CGGGGACGCAGCTGCGGCCGGTCTCGCGGCCCAGGAGGGCGACGCAGCGCCCCGGGTCGTGACGGCGGCGGCGCCGCTGCGTGTCGGGGAGTGGTCGGTGACCCCGCTCGACCCGGACGCCAGCGGCCCGGAGCGCCTCGGGCGCACCGATCTGGGCTTCACCTCGGACGGCCGGGTGGCGCGGGCCGCCGAGCTGCGCGCCGATCACGACGACGATCCCGCGTTCCCACCGCCCTGCTTCGCTGCGGCCCAGGTGAGCGAAGCGGATCTGCTGGCGACAGGCCTGCCGATCACCACGTCGCGCTTCCTGGCTCTCGGCGGAGGCCTGGGGAGCTTCGTCTGGGTGGATCTGCTGCGGGTGTACGGGGTGCCCACCGACGCCATCGCCGTGGTGGGGTTCGAGGCGGTGCCCTACGCGCGCTACCAGCGGCTGTGCCTCCAGTCGCAGATCCCGCCCCACGAGCGGCTGCGGTCGAACTCGGAGTCGTGCCCCGACAACCTGTGGGGGTTCCCCGGGTACGGGATGCGGGAGGCGGCGGGGCTCGCCGCGCGAGGCAGGGTCCTCGCCGCGGTGGGGATCCTGCGGCAGCTGGCCGGAGAGCCGGACAAGGCGGACACGTACACGCCCCGCGCCGACCACGTCTTCGCGTCCATCGACCGGGAGGCCGAGCGCATCGGGTGGTCGACCATGCTGCAGATGGGGCGGATCCGGGCGGTGCGGCAGACGGACGATGGTCGGTACGTGGCCGCCGTCTCGGGCCGGGACGCCCAGGGCCGCCGGCGCCGGGGATTCTTCGTGGCGCCGTGTCTGCACGTGGCCCTCGGCTACCCAGGCCTCCAGTTCCTCCCGGACCTGCGGGCGTGGCGGGAGCGGACCGGCGACTTCGAGCGGGTCGTGAACGCCTACGAGGACCATGAGGCCGTCTACGACCAGCTGGCACGCCAGGGAGGCACGGTCCTGCTGCGGGGGCGGGGCATCGTGGCGTCCCGCATCCTGCAGCGCCTGTCCGAGGTGCGGGCGGCTGGAGGGCGGGTCGAGGTGGTGCACCTGATGCGCTCCCCCAAGACCGCGGGGGCCCAGGCCGGGCAGGCGTCCCGACCGGTCGAGAACCACTGGGAGTTCCAGCCGTTCAACTGGCCCGAGGCCGCCTGGGGCGGAGACCTGGTCGAGGACCTCATGGAGAGCACACCCGAGGAGCGAGCGGTCCTGCTCCGGCTCTGGGGAGGCACGACGACAGCGGACCGGCGCGACTGGCGCGGCATCGTCAAAGATGGTCTCGCGGACGGGTGGTACCGGATCCGATTCGGAGACGTGGACGAGATCCGCGAGGACGGACGCCTGCTGGAGCTGGCGATCACCGAGCCCGACGCCACCTCGATCGTCCGGGTGAGCCACATCATCGACGCGACGGGGCTGGTCTCCTCCGTGCGGGAGAACCCCGTCTACGCCGACCTCATCGAGCGGTACGGGCTGCCCCTGAACCCGCAGGGGCGGCTGGAGGTGGGCCCGACGTTCGAGCTCGAGGCCCTCCGGAACGGGGCAGGTCGCGCCTTCTGCGCCGGCGTCGCGACCCTGGGCGCCCCCTATGCCCCGGTCGACAGCTTCCTGGGGCTCCAGTACGCAGCGTCCGCCTCGCGCGAGGTGGTGCGGGCGGAGATGGAGCCGACGGGCCCGCTGCGGTCGCTCGCCCGCTGGTGGCGATGGGCACGGGGAGCGACGCCATGACGCCGACGCTGATCGGGCGATGGCAGACGCGCGTGTTCCTGTGGCTGCTGGTCGGGCTGCCGGTGTCCGTGCCCTTCCTGGTGTTCGGGCCGCTGCCCCTGGTGGTGCTGGGCTACGCGCTGGTGCTCGGGCTGGGGCTGGACGTCTGGTACGACAAGCAGCAGAAGGCCCGGTGGGACCACGACTGGCCGGTGCACAAGCAGCTCCAGGCGGGGCTGATCGAGTTCGGCCTCCTGGTCTTCACCCTGCTCGGCTGCTGCGGCTGCACCGGCGTGCTGCTCGCCGCGGCGCCGGTGGCGGCGGTCGTGGTGCCCATCCACTGGTGGTCGGTGTGGTGGCTCAGCTTCTGGATGACGCAGGGGCCGATGCGCGTGCTGTTCCCGCGCTGGCGGTTCCGCGGGGGACGCGTGTGGTGAGGGCTTCCTGGCTGTCAGGTAGAGCTCCTGGCGGCCGCCTGCTTCAGGGCTTCGTCGCCGTCCAGGTCCCGCTGCCCGTGCCCCCCACCGACGGCGCCACCCCGTCCCAGGGCCCCGCCATGACGTAGGGCCCCCAGGCCGTGACCTGGCCGTTCATGGTCCCGGTGAACGGCACCACCCCCGCCACCGAGCCCGTGAGGGCGGCCGTGATCAGGTTGGCGGAGGTGTCGTACTCCCCGGCGATGCTCGCGGTGAAGGCGACGCCGCTCGCCTCCGAGCCCGCCATCGTGCCGTTCAGGAAGAGCCGGTCCGCGCAGACGATCTCAAACCCCATCGTGCCCGCGACGGCGACGGTGCCCGTGAACGAGGAGTCGATGACGCCGTCGAAGGTGCCCGCCCACTGCCCGATCAGCGGCGAGTCCGTGCACGGCGAGGCGGCGCTGTCGTCGTCACCCACATCGTCGTCACCCACATCGTCATCGCCGGTGTCGTCATCGCCGACATCGTCGTCGCCGACATCGTCGTCGTCACCGGCGTCATCGTCGTCGCTGGTGTCGTCGTCCCCGGCGCTGTCGTCGTCGCCGGAGAAGAAGTCGTCGTCGTCGTCGTCGATGCTCCGCCGGACCTCCACACAGGACGCCGACATCAACGCGCTGGCGCAGAGCGCCACCGGGAGGAGCAGCCGCAGGACCAACACACCCATGGCACCGACCCTATCAGGGCGTCCCCGGCCCCACCGGCGGGCCCCGCACGGCATCGACCAGGTCCGCGTCCAGGTGCACGTCCAGCTGCGGGTAGGCGATCGTGATCCCGGCCTCCTTCAGGGTCCACCAGATCGCCTGGCGCAGCGCCGAGCCCCGCTGGCGCATCATCCACGGGTCTCCGATCCACACCGAGACCTCCCAGTCCACGCTGCTGGAACCGAAGTCCACCATCTGCACCCGCGGCTCCAGGGTCGGCTCACGCCACGGCAGCGCCCGGGCCATGGCCACCAGCGCCGCCTCAACCACGCGCATGTCGCTCTGGTAGGCAACGCCCACACCCACGCGGAGCCGGTACAGCCGGTCGTGGTGGGTGAAGTTCTTGACGGTGCCCTGCACGAGGGCGGAGTTGGGGATGATCAGCTCCTCGTCGAACAGGGTCCGCGCCACCGTGGAGCGAATGCCCATCTGCCCCACCCGGACCAGCTGCCCGTCCACCTCCAGGACGTCACCCGACTTGATCGCCCCCTCGGCGATCAGGATCACGCCCGACACGAAGTTCTGGGCGATCGTCTGCATCGCGAAGCCGAAACCGACCGCGAAGATCGCTCCCGCCGCGAACAGGGCGCTGAGCTCGATCCCCATCGTGTCCACGGCCACGAGCAGCGCGCTGCCGACGATCGTGTAATGCAGCAGGCGCAGCAGGGTCTCCCAGCGTCCCTCCACCGACCGACCCCGGAGGTGCAGGGCATGGGTGACCGCGACGCGCACCCCCCGGGACAGCAGCATGCCCACGACGACGACGATGACCATCGACACCAGGGTGGCGCCCGTGACCACGGTCCCGGCGACCCGGAACAGCTCGGCGTCGATCAGCGCCCGCAGCCACTGCATCACGCCCACCAGCCGCGACGCCGCATGAACGCGACCATCCCCGCCGCCAGCCCGAACATGCCCAGGAGCGCCGCCGGATAGCCGAAGCGCCAGCCGAGCTCGGGCATGCGCTGGAAGTTCATCCCGTAGATCCCGGCGACGAACGTGAGCGGGATGAAGATGGTGGCCACGATCGTCAGCGTCCGCATCACCTCGTTCATGCGGTGCGTGACCATCGCCAGGTGCAGCTCGAGCACGCCCACGAGGCGATCCCGCCCCGAGTCCACCACGTCGATGGCCTGCAGCACGTGATCGTGCAGGTCCCGGAAGTACGGCAGCGTGCTCGCCTTCACCAGCGGGGCCTCCGCCCGGAGCAGCTCCGCGACGACCTCCCGCAGCGGCCACAGGGCGCGACGCACCCCCATCAGCTCGGCCCGCAGCGCGAACACCGCCCCGGGGATGTCCGTCGCGTCCGCGTCCACCGCGACCCGGGTCTCCAGCGCATCGGTCTGGTCCTCGAGGAACTCCAGCCCCACGAACGCCCGGTCCACCGCCGCGTCGAGCAGCGCATGGAGCAGATAGTCGGCGCCGCGCGAGCGCAGGCGACCCGCGGCGGTGCGGATCCGCTCCCGCACGGGGTCGAAGACATCGCCGGGACGCTCCTGGAAGGACAGCAGCCACCCATCGCCGAGCACGAAGCTGACCTGCTCCTCGGTGACCGCTCCCTCCTGGACGTCCAGCACCCGGACCGAGACGAAGAGCGAGCTCCCGTGGTGCTCCGCCTTGGGCCGGCCAGCAGGGTTCAGCGCGTCCTCCAACGCAAGGGGGTGCACCTCGCGGGCGTCACAGAGCGCGCGCACGGCCTCGGCGTCGTGCACGCCCACCAGATCGGTCCACACCACCGGGCCCGTCGGCGCGCCGCTCCCGTCCCCCTCGGTCATCGAGTGCGGGCCGTAGACGAACCAGCGCACCGCCGCGGTCCCCTCCTGGGGCGGCCCGCTATAGACGGGGCTGCCCGGAGCGTGCCCGGCCTTGCGGCGCTGGGCAGAGACGGCGTTCGGACTGCGGCGACGGCGAGATTGCGCCATGGCGGGACCCTAGCAGCGTGCGGCGAGTCTCCGAATCGGTACGTCGATAACGATCCCAGCGG
>CALAGR010000391.1 GCA_937891735.1 uncultured Pseudomonadota bacterium | reverse complement strand
CGTCGTCGGCGGCGGTGGTGTCGTCGTCGTCGGCGGCGGTGGTGTCGTCGTCGTCAGTCGTTCCGGAATCGTCGTCGTCCCCCGGCGGGCAGCCGGCGATCAGGGTCATGGACCCAAGGAACAGCGCGAATATGAGCAGGCTCGTCCACTTCTTCATGATCTCTCCTCAGGGTCGCATTGGTGCCCCCTATGGAAGAAGGTAAAGACCTCATGGGAATTTGTCATGATTGTGCACAAGGCAAAACCGTGCCCGTTACGGACTCATGGCCCGCTCTTGGCGATGTTTCGATGCGTTATGGGAGAATGCGCCAATGCTGACGAATTGGCCTCTCGATCTGCTCGCGCTCGCCCTCCTCACCGGCTGCGGATCCCCCGGCACGCCCATGGGTCCCCCACCGGGACCGGACGACGAGCGCCCCGCTGACGCCGACGAGCTGCCCCTCACGGAGGCGGAGCACCCCCCGCCCGACGCGGAGCAGCCGGCGTCCTCCCCCCGGGTCCCACTCCCCACGGGATGGATCGCCGCAGCGGAGCCCCCCGAGTCCGGCTGCATCCCCACCGGGCCGTGCGTGGACGACTACCTGGCGCTCCCCGAGCGGCTCGGCAGGGCGCGGGTCACCACCCGCAGCGCCCTGAACGGGACGCTGTCGGAGATCCTGCGCACGGCCTCCCCGGACGGGCCCGCGGAGCCCCCCGCGCTGCCCTTGGACGAGCTGCAGCGGATCCTGTTCGCGGGAGCCGCCCTCGATGGCCTGCTGCCCACCGCGGATCCCGCCGTGCGGGTGCTCGCCACGTTCGAGGTGGACGGCCTCACCGTGCAGCGGCTCCTCCTCGAAGATCCCCTGCTCGGCAGGATCGACGCGGTGCTGGCCCTCGCCCCCAAGCCCCGGGGCGTGGTCCTGGGGCTGCACGGGCATGGGGAGCCCGAAGACAGCTTCCTGCTGGAGCGGCACGGGCTGGCCCTGGCCAGGGCCGGCTGGACGGTGCTCGCGCCCCGACAGCGCGCCTACCTCGACGGCGCGTCCGAGTCCGAAGCCAGCTACCACCTGCTGGAGCACGGGATGACCCTGATGGGGGCAGAGATCGCCGAGTCCCTGCGGTGGCTGCGGTGGCTCCGGCTCCAGCACGGGCAGGCTCCGGTCCTCATCGGCCACTCCGGCGGGGCGGCCATCGCCCTGTTCGCCAGCACCATCGATCCGAGCGTGCGGGGCGTCATCGTGGACGGCACCCCGCAGCTCACGAACTGGTCCGAAGAGGGGATCGCGGACGAGACGCTGCCGGCGCTGGTGCCCTATCGGTGGTCGGTGACGAACCTGCAGCGCACCTTCGTGCCCACCCGATCCCTTTCGGACGAGCTGAACGCCGAGCTCCCGGTGGCGGCCCTGCTCACGGCCCTCGACTCGCTGGGCACGCCGTGAGCCGCAGGGCCCTGGGCCTCGCCTGGATCATCGCGTCGCTGACGGGGTGCCCCTGCACCGCCCCGAGCCCGGAGCCCGCGGCCGCTCCGCTGCCCCCGCCGGGCGGCTTCCCGGTGACCTGGGAGCCCGTCGTGGGGCCCTTGCGGCAGAGCTTCCAGGTGGCGGCGGCGGACCTGGACGGGGACGGCCGCGCCGAGGTCGTGCTCGCCAACACGGACCAGGCGATGGAGGTGTTGTCGCTGCAGGACGGCGCCCTCGCGATCCGGTGGGCGTCCCCCGAGCTGGACGCGACCCAGGGGGTGGCCCTGGGCGATCTGGACGGGGACGGCGACCTGGACATGGCCACCGCGTCGTTTCCCGGCTCCAACCGGGTGTACCGCAACGACGGGGGGCTGACCTTCTCCCTCGCCTGGACCTCCCCGGAGCAGGACGAGAGCAAGGACATCGAGCTGGCCGACGTGGACGGGGACGGCGACCTCGACCTCGTCGTGGCCAACGTCGGGCCCAACCGGGTGTACCGCAACGAGGGCGGGCTCCGGTTCACGTCGTCGTGGACCTCGCCGGACGGGCTGGAGTCGGACTCCGTGTCCCTCGCGGACGCAGACGGGGACGGCGATCCGGACCTGGCGGTGGCCAACTCGAGCGCCGCGGGCCAGCCGGACCAGGTGTTCCGCAACGACGGCGGCCGCTTCGCGCTGGTCTGGACCTCGCCCGCCCCGCTGCCCGCGAGCGATGTGGCGTGGGGCGATCTCGACGGCGACGGCGCGCCCGATCTGGCCTTCGCGCGTCCCGAACACCCCGGAGACGTCTGGATCAACGCCGGCGGATGGCGCTTCGAGCGGGTGTTCGTGTCCCCGGACGCGGCCCACAGCCGCGAGGTGCTCTGGACCGATCTGGACGCCGACGGGGACGTGGATCTGGTGGCCTGCAACGAGGGCCCCATCCAGATCTGGGCCAACGCCCGGGGCGCGCTGGAGCTGGCCGCCCTGGTGCCCAACGAGGCCCTCGCGGAGGGCATCGCGGCCGCCGATCTGGACGGCGACGGGGTGCTCGACCTCGTGCTGGCGGCGCGCTCGGGAGACGTGGAGATCCGGAAGGGTCAGCCCGGCGGGGCCGCCCTGCGGGTCTTCGTGGGGCGCCGCTGATCGCCCCGGATCGCCGCTCCGCTCAGGTCCGGGCGATCTGGGGTGGCGCGCCGCCGCCGCCGTCCCACCCCAGCAGCTCGAGGATCTCGTCGGGCCCCAGCGACGACGCCTCCGCCGTGCCGGCCAGGATCCCCGCCACCAAGGCGCGCTTGTGCTCGTGCAGCGCGAGGATGCTGTCCTCGATGGTGCCCCGGGCCACCAGCCGGTACACCGTCACGGCGCGGCTCTGGCCGATGCGGTGGGTCCGGTCCGTCGCCTGGTCTTCCACCGCCGGGTTCCACCACGGATCGAGGTGGATGACGTAGGTCGCGGCGGTCAGGTTCAGCCCCGTGCCCCCCGCCCGGAGGGAGATCAGGAACATGTCCCCGTCCCCGTCCTGGAACGCGTCCACCTCCTGGCGGCGGGACTTCTCGGGGGTCGAGCCGTCCAGGTAGCGGTAGCTCACGCCGTCTTCGTCCAGCGCGGCCTTGACCAGCTTCAGGTGCCGCACGAACTGGCTGAAGATCAGGGCGCGATGCCCTTCGGCGCGCAGCTCCGCGACGATCTCGCGCACCCGCTCCAGCTTGCTCGACGACACGGTGGAGGCCGCGTCCACCAGCTTGGGGTGGCACGCCGCCTGACGCAGCCGCGTCAGCGCCGCCAGGGCCTGCAGTCGCCGCTGGGACCGCCCCACCGTGGAGTCGGTCAGCTCCTGGACCGCGGCAAGGCGCAGGCTCTCGTACAGCTCCCGCTCCGGGGCGCTCAGGGAGATCGAGACCTCGACCTCGGTCCGGGCCGGCAGCTCGCGCTCGACCTCCTCCTTGACCCGCCGCAGGATGAACGGGCGGATGAGGGCCGACAGGGCCTGCCCCCGACCCACGTCCCGGTTGCGCTCGATGGGGACCGCGTAGCGTGTTCGGAACTGATCCGCGCGCCCGAGCAGGCCGGGGTTGAGGGCCCGGAAGACGCTCCACAGCTCACCCAGCCGGTTCTCGATGGGCGTGCCGGTGAGCGCCACCGTGAAGCCCGCCTGCAGCGCCGCCGCCGCCAGGGACCGCCGCGCCCGCGGGTTCTTGACCGCCTGGGCCTCGTCGAACACCACGGTCTCCCACGTGATCGCGGACAACGCCTCTTGATCGCGCAGCAGCAGCTCGTAGCTCGTGACCACCACGTCGCCGGGCCCGACGTCCTCCAGCAGGCCTTCGCGCCCGACCCCGCGATACAGGATCGTGTCCAGGCAGGGAGCGAAGCGCTCGGCCTCCCGCTGCCAGTTGAACCCCACGGAGGTGGGGGCCACGACGAGGGCCGGTCCGCCCTTCATGCGGTGGGCCAACAGCGCCAGGGCCTGCACCGTCTTGCCCAGCCCCATGTCGTCGGCGAGGCAGCCGCCGCCGGTCCAGGCGGACAGCTGGACCATCCACCGGAAGCCCTCGCGCTGGTATGAGCGCAGGTCCGCGACAAACCCCTCCGGCAGCGGTGGATCGAGCTCCATCGCGGCCTGGATCTGTCGGAGCAGCCCCAGGAAGTGCGCCGGCGCGGTCAGCGTGGCGCCAGCCTCCTCCAGTCCCAGGAACGCAGCCGCCTGGACCGGGCTCGCCAGGACCTTGCCGTCCTTCTCGTACAGACCTGCCGCGGCGCGGGTCAGGCCATCGAGCAGCCCGCGCTCCAGGCGAAGCCAGCCGGTCTCGTCCGCCTGCACGAAGGTCCGGCCGTCCCGAACGGCGGCGAAGAGCTCGTTGAGGGCGACGCGCCGGCCCCCGACGACGAGCTCGCCATCGACCTCGAACCGCTCCCCGAGGCCCGAGGTGTCCCCGGGAACGCCCAGCCAGTCGGAGATCGAACGCACCGAGACCCGGAGCCCGCCCAGACCGGCGCTGCCCACCACCTCCTGGCGGACCTCCCCCGTCCACTCGGTCTTCACCACCTCGGGATCGCTCTGCTGCAGCCACTCCACCACGCCGAGGGCGGCGTCGGGCTCGTCCAGCCGAGCCTCCCAGCCCTGCTCCGCGACGTCCGCCGGCAGCCCCGGCACGGCCTCGCTGGCGCGCCGGTGCTCCTCGATCAGGTCCCGATGGGCGAAGATCCGACCCTGCTCCTGCGTGCCGTAGACCTCGACGGGCCCCAGCCCGGGCAGCAGCACCTGCCCTCCAAACAGCGGACGCACCCGCACCTGGACGCGCAGCGTGCCGCCCGGCAGCACCTCCAGCCGCACCACGGGACGGGAGTCCGCCGGCACCTCGGCGCCGCGCAGGGCGGGATCGAGCGTGACCGGCAACAGCCGCGAGAACGCAGGCAGGCGCGCCAGCAGCGCGTCCCCCGCTCCGGACCCGGACAGCCGCTGCCGTCCGAGCATGGCGAGCAGCTGCTGGGCGCCCGGCGCCACCTGGGTGAGGCGACAGATCCCGGCCTCGGCGTCCACGGTCATCACCAGGCCACCCGCCGAGCGGGCGTCCACCAGCCGGGCGAGCTGCTCGGGGGGCAGCTCCGAGGCGTCCAGGGTCGCGACCACGTCGATCCCGCCGTCCGGCCGCAGCGTCCACCGCAGGGCCAGCTCGACCTGCTCCACGCGCAGCGACCGGACCCCGGTCGCCGTCTCCAGCGCCACCCGAGGGTGGCCGATGAGCGCCGCCATGGCGCGATGCATCGTGCCCCGCTCCAGCAGGGCGGTCCGCGGATCGAGCCAGCTGGAGGCGTCCGGCAGCAGGCGCTCCGCGGCGCGCCGATCCGCGGGCAGCGGGCAGAGGGCCGGGTGGCGCCGGACCAGGCGCGGAGACACGGACCGCACCACGACGCCGTCGCTGTCCATCAGCATCGGCTCCAGGCGGTAGCCCAGGGTCACGTCGGGGCGCACGAGCCAGCCCAGGCCGGTCAGATCCGGGGCCTCCTCGGGCGACGGGGCGGGCAGCTCGACGGGCTGGGAGCTCAGGACCCGCTCGATCCGCCGGGCGAGCACGCGCCGATCCGATGACACCAGGGCATCCAGCGCGGCGTCGACCGCAGACAAGGCCACCGAGCAGCGCCCGGAGCTCTTCCCGGGGCACGCGCACCGCGGCGCCGGCTCGGGATCGACGAGGGACAGCGTCACCTCCTGACGCGGTCGCGGCGTGCACCATGGGGTGCCCCGCTCGATCCACGTCAGGGTCCCCTCTTCGGGATCGAGGACCAGGGTGCCGTCCACCTCCGACTGGGGCCGGGGCGCGAGCTCGTCACGGATCCGCTCCCGAGCCGCCACCAGGCGCAGCTCGAGGGCGCGCAGCCGGTCGGT
>CALAGR010000390.1 GCA_937891735.1 uncultured Pseudomonadota bacterium | reverse complement strand
TGTCGTCGTCGTCGTCGTCATCGTCGTCGTCGTCGTCGTCGCCCGCGCAGTCGGTGTCCTGGGCGTCCACGGAGCCGTCGCAGTCGTTGTCGAGCCCGTCGAAGCAGCTCTCGCTCATGCCCGGGTTGATCGTCGTGATGTTGTCGTTGCAGTCGCCCTCACACGTCGTCCAACCGTCCCCGTCCAGGTCGTAGCCCTCGTCGGTGGAGCCGTCGCAGTCGTTGTCCTGCCCATCGCAGCTCTCCGACTCGGACGGGTTGACGTCGTAGTCGAAGTCGTCGCAGTCGCCGTTGCACTGCGACCAGCCGTCGCCGTCGCTGTCGAAGCCCTCGTCGATCGAGCCGTCGCAGTCGTTGTCCAAGAAGTCGCACGTCTCCGAGGCGCCGGGGTTGACCCAGTAGTCGCCGTCGTCGCAGTCCAGCCCGCCGCACGAGCTCGCCTCGTATCCATCCCCGTCGTCGTCGTCACAGACCGCGCTGTCGTACGTGATCGTCAGGTCCACGAAGCCCACGCAGATCTGCGGGTTCGCGGTCGTCGTGATCGTGAAGGTGTTCGAGCCTCCGTAGTTGTATCCGGGCCATCCGAAGGACTGCGTCTCGGTGTAGGTCGCGGGCGAGCAGGACGAGCAGCTGAAGGGCAGCGAGATGCTCTGCGAGCCGCCGATCTGCTCACCGGTCAGGGACACCGTGGTGGGGGTGCCCTCGCCCACCGCCTGGACCGTCGCCGTCACCGCCGTGACGAGGTTGCCCCAAGGGACCGGGTCGACGAACGTGGCCTGTCCGTTGTTCCAGTTTCCGTAGGAGTCCGAGCAGGCGTAGTCCGTGTCGCCGCAGATGGCGCAGGTGCTCGACGGTCCCGTCCACTGCAGGACGAGGCTCGTGGTGGCCGCGCGGGCCGGCGCCGCGCAGAGCATGGACAGGGCGAGGAGACAGAGAACAGGACGCTTCATGGAATGGACGATCCTCCGCGGTAGGGATTACCCGGCTGCGTGGCGAGGATCAAGGTCCGTTCCGAACCCGGGACAACCTGTGACGCGCTACTTGCAGCGCTCGCGGATGGCCGACGCGATGTCGTCCATGGTGCGGTCCTGGATCCGGCGCAGGAGCCCCTGATGCAGCCGGCTCTTGGCCTCGATCAGGTTCTCGAACGTCACCGTCGCGCCGCCTCCCGCCATGGGCGTGACCTGCCAGAAGCCGTCGTGCCGCTTCTGCCGTCCGTCGGTCAGCTGCCACTCCAGCCGGTCCGTGCCGTTCATGTGCCGGTCGTAGCGAGACTCCACCAGCCCCACCAGGAAGAACCGCTCGGACAGCGTCAGGTCCTGGTGGCGGCCGTTGTCCAGGTGCACGTCCACCTTCTCGAGGTGATCGAGGATCTCGACCATCAGGACCGGATCCACCATCGACTCGTACGCACACCGCGCGTCGCCGATCACGAAGCTGCCTGTCCGCAGATCGCCCCCGCCCGGAGCCTTCGCGGCGACCCAGGCCACAGACGTGGCGGCCGCAGGAGCGGCGAGGAGGAGGAACAGGACGATGGGAGCGAGGCGAGGCATGGGCTCTTGGAGGATAACAGCGAGGCGACCATGACGATGGGTCGGGAAACGCCCGAGCGAGGCCCGAACTTCGATCAACGGGACGGCCCTTCGACCCCGTCCCCCGGCGCGCTACCCTGCGGCGCCCCCACCTCCGAGGACCGAAATGAGCGAGTTTCCCAAGGGCCTCAAGCAGTTCTTCGACTCCGATCCCGCGATCGGACGAATCGAGCGGATCGGCACCCGTCCCGTGAAGCGCGGCGACGTCGTGGAGGTGCAGACCTGGGACCTCGACGGCGGACAGGACCACGCCCGGCACCGCGAGACCCGCGCCGTCACGCTGATCCAGGCGGAGCACATCCCGATCATCCAGTCGCTGATCCACACGGACTTCGACCCGCTGTCCCTCCGCCGGAACCTCATCGTGTCGGGCATCAACCTGGCCTCCCTGCGGTGGTCCACCTTCGCGGTCGGCGAGGTCGTGCTGCGCGGAACGGTGCCCTGCGATCCCTGCTCCCGCATGCACGATCTGCTGGGCCCCGGGGGGTACGCGGCGATGTTCGAGATGGGCGGCCTGTGCGCGGCCATCGTGCAGAGCGGCACCATCTGTGTGGGTGACGCCGTGCGCCGCCTCCACTTCACCGAGTCGAGCTGAGTCGAACATGGGCCTGTACGCCGACCAGATCCTCCCCCGCGTCGTCAACTGGGTGATGGACTCGCCCGCCCTCGAGCGGCTGCGCCAGCGGACGGCGGCCCCGCTGCACGGCGAGGTCCTGGAGCTCGGCTTCGGCTCGGGCCTGTCCCTGCCGCACTACCCCGACGCCGTCACGCGGGTGTACGCGGTCGATCCGGCGGTCCTGGGGCGACGGCTGGCCAGCGAGCGCATCGAGCGGACATCGATCCCCGTGGAGTTCACAGGTCTGGACGGCCAGCGGATCCCCCTGCCCGATGAGTCGGTGGACTCGGCCCTGTGCACCTGGACGCTGTGCACCATCCCGGACGCGGATCGCGCCCTGCGCGAGGTCCGGCGCGTGCTCCGCCCCGGCGGCGTGCTGCGCTTCGTCGAGCATGGGCGCCACGACGACCCGGCGGTGGCCCGGTGGCAGGACCGCCTCAACCCCCTGCAGAACCTGCTCGCGGGGGGCTGCAACATCAACCGCCGCATCGACACCCTGATCGAGGAGTCGGGGTTGCACATGGTCGAGCTGGAGACGTTCTCCATGCCGGGCCCGCGCATCTTCACGCGCACGTACCTGGGCACCGCCGGAAAACCCGGCTGAGCGCCGCCCGCCGAGCCGGGCTAGGCTCCCCCGTCGGCCTGGGGCGGGGCGACCTGGAGGTAGCAGACATGGGCCTGTTCTCGTTCATCGGAGACGCCGGCAAGAAGCTGTTCGGCACGCACGACGATCCGAAGCCGAAGACGCCGGAAGAGGCCGCGGACTTCGCGGTCCGGATCAAGGAGGCCGCGCTCGGCCTGGGGCTGCCCGTGCAGCACCTCGGGATCCGCTACGCCGGCGGCACCGTCACGATCCGGGGCGAGGCGGCGGATCAGGCGACCATCGAGAAGCTCATCCTCGCCGTCGGCAACGTCAGCGGCGTGCAGGCCGTCGACGATCTGCTGACCCTCGCCGTGGACACCACCGCCGAGACCATCCAGGACAGCGAGTTCGTCGGGCCCGAGCCCGCGTCGGCCTTCCATACCGTGGTCGGCGGGGAGACCCTGGGCAAGATCGCGGCCGCCCACTACGGCGTCGCCAGCCTGTACACGGTGATCTTCGAAGCCAACACGCCGATGCTCACCCACCCCGACGCCATCTACCCCGGCCAGGTGCTGCGGGTTCCGCCCGTCACCCAGATCACCCACACGGTGGCCAGCGGCGACACCCTGGGCAAGATCGCGAAGACCTACCTGGGCAGCGCGGCGCGCTACACCGACATCTTCGAGGCCAACCGCGACCAGCTGGCCAACCCCGACGCCATCTCGGTCGGTCAGAAGCTGGTGATCCCCGTGCGGCAGCCCGGCAACACGTAGCCGCGGTCCCGCGCGGTCAGTTCGCGACGAAGTTCGTTCCGTCGAAGGTCTCCTGCACGTCGTAGGTGCCGTCGTCCTTGGTGGATCGCTGGCGGGTGATCGCGCCGTCCGGCCCGAAGGTCCACTTCTCGTCCCACGTCGCCTCGGGACCGTCGCGGTCCAGGTCGACCTTGGCGCGGTTGACGGTGCGCTGCCCGGCGTCCTGATACACGTTGATCTTGTAGGGCTTGCCCTCGCTGACGTCCTTGCGCTTGGGGCTGCGCAGGTCCGTTCCGGCCCAGTCCAGCAGCAGCGTGCGCTCGTGCTCGCGCAGGTGGGCGATGGCCTTCGCCCGCTCCGTCCGGGCCAGGGCCTTCGCCTCGGCGGCCAGCCGGCGCTCCTCGGCGCCCTTCTCCCCCGCGATCCGGCGCTCCTCCGCCGCGACCTCCTGGGCGGCCCGCTCGACGCGGATCTCCTCCTCCACCCGGGCCCGCTCGATGGCCTGCTGGGCGGCGTGCTCCCGCATCTGGCCGCGCACGAAGAACCCGCCGGCCAGGACGATGGCGGCGAGCAGGGGCAGCGCGAACGCGGCGAAGGTCTTCAGGCGCATCGATCCGGCGAGCGTCATGGCTCCCCCTCGCTCAGGCGGTGGCGGGACGAAGCTCGCCCGCGTCCGCCGTATCCACCATGCCCCGCTCCTGGGGCACGGTGCAGTTGCAGTAGGCGTAGCGACAGGGCTCCGGACCCAGCCGCAGTCGAAACGAGCCGTCGAGCACGTTGCCCAGCGACTCGGCCCGGACCCGACGTGAAGGGTAGCAACGCCAGGCGGCGCCCCGGTGATCGACGATGACGTACCGCGCCCCGGCCCAGCACGGGCGCCCCGTGAACGACGGCGCGACGCGACCGGTGGCGTTGTGCCCGCCCAGGGCGACGATCTGCAGCAGCTCGCCGTCGTCGTAGTCGATGACGTCCCGGTCCTGCTTCTCGGGCTGCACCTTGAAGCGCACCCCCACCGCCGCGAACCGCTCCTGCAGGTCCGCGAGCCGGGGCAGCGTGTCGCGGGTGGCCACGCAGGTGACACAGAAGGAGCCCGCGAACAGCTCCGCGAACCACGCCGCGCGCGCCACGAACGCATCCACCTGCACGTACTCCAGGTGCAACGAGGCCGACACGATCCCCGGCCGCGACGCCGTCAGGTGCGCGAACCGCTCCAGGGTCTCGGGCTTGTCCGAGAAGTTCGTCACCACCGAGACCCGCAGGCCCCCCGCCACGAGGTCTGCGACCGTGGGCAGGAAGCGGGGGTGCCGGAAGGGCTCGCCGCCGCTGAGCTTGATCTCCCAGTCCCCGGGCAGGGACGTGAAGGCAGCCACGAACCCGGGCAGGTCCTTCGCCCACTGCTTGCGATCATCGACGAAGCGCTGGGTGCAGTAGCTGCAGCGGTAGTTGCACGTCGTGTTCATGTTCCACGACACGACACCTTCCAACGGATAGGGCGGCGCGGCGTGGATCTCGGCTACCAGCGAAGGCTCAGGCTGCCGGCCCAGCCACCGCGGGTCGGACCCATGCTGATCTCCAGGGCGTTCTTGCGCAGGTAGCGCTGCCGGTCGTTCTCGAGGCCCAGCCCCGTGACCATGAGGGGGATCCCCGGGCCCAGCAGGGCGTTGCCCAGGAACAGCATGGGGAAGGTGTAGTAGGCGAAGCTGCTGTCGATCGCGGTGCCGATGGCGAAGATGCTGAGCATGCCGGCCCCCGCCCCGGTCAGGCCGATGCCCACCGCCGCGAGCGCCTTGCCGCTCTTCGGGATCCGCTCCCGGGTGGGAGTCATGCGCTCCTCCGGCTCGCCCGTCTCCCGCTCGATCTTGAGGTCCTCGATGGCCTCGCGGATCGCCCGCAGCTCGCTGAGCTCGGCTTCGTCCTCCGCCTGCTCCGCGGACGCCAGGACCCGCAGCCCGATGATCAGCTCCTTGGGCACGCGCATCAGCACGCCGTCCGGGGCGAGGACCACCGCGAGTTCTTCCACCGACTGGGTCAGCAGGGTCCCCTTGATGCGCACGCCGTCGCCCAGGGTGACCTCGATCTGCGCGCCGATGATCGGCTGCCACAGCATGTCGCCCCCGAACTCCAGGCCCGCCGGGGCCGTCGCCTCGGGCTCCGGAGGCGCGGCCTTCCTGCCGGCGTGGGCGAGGGACGGAGTCATCGCCAGGGGCAGCGCCGCGGCGAGGCCGGCCAGGACCCGCGCCGAGCGGGCGAAGGTCCACCGACTGCGGTCGCGGCCGATGCGCCAGGCGGACAGGTCCAGGGGCGCGGCAGCTCGCTCGAAGCGGGGC
>CALAGR010000389.1 GCA_937891735.1 uncultured Pseudomonadota bacterium | reverse complement strand
TCGAACCGCTCGCGACCAATTTCTGCCCCATGGGCGGAACGATGACCGAGGCCGAGGGAGCCGTATCGTGACTGCTCATGGCGATGTGCAACTGGCCCGGTGCCCGGAGGGGCTGGGGGATCGGAATCAGGACGCTGCCTGCGATCCGGGCTGCATCCTGGTCGTGGACGACGACCGCGTGAACCGCCTCGTCGCGGAGGGCCTGCTGCACGCGGAGGGCTTCGAGGTGAAGCTCGCGTCCTCGGGGCCCGAGGCTCTCGAGCGCCTCGCGGAGGGCGACATCGACCTGATCCTGCTGGACGTGATGATGCCGGAGATGGACGGATTCGAGACGCTGGCGGCGCTTCGAAGCACTCCACAGGGCTCTGATGTGCCGGTCGTCTTCCTCACCGCCCTGAGCGACCTGGAGACCCACGGCCGGGCCATCGCGTCGAGCGCCGACGACTTCCTGAACAAGCCCATCAACCCGACCGCGCTGACGATGCGGGTCCGTTCGTTGCTGCGGCTTCGTCGTGCACGCCAGGATCTGAAGCGAGCGGAGCGAACCCTGCGCGGGCAGAGGGACCGGCTCGCGCTGGAGGCGAGGTGGCGGAGGCACCTGCGTCGCCTCGTGGTGCATGATCTCCGCAACCCCCTGGGCACGCTGCTCCTGACGGCGGACTACTTCGCTGGACAGGAAGGGCTGCCCGCCGCGTCGCGGCAGTCCATGGACGATGTGGTCGAGACCGTGCAACGAATGCGCAGGCTGATCACCGACTTCTCCGACGTGGATGGCAGCCTGCACGATGGCTTGCGCGTGAGCCTTCGGGCCACGACGCTTTCGGCGATGCTCAACGACGCGCGGCGGGCCGCTGCGGAGGAGCCCCACCCCTCTGATGCGACCCTGCGCTGGGACGTGGCGCCGGACCTCCCCACCCTGGACCTCGACCCGGTCCTGCTTCAGCGCGCCGTCCTCGCCCTCATCCGGCACGCCCGCGACAACGCACCGCCTGACTCCGAGATCCGGCTGCGAGCCCACGTCGAGGACCGCGCAGTGAAGATCGAGGTCTCCGACCAGGGGTCTGCCGTCGACCCGGCCCAGGTCACCGCCCTCTTCGAGCCATGGAACACGGAGACCTCAGGCGAGCCCGGCCAGCGGCGGCGAGCCGACCTCGCGCTGCCCCTCGCGCGGCTGGTCGCCGAAGCACACGGGGGGGCGGCCTACATCCGAGCCGGTGAGCAGGGGGCTACTGTTGTGGGGCTCGAGCTTCCTTCCACTCACGACATGACGAGTCGCCCATGACCCGCTCGACACGAAACACAGCGTCCCCCCTCGGGATCGAGAACGGACCCGTCACTTCAGCCGCGGGAGAGGTCGAGCTGCCTGACCTGCCGGGCTTCGACACGGCGGAAGGCCTCGCCCGAGTGGGTGGGAACCGGTCCCTCTACCTCCGCTTGCTGAGGAAGCTGCGGGACGAGTACATGGGGGCAGCGGACGACGTGGACTCGGCCCTCGCCGCGGGCGATTGGGAGCGTGCGCTGCACGTGGTCCACACCCTCCAGGGCGTCGCGGGGAACCTCGGCGCCTCGGAGCTGCACCGCCGGGCCGCGGACCTCCAGGCGGTGCTGAAGGGCGACGATGATGGAGAGCTGGGGGCCGCCAACCAGGCCTTCCACGACGCGCTGGACGCGGCGGCCGAAGCCCTGGCCCGACTGCGGAGCCCGCAAACCGGCGCCTCCGCCGTCGTCGACCATCCCGAGGGGGGCCTGCCCGATGCCCTGCTCTCGCTCCTCGCCCGGCTGGACGGGGAGCTCGCCATGGCGAGGGTGAGCGGCTGTCGGTCCGTGGTCGAAGAGCTGCGCACGCTGCCGTGGCCGGAAGGACTCCGGGCGGACCTCGGCGATCTCGCGCAGCTCGTGGCTCGCTACCGCTTCGAGGAGGCTCAGGGCCTCGTCGCCCGGATGAGCCAGGCCATCGGCGCGGGCCCGGCCGGCGACCCGTGATCGGCCGGTCACCGCATCCTGCGGCCCTCAAGTGGTTCGAGCGACTGCCGATACGGATCCGCCCGCCCCTGCCTTTGGAGCTGCCTTGACCAGATCCGCCGAACTGCTGCTCGTGCACGCGAAGGACGCGCGAGGGCTGGCGCTCGCCGAGCTGCTCGGCCGCCGCTTCGAGGTGTGGATGGCCCCCAGCAAGGCCGAGGCCTTGGAGCTGATGGGCGGCGAGGACTTCACGGTGATCATCGTCGGCACGCAGCTGCCCGACTCGGCCGCGCCCGCCCTGCTGGAAGACCTCCTGGGCTTCTCGCCTCAGTCCATCGGGGTGATCGCAGCGAGACCCCACGAGGGTGCAATCGTTGCGGATGCCGTGAACCGGCAGGTGGCGGATCGTGTCCTGGTCGAGCCTTGGGACGCCGCGACGATCCTGAAGCAGCTCGACGCGGCCGTGGCCGAGGGCCCCCGCGATCGGGCGGAGTTCAGCATCGTGCGGCGCACCCGGGACCTGGTCTCGGAGGCGACCTTTCGTCTCTCCGAGATCGTCGAAGGGGTCGGGGAGATCATCCACTCCGGCCGATTCGGAGACGGTCGTTCCCTGACCGACAGCCCACACACGTTCGTCAGCCCACAAGTGGAGGAGATCCTCGGGCTTCGGCCTGACGAACTGCTCCTCGAGCCCGGCCGTTGGCTGGCCGCCGTGCATCCCGACGACCTCGAGGGCGTGAAGGCGGCCTGGGTGCAGCTCGCCACGGGCGTGGCGATCGCCGCCGTATACCGCTTCTGGAACGCCCGGACGGGCGAGTACCGATGGCTGGAGGACCGGGTGGCCCCCCGGCGCGCTCCCGACGGCGGAGTAGTCGGCTACTTCGGGGTGGCCCGCGACATCACCGAGCAACACCTCGCCCAGGAGGAACTGTGGCGCAGCCACGAGGACCTCGAGGAGCTCGTTCGGGAGCGCACCGCCGAGCTGGAGGCGCGGAACGAGGCGCTCAACGTCGAGGCGGCCGGGCGCAGACAGGTCGAGCAGGCGCTGCGCGAGGAGGTGGCGATGCGGGCGGTCGTGGCCCGGCTCTGGGAGCGGCTGGTCGACTCGCCATCTCCCGGGCGACTCCAGTCTGCCCTCAGCGAGCTCGGGCAGGCGAGCAAGGCCGGTCACCTGCGGTTGTTCCTGATCGACTCTGCCGCGAGGACGTTCAGCTGCGTGGCGGAGTGGGCCCGACAACCCGAAGATCTGCGCGGCGCAGAACTCCAGGACCTCTCCCTCGAGGCGGTGACGGGCAGCCTGGCAGCGCTGGGGCGGGGCGAGGTCGTCCGACTGGACACCGCCTCGGGGGATTGCAGGCAGTTCGCCGAGGGCTTCTCGTTGCAGAACGCCTACTGGCTGCCCCTGCACGTCAGCGGGGAGCTCGGAGGGTTCCTCTGCGTGGGCGGTGTGCCAGCGGACCGGCTGGTCGACGACCCGGAGAATGCGGCGCTGTTCATCGCCACGCAGATCGTCGGGTCCGCGATCGCCCGCGACCGAGGCGCGCGCGCGCTGCGGGAGCGCGAGACCTTCCTCGCGGCCATCGTCGACAACCTGCCGATGAACCTGATCGTCAAGGACGCCGAAGAGCTGCGGGTCGCGCGGGTCAATCGGTTCGCAGAGCGGCAGTTCGGGGTTCCGACGGGAGCCCTGCTCGGCGCGCGCGCTTCAGACTACCTCCCACCCCCGATCGCCCAGCGCATGGACGCGGCGGATCGCGACGTGCTGAAAGGGGGGCGGCCCGTCGACCTGCCCGGAGACTCCTTCGACGCCCCCGGCGGACGGCGCTACTTCCACACCTGGAAGATCCCCATCCAGGGCCCGGACGGGCACCCCCGGTACCTGCTGACGCTGTCCGAGGACATCACCGCGCTGAAGCACGCCGCCGAGGAGCTGAGGCAGGCCAAGGAGCTCGCGGAGCAGGCCAACCATGCCAAGAGCGCGTTCCTGGCCACGATGAGCCATGAGATCCGGACTCCGCTGAACGCGATCGTCGGGATGTCCCACCTGCTGGCGCGCACCCCCCTCACGGCGGTCCAGCTGGACTACGTCGGGGCCGTGGGGACGGCGTCCAAGCGGTTGCTGACCCTGGTGGACGACGTCCTGGACTTCTCGAAGCTCGAGGCGGGCCGGCTCCGGTTCGAGGAGCTGCCGTTCGCCCTCGACGACGTGCTCGACGAGCTGGTGGTGCTCGCCGGACCCGACGCGGCCGCGAAGGGTGTGGAGTTCCTCCTGACGCGCCACCCGGACGTGCCCGACCCCCTGATCGGGGACCCGCTGCGGATCGGCCAGGTGCTCCTCAATCTCGTGAGCAACGCCGTGAAGTTCACTGCGCAGGGACACGTTCACGTCGATGTGCGCATCGACGGGGCCACGTCGAGGAGACCCGTCCTGCGTTTCAGGGTGATCGACACGGGAATCGGGATGAGCCCGGAGCAGCAGGCGCGCCTGTTCCAGCCTTTCGTCCAGGCCGACGGCTCGACCACGCGTCGCTACGGCGGGACCGGGCTCGGGCTGGTCATCTCCCGCCGGCTGGTGGAGGGCATGGGCGGCTCGCTTCGCTTCGAGAGTGAGGAGGGGAGCGGGAGCACCTTCACCGCGCTGGTCCCGGTGGGGCACCGGGAGCAGGAACGGCGACAGAACCCCTCCGGACCGCCGCGGCTGGCCGGCAAGGTCGCGCTGGTCGTGGGGGGGGCGGATCCGTGGCGCCAGTCCCTGATCGAGCCGTTGGACGCGGCGGGCGTCCGGGCTCGGGGAGTGGCGGATGTGGTCGGAGCGATCGCGTGCGCCAGGCGCCTGGCGGACGAAGGCAGCCCGGTGGACATCCTGCTGCTGCACTGGGGGAGGGAGCAGGGTGAGTCCGTCAAGGAGCTGGCCCTCTTCGGGGCAGAGCCGAGCTTGCGGGGGGCTTCGGTGATCGCCCTCGTGTCGGCGGATCAGCTGAGCCTGGCCACGGCCGCGCTGGCGGACATGGCTGGGTCGGTGGTCACCGCCCGTCCGCCCACCCCGACCCGTCTGTTCGGCGCCGTGCTCGGCGCCCTGGGGCTGGAGCGAAGGGCCCCGCCTCGGCCGGTCGCGGAGGTCGTCGTCGGCGCGGACTCGCTGAGGGGGGGCCGGGTGCTGGTCGTGGACGATGTCGAGATCAATCGCCAGATCGTGGTCGAGCTCCTCGCCCAGGTCGGTGTCGAGGCCGACGAAGCGGCGAGCGGCCTCGAGGCGCTGGACTGCCTGCGCACCGACGGGCCCCGGTACGCAGCGGTCCTCATGGACTTGCGGATGCCCGGCCTGGATGGCTACGAGGCGGCCCGTCGGATCCGGCAGGATCTCGGGGCCGAGCTTCCGATCGTCGCGCTGACCGCGGACTTCGGTCAGGCCATCCGCGATCGTGTGCGGGCTGCGGGGATGGACGCCACCCTGACCAAGCCGTTCGAGCCCGCGGCCCTGGTGAGGATCCTGGCGAAGCACGTCCGCATGAGCGGCTCCTACAGACGGCCGGGGCACGGCCCCGAGGGCCAGATCGACGGGCCGGGAGCGGGCGAGCACGGACGCTCCTCGGGAGCCCCCCCGAACGCGTCGGGGCAGTCGCTGCCCGAACTCATCGACAGACTCGACGGGCTGCTCGCCTCCCACGACATGGAAGCGCGGCGCCTGGCGCGCGAGATCGCCCAGTTCGTCGCCGGCGGCTCGGACGCCGACGCCCTCCGGCCCACGCTCGATCGGATCCGCCGGTACGACTTCGAGGGCGCTCGGACGCTCCTGTCGGCGGCGGCGCCCGGATTGTCCGCCACCCCGAGTCCGGCGCCACCCCAGTCGAGCCCCCGACAACACGGAGAGACCCCCTGATGAGCCCGCGAGCCCCACGAATCCTGATCGTCGACGACACCCCGGAGAACCTGGATGTCCTGGGGGAGCTCCTGGCGAACACCGGCCAGATCTTCGTCGCGCTCGACGGCTACCGGGCGCTGGAGCTCGCCAGCGCTTCGCCCCCCGACCTCATCCTGCTGGACGTCATGATGCCGGGCATGGATGGCTACGAGGTCTGTCGCCGGCTTCACGCCGACGCCGCGACGGCGAAGATCCCCGTGGTCTTCGTCACGACGCAGGGCGCCGCGAACGAGGAGATGCGGGGCTTCAAGGTGGGGGCCGTCGACTACATCCACAAGCCTTTCAACCCCGCCCTGGTCCGCAGGCGGGTCGAGACCCAGCTCCAGCTGAAGGCCGCGCGGGACGCGGTGGAGAACCAGAACGTGCTGCTCGAGGGTCTGGTGGACGAGCGGACGGCGGAGCTGCGGGCGGCGCTCGACACCATCCGGGCGAACTCGCTCGAGACCATCGTCCGACTCTCCCGGGCCGCGGAGTTCAAGGACGACGACACGGGGGCGCACGTCCTGCGAATGAGCCGCTACTCCGCCCTGATCGGCAGGGAGCTGGGCATGTCCCCGGCCGAGGCCGACGACCTGCTGCATGCCGCGCCCATGCACGACATCGGCAAGATCGGCATCCCCGACCGGATCCTGCTGAAGCCGGGCAAGCTGGACGCGGACGAGTGGGTGGTCATGCGCCGCCACGCCGAGATGGGGGCCGAGATCCTGTCCGGCTCCGACTCGGCGGTCATCCAACTGGGCGAGCAGATCGCCAGCAGCCACCACGAGAAGTGGGACGGGAGCGGGTACCCATCCGGGCTGCGGGGCGAGGAGATCCCCCTGGCGGGCCGGATCGTGGCGGTCGCCGATGTCTTCGACGCGCTGACGTCGCG
>CALAGR010000388.1 GCA_937891735.1 uncultured Pseudomonadota bacterium | reverse complement strand
GACGACGACGACGCGACGGGCGACGACGACGACGCGACGGGCGACGACGACGACGACGCGGTGGGCACGCCGGCGATCAGCTTCCGGTCCTCCTTCGGGGAGTGCTGGGGCGAGTGCCGCAGGGATCTGACGGTCGCCACCAACGCCACGGCCACCTTCCTCACCCGGGGCTGGGAGGACGAGATCTATGTGCAGCGGGACGGTTTCCTGACCAGCTACGGCGCCCAGACCCTCGCGGAGGCCAACGCCGCGCTGGATCTCGACCTGGTCGAGGCGGTGTACGGCTGCCCCGACTGCGCCGACGGAGGGGCCCGGGAGATCCTGTGGGACTTCGGCGACGTGGCCCGCGTCACCACCTACGAGTACGGGAACCCGCCGCCCGTGCTGGTGCCCCTCGTGGACGTGCTCCTCGAGCTGGAGCGGGAGATCTCCACCTGCTCGTTCGGCACGTGGTTCTCCGAGATCCCCGACTGCATGCCGTCGCCCGGCGACGAGCCCGTCGACGGCTGAACTCCCTCAGAGCCGGGCGAGGCGCGCGGGGAGCACCGAGGCCAGCCGCTCCATCTCCGACTGCTCGTTGTACAGCTGCCCCGACACCCGCACGATCAGCCGGCCCAGGAGGGCGGGCACGCCGATCTCGATGCGGTCGGTGCTCCACAGGAGCGCGCGCAGGCGGTCGCCCAGGGCCTGGGTCGCCCCCGCAAACCCCGGCACCAGCACCGAGGCCATCGATCCCATCATCGCCTCGGGCCCCGCCAGGGTGCCGCCGCAAGCCTCGGCCACGATCCGGCCTCCCTGCTGGGCGAGCCCGTCGTTGTGGGCCCTCACCCGCGCGTCCCCCAGCTCCCGGCGCAGCGCGAGGGCTTCGGTCACGCTCAGCCACGCGCTGAAGTCCCGGGTGCCGACCCAGTCGAACTCCGCGGGAAACGGCTCGTCGAAGCCGTGGGAGATCACCGGAGCGTGCAGCCCGGCCCGGCTCGCGGGGTCGTCGGGGTTGGCCCACAGCACGGCCGAGCCCTTCGGAGCGCACAGCCACTTGTGGCAGTTGGCGACGTACCAGGTGGCGCCCAGGGAGCCCAGGTCCAGGGGCACCATGCCCAGGCCGTGGGCGCCGTCCACGAGCACCGGCACTCCGTGGCGCGCCCCCAGGGCCACGAGCTCGCGGATCGGGAACACCAGGGCCGAGCCCGACGCGATGTGATCGACGACGAGCAGCTTCGTGGCGGGGGTGATGGCCCGGGCGAAGGCATCGATGATCGTCTGGGGGTCCGCCACCGGCAGGCCCACCGCGGCGAGTCGGACCGCGGCTCCCGCGCGCCTGCAGACGTACGCCATGGTCTTGAGGACGGCGGGGTAGACGTGGTCCGAGGTCAGCACCTCGTCGCCGGGCGACAGCGCCAGCGAGCGCAGGATCGCGTTGACTCCCCCCGTGGTGTTCTCCACGAAGGCCACATCGTCTCCCCGGGCTCCCACGAACCCCGCGACGTCGCTCGCCGCGGCGCGCAGGGCGGGAGCCAGCTCCTCCATCATGAAGCGCATCGGCTGGCGCTCCAGGGCGAGCCGCCAGCGATCCTGGGCCGCGAGCACGCGCCGGGGTGTCGCCCCGAAGGACCCGTGGTTCAAGAACGCCATGTCCTCCTCCAGCAGCCACAGGCGGCGGGAGGGGCGGCCGAAGGACGGGCTCGTCGGGTGCATGCGCCAATGTACATTTCGTGCATGACGCGGCGCGATCACGACCAGCAGAGCCTGTTTGCGGCGGGGCCGCCGACCGGGGCGGCGCCGGGTCCGGAGCCGCCGGGATTTCACTTCGAGGCGGCGCAGCGGGTGCCCGCCACGGTGCGCTTCGGCACGTCGTCCTGGGTCTACCCCGGCTGGAGGGGCCTGATCTACCGCCGGCTCTACCGCAGCGAGCGGGCCTTTCGCCAGGAGTCCCTCGCGGAGTACGCGGCGTGGCCCTGGTTTCGCGCGGTGGGCGTGGACAGCACGTTCTACGGACCGCCGGAACCGAGCACCGTGGCCCGGTGGGACCAGCAGCTTCCCCCGGACTTCCGGATCGTGCCCAAGGTCTGGGAGCACGTGACGATCCCGCGGTTTCCCACACACCCGCGCTACGGGGACCAGGCCGGGCGGCTCAACCCGCACTTCCTCGACCCCGAGCTGGTGGTGCGGGAGGTGCTTGCACCGCTGCGCCCGGTGGCGGATCGCATCGGCGCGCTGCTCTTCCAGCTCCAGGAGATGCCGCCGCGGGTGCTGCCCCACCTGGACGGCATCGTGAAGCGCTTCGCCCGGTTCTTCGCGGCGCTGCCGACGGACGTGCGCTACGCCGTGGAGGTCCGAAACCCGGAGCTGCTGACGCCGGCGTGGTTCGAGATGCTGCGGGACCACCGGGTGGCCCATTGCTTCAACGCCTGGAACCGCATGCCGTCGCTGGCGGAGCAGCGCGTCCTGGCGGAGCAGGGCGGGGGGCTCGTGAAGGACCTCCGTGTGCTGCGCCTGCTGACCCCGACGGGGCTGACCTACCAGGAGTCCGTGGACCGGTTCCAGCCCTACGACAGCCTGCAGGTCGAGCAGCCCCAGGTGCGCCAGGACGCGGTGGAGCTGCTGCTCGGTGCGCTGGACGAGGGGGCGGAGTCGTTCGTCCTGGTCAACAACCGGCTCGAAGGCAACTCACCGGCCACCATCGACGCGCTCGGGCGCATGCTCGTCGACCGGCTCGAGCAGATCCGCCTCTGAGTCCACGGCGAAGGCGAGGCCCGGCGGCCCCGGCACCACCGCGAGCGCCACCGCGTCGCCGTTCTCCAACCACCGCAGCTGCTCCAGCCCCTCGGCCCGCTCCAGCGGACCGGGAGCCACCTGGGCCAGCTCCAGCAGCCGCGGCACCCGGTACGCGTAGATGCCGAGGTGGGCGAGCACCGGCGCGGACCCCGCGTGGGCCGCCGGCAACGCGTGCCGCGAGAAGTACAGCGCCCGCCCCGCCGCCTGCGCCACCGTGGTCCGACGGGGCACCTGTTCCCGCAGCGCGCGGACCGCGACGGTGGCCAGGGTGGCCGCCGGATCGTCGATCAGCGCCTGCACCGCGGCGCGCACGGCCGCCGGCGTCGCGCCCACCGCGTCGGCCTGCAGATTCACCACGATGTCGGGGGACCCGAGCAGTCCGCGACCCAGCGCGGCGGCGATTCGCTCACTTCCGTTGAGAAACGGACCGTCGATCCGGATCACCGTCGCTCGCTCCGCGGCCGCGTCCAGGCGGGGGTCGTCGGAGAGCACGCAGACCGGGCCGAGGGCGCACGCATGAGCCACGGCCACCGTCCAGGCGAGCACGGGGCGTCCGCGCCACGTTCGGGCGAGCTTCCCGGGGAGGCGAGAAGAGGCCCAACGGGCAGGCAGGCACACCGTGATCTTCACGGTGAGATCCGACGGGGCAGCGACGGGCCCGACCCGGCTTTCTTGAAACCGCTTGTCTGCAAAGTAGAATGCCTGTGATCGCGCAAAGGAACCGTTGCGGATCGAGGAACACAATGCACCGCTCCTTCGCGTTCGTCCGGCTCCTGCTGCTCTGCATGGGCGCCCTCCTCGTGGCCTGCCCGACGGGCGGGATCACGACCCCTCTCAACATCGATCAGCTGTCGTTCTCCCAGACGGTGGTGCTTCCGGGCGAGACGATCGACATCTCGGCGACGGCCACGGGCGGTGAAGGGGTGGACATCTCCTACGCCTGGACCGCAGAGGCGGGTGAGCTGGCGGACGGCTCCTCGGCGGCGACGACGTGGACCGCGCCGGAGGTGGCGCAGCTGGTCAAGATCACGATCACCGTGACGGACTCGCTGGAGCGGTCGGTCTGGGTCGGCATCGACATCGTGGTGGGCACGGGCATCGACCACGACGGCGACGGCTACTCCGTGCGGCAGGGGGACTGCGACGACACGAACTCCGCCATCTACCCCGGCGCTCCCGACATCCAGGACGGCGTGGACAACGACTGCGACGGCGAGATCGACGAGGGCTCGCCCGAGTCCGACGACGACGGCGACGGCTTCGCGGATCTCGACGGCGACTGCGACGACGGCGACGCGGCCGTGTATCCGGGCGCCGAGGAGATCATCAACGGCGTCGATGACGACTGTGACGGCGCCACGGACGAGGGCACGGACGCCTACGACGACGACGGCGACGGCGTGTCGGAGAACGACGGCGACTGCAACGACACCACGTCCGCCATCTCGCCTGGCGCGGCGGAGATCCTCGACGGCCTCGACAACAACTGCAACGGGACCGTGGACGAGGGCACCGCGGGCTTCGACGACGACGGCGACGGCTTCACGGAGCTGTCGGGGGACTGCGACGACTCCGACGGCACCTCCTATCCCGGCGGCACCGAGGTCGCCGACGGCGCGGACAACGACTGCGACGGGACCGTGGACAACGGGCCGTTCCTGGTCGACGACGACGGCGACGGCTGGACCGAGCTGGCCGGGGACTGCGATGACGCCAACGCCTACACGTTCCCGGGGGCCCCGGAGTGGTTCGACGGCGAGGACAACGACTGCAACGGCACGGACGACGACGGGATGGACACGACGGACGATGACGGGGATGGGCAGTCCGAGGCCGAGGGGGACTGCGACGACTTCGCCGACACGGTCTTCTCCGGCGCGCCGGAGCTGGACGACGATCCGGACCTCGACAACAACTGCGACGGCTGGTTCTTCGTGAACCCCCCGTTCGCCGTGGCCACCACGGGCGCCAGCTCGGTGCAGTGCGGGACCCAGGTGGTGATGGACGGAGCCGCCTCGTGGGACCCGGACGCCGACCCCCTGGCCTACTACTGGTACTACTCGTACCAGCCGATCAACTCCAACCTCGTCAGCGGTGGGATCACGGGGAGCACGACGTCGAGCGCGTCGTTCGTCCCCGACGTGCCCGGGTTCTGGCAGATCGGCTTGTTGGTCTCGGACGGCCAGTTCAACAGCGCCCCCGCGATCATCACACTCGACGTGACACCGGGTGGCTGCTAAATCACCGCACGGATGGGCGCGCACCACGAGATGGAGCGCGCGCTCGCAGATGGACCCGGCCGGACGGCGGCCGCGGGAGGCGCCAGAAGTCATGAGATCGAACTCGAAGACCACTGCCCTGTACGCCTCCATGGTCGGCCTCGGCGTGCTGATCGCGCTGGGTGCGCCCGCCTGCGGGCCTGGGGCCACGCTCGAATCCGAGCCCCCCACCATCGTTCGCTTGAACATCGAGTCCACCAACGTCACCCCCGGGCTGACGATCTCCGTCTCGGCGGACGTGACGGGGCAGGGCACGATCAACTACCTCTGGGAGGCCACGCCGGTCTCCGAGGGCCTGGAGGAGGGCGGCTCGTTCACCGAGCCCGACTCGGACTCCACCAGCTGGACCGCCCCGTTCGCCGAGGGGGTGGTCGAGATCTCGTTGACCGTGCGCGACTCGCGAGGGATCGCGTCCACGGCCATCCCGATCCTCATCGGCCCCGGCCTCGATGGCGACGGTGACGGCTACTCAGTGGTCGAGGGCGACTGCGACGACAGCAACCCCCAGGTCTACCCGGGCGCTCCCGAGCTGCCCGACGTCATCGACAACGACTGCGACGGCCAGGTGGATGAGGGCAGCGACGAGGTCGATGACGACGGCGACGGCTTCAACGACCTCGCGGGCGACTGCGACGACACCGACGCCGCCATCTACCCCGGCGCCGCCGAGGTCGTGAACGGGATCGACGACGACTGCGACGGGCAGATCGACGACAACACCGACGCGTTCGACGACGACGGCGACGGCTTCAGCGAGGACCAGGGCGACTGCGACGACCAGAACCACGCGATCAACCCGGCGGCCACCGAGCTGCTGGACGGGGTCGACAACGACTGCGACGGCGTCACGGACGAGAACACGGTGGGCTACGACGACGACGGCGACGGCTACACCGAGCTGCAGGGCGACTGCGACGACGGCGACACCGACACCTACCCCGGCGCCGACGAGCTCCCCGACGGCGAGGACAACGACTGCAACGGGCAGATCGACGACGGCTCCTTCATCACCGACGACGACGGCGACGGCTGGACCGACCTCGCCGGGGACTGCGACGACACCAACCCCTACACCTACCCGGGCGCGCCCGAGTACGCCGACGGCTTCGACAACGACTGCGACGGCCAGATCGACGAGGGCATGGACACCACCGACAACGATGGTGACGGCATCAGCGAGGCCGACGGGGACTGCAACGACGCCAACGCCCAGATCTACCCGGGTGCCATCGAGCTCGATGACGGCATCGACAACGACTGCGACGGCCTGGGCTACTCGAGTCCGCCGATCGCTGTGGCCTCCGTGACCGGTCAGCAGCAGGCCTGCGCGCCGGTGCAGCTGACCGCGGTCAACAGCTACGACCCCGACGGCGACACGCTGGACTTCACCTGGTTCTTCACGACCCGGCCCCCGCTCAGCGACCTGACCGACGATGACATCCTGGACCGCTTCTCCATGGAGGCGAGCTTCGTGCCGGACTCGTCGGGCTACTGGGCCGTCGCGCTCCAGGTGACCGACGGCTACTTCACGAGCGCCCCGGCCACGGTGGGCTTCACGGTCGCGGTGCGGCCCGGCAACACCGCGCCGGTGGCGGTGGTGGTGGTGGATGGTCAGGCGACCTCCTTCTCGGACCTGGACACGACCACCTGCACGACGGACTCCTACGGCGCCTGCACCAACTGCCCCGCCTGCGAGCCCCAGTACTCCGCGAACGGCACGAGCAGCACCGACGCCGACGGCGACCCCCTCTGGTTCAACTGGGACGCCCAGAAGATCAGCGGCGACGGCCTGACCCCGGACATCACCGACAACGGGAACGGCACCGCGACCGTCGAGCTGTCGATGGCCACCACCTGCGGGATGACGGCGAGCGGCCTGTACCGGGTCGAGCTCGAGGTGCACGACTGCAACGGCACCACCGCCAGCAGCGAGCTGCAGATCAACTACACCTGCCAGGCGCTGTAGCTTCGGAGGCGGCGCCCGCGCGGCGAGCGGATCAGGCCCGCAGCCCCTCGATCTGCTCGATGGTCTTCGGGATGCCCCCGGTGAGGTTGTCGTAGCCGTCCTCGGTCACGAGCACGTCGTCCTCGATCCGGATCCCGATGCCCCGGAACGCGGCCGGAGCCTGCTCGTCGTCGGGAGCCACATACAGGCCCGGCTCGATGGTGAACACCATGCCCGGAGCGAGGCGCCGGTTGTCGCTGTCGGCGGGGCCGTCCTCCATCCGGTAGCGCCCCACGTCGTGCACGTCCATGCCGAGCCAGTGGCTGGTTCGGTGCATGTAGTACCGGTTGTACGCCTTGCTCTCCAGGTTCTCGTCCACGCCGCCCTTGAGCAGGCCCAGGTCGATCAGGCCAAGGGTGAGGTCCCTGAGCACTGCGTCGTGCATGCCCTGCAGGGTGATCCCGGGAGCCGTCATCCCGCAGGCCCGCTCCTGGGTGCGCAGCACGAGCGCGTACAGGTCCCGCTGGGGTGAGCTGAACCGCCCCGAGACCGGGCAGGTGCGGGTGACGTCCGCGGCGTAGCCGTCCACCTCGGCGCCCGCGTCCACCAGCATGAGCTCTCCGTCCCGCAGCATCGAGGTCCCCGCGCGGTGGTGCAGGATGCAGCCGTTGGCCCCCGCGGCGACGATCGACGGGTAGGCCCAGCCCCAGGCGCCGCGGCGTCGGAACGTGTACTCGATCAGCGCCTGGATCTCGTACTCGTGCATGCCGGAGCGCACGTCCCGGATCGCCGCGGTGTGCGCTTCGTCGGTGATCCGGGCGGCCTGTCGCATCAGCTGGACCTCGGCCGGAGACTTGTGCATGCGCATGTCCGCCAGCAGGGTCGTCGGATCGACGAGGGAGGTGGGGCCGGTCTTGACCTTGCGCCCGCTGCGAAGGGTCGCGAGCAGTCCGTGCAGCCGCGCCTCGGCCTCCGGATTGCGCCCGAACGCGAAGTACAGCGTGTGCACCCCCTCCAGCAGGGCGCCGAGCTCCTTGTCGAGCTGCTCGATGGGGTGCGCGGCGTCGGCGCCGAACCGCTCGATGGCCCCGACCACGCCGCTGCGGATCCCCGTCCAGATCTCGCGCTCCCGGTCCTTGGGACGCACGAACAGCGTGTAGCCCGGCGCGTCGTCGCCCTTGCGCAGCAGGGCCCAGGCTCCCGGCTCGTCAAACCCGGTGACGTAGTAGAAGTCGGAGTCGGGCCGGAACGGGAACTCCACGTCGCCGTTGCGGTGGTGCTCGGTGTTCGTCGGAAGGAGCAGCGCCCCGCCGTCGGGGAGCGCCTTCAGGAGCCGGGCGCGGCGCTCGGCGTAGGACTGGGCAGGCAGAGTGAGCATCCGCGGAGTGTAGTCGCGACTCACCGTGAGTAGCGACGCCCGGCCACAGGGACCGGGCGCCGCATCACGCGTTTCACCAGGGCCAAAGGGGTGAGGAGGGGATGGCCCTGGCGAAGTGCCATCGAACGCGAAAGGGAGGGGAGGGCGTTCGATGGCGTGCACGGCGTGGCCGTGCAAGCTCGTGTCAGTTGTGCAGCTCCTGGGGCTCGTTGGCGCCGACCGCTTCGGCGACCAGGGGGGCCAGGGCGCTCAGGCGCCGGTCCAGCTCCGCCATCAGCGTCTTGCGGTTCTTGTTGGCGAGCTCGTAGGCCTTCAGGGTGCGCAGCCCGATGGCGTCGAAGCTGCCCGCGTCCAGGGCCGCGACGACGTTCTTGACCGACATGGCGTCGAAGTCATGGATCGGCAGGGTGGCGCTGTGGCCTGCCCGCAGGGCGACCAGCGCCTCGGTGAGGGCGCCCTCTCCACGCTTGACGAACTCGGCGCGCGGGCCGAGCTGCTCGCCGGCCCACCCCAGCAGATCCCGGGCGGTCTCGAGCACCGTCGCCTGGACCGTGATGAGCGCCTCCTTGGCGCCGTCCACGGCCTCGTCGCGGCGGTGCAGCAGCGTATCCACGGCTTCGTCCTTCTTCGCGACGAGCGTCTGGCGCGTCTCTTGAAGGTCGTCACGGCGGGCGGTGCGCCAGCTGCGGATCTGGTCACGGGCGGTCTGGAAGCGGTCTGCGAGGGCCTGCTGCATGTCTGACTCCTGGTTCGTGGCCTCAATGAGGTCTGGCTCACCGGGGCACGAGGAGAAGATAAACAGCGGATTCAGACGGTCAAGCGAAAAAGTGAGTGTGTACTCACTCAGTTCTCGTCAAGGCCCACGGGGACTGCATTGTCGCGGGTCGCGCGCCGTCGCGCCACGACCGTGGTGGCGCCTCCGAGCACGAGCCCCAGCCCGGACCCCACGAACACCGATCCCACCAGCCAGTACAGCCACAGCGACAGCCCGACCTCCACGATGGAGCCGCTCGCGGCGAGGACGCGGGCCCCCGCAAGGGTCATCGGCAGGGGCTGCCGATACAGCACCCAGTAGCCCAGATGCATCGACCCGAAGGCGATGAAGGGCGCGATGAACGGCAACGAGACGTTGGATGCGACCCACATCGCGATCTTGTTGAGGCGGAGCAGGAACCCGAGCCCCAGGACCAGCGCCGTGTGCAGGCCATAGAACGGCGAGCAGCCCACCAGCACACCCACGAACACCGCCACGCCGAGCTCCCGGGGGCCGGTCTTCTCGTGCCACAGCAGCCAGCCCAGCTTGTGCAGGAGCACGCGGATCCCCCACAGGTCGCGCTTCAGATCGGGCGTCGGCGCCCCGTCGAGGGCGTCCGCGAAGCCGCGGGCTTCTTCGGAGAGGAAGCGCATGGGGGACCGGCGCATGGGCAGGCTGTACCCGGCTGCGACCGCCGTGGCAATGCCGCGGGGCTCCAGTCTGGCATGATCGACCTCGAATCCTGCGAGGGCATCGGTGATCCACACGTTCGTCAGAGGCGCCCTGGCGTCTGCCGTCCTCCTCCTGTTCGCGGCCCCCGTCGGCGCGCAACAGCAGGACTCGGTGCAGACCACGGGCTCCATCCTGGTGGACGCTCCCCCGCCGATCCCGCCGCCGGCGCTGCTCGCTGGGGATCCCCGGGCGCGTCGGGCCGGGGCGCTGCTGGTGCGGGTGGAGGTGTTCGACACGTCCGCCGCCCGCCTCGCGCGTCAGCTGAACCGCCTCCTCGCAGCGCCGGACGCGGAGTGCGCCGCCGCGGGAGCCGTGGTCCGGGGGCTGGAGCTCGTCACCCGCGCGTCGGGCGAGGCGCTGGACACCATCCTGTCAGGGCTGCAGCAGCTCCCCCAGGACCCCCTGCTCGACGGCCTGCGGGACCGGGGGAGCCAGGCGGTGGCACGACGGACAGACGCGACGGAGGATCTGCAGCCGCTGCGATCCCGCGTGTCCAGCTCCTGCGCCGCGCTGCACGCCGCGCCCACCCCCTGGCTGCCTGACGCGGAGCTGACCCCCGTCGACGGACGGGTGGTGTTGTTCGTGAGGTGCCAGCCCGGCACCGTGGCGTGGGTGGGGGGACACCCGGCGGGGGCAGGGGACGCGGACGGCTGGACGGCGGTGGTGGCGCCGGTCGGCGATGTGTCCCTGTGTGCGGCGCCGGCGGGTTCGGAGACCTGCACGGACCCGATCACGGTGACGGCGAGCATGGTGTCCGCCTTCGATCTGAGCTCGCTCAGGGACTGACTGCGCCCACGCTGACCCGGAACCGGGCCTGCAGCGCGTCCTCTTCGTCCTCTTCGGCCCGGGGCCCGAGCACCTTGACCGCGGCCCCCGCGGCGGCCGGATCCAGGGGAGCCAGGGCGATCGCGGCCAGCAGCGCGCGGTCGAGCCGCCCCCCCTCCTCGGGGCTGCGGAAGGGACGCCGGCTCAGCCACACCGCGTCCATGACGGTGCCGAACAGGTCATCGAACACCGGAGTGCCGCAGTCCCGCGGCGGCGCGTCCGTCGTGCCCGCGGTGAGCCCGAACACACAGGCGTTGCGGCGGTGTCGGACGGTCCCCGGGTCCAGGGCGACCAGCCGCGCCGCGTCCTCCTCGGCGCGCCGGGCGTCTCCCGCCATCCAGTGGGCCCAGGCCCGAAGCTCCAGCAGCCGGGGCTCCGACTCCACCAGCTCGGTGTCCTCGTCCGACGCGAGGCGTTCGATCACTTCCGCCGGCTCCGGGATCGACAACATCAGCTCAGCCCATCGCTCCAGCGCCTCGGTGCGCAGCCGGGACGGGTGGGCGAGGGCCTGGCTGTAGGCGTGGCGTGCCCCCACCCGCTCGTCCAGCAGGACCAGGGCGTCTCCCTGGAGCAGCCAGGACTCCGCCGCGGCGGGATCCGCCAGGGCCCACGCCGCCGCCGCTCCACGCCCCGCCACCGAATCGCCAAGCACGAGCTGGGCCCGGGCCT
>CALAGR010000387.1 GCA_937891735.1 uncultured Pseudomonadota bacterium | reverse complement strand
TCGGCCGTCTCACTGGACGGTGGACGTCGGGCACGGCTGAGTAGTGGGACAGGACAGGGTCAAGGTCTCGGTGATCTCGCAACCCACCGGTACAGGCCCTGGGGCCCACCCTCAACCCCTCACCCTGAGTTCCTCTGCCTTTTTCGGGTCGTTCACCCCGCGAGACCCCCGCGTTTCAGTGAAGTCGCAGGAGTGTCCCGAGATGATGTCAACTCACGGCCTGGGGGGCGGCCAGCCTCGCCAGACACCCCGTCTCAGCCAGCGGGCAAGATCGCTGCTCCTGATCGGAAGAAGGACATGGGCTGCGTTCAGGACCGGTGATCAGTGCCAGATCCACACCCGGTCAGAACGTCTCCCACTCCGAGATCGCCCTGCCTTGTTTGAGCTTGGACGCCTGCTTGTAGGCATCGACCGCGGAGAAGAGCGAAAACGGCACGCTGAGCGTGCCCGCCGTGCCGAAGGCGATGACGAGCGAGGCGGCGATCAACACGAGTCCCTTGGCCTGCTGGCCAAGCATCAGGTGCCCGACGCCGGGGAAGCAGAAGATCCCGCTCGCCAGGGCTGCGACGATCGGAGCAGGCGGGTCGCTCGGCAGGAGCTTGCCGCTCGGGACGTCGTCATGCGGGCTCCGCTGCTCCTTCGCGTACCACGGCTGCCCCGGGGCTTTGCTCGCGGTGGGTGCGGGTCCTGCGGGGCGCGTCGAGGAGATCGGAGGCGGTGGCTCGAAGGACTGCACGATCGGCCGGATGGCGTGCGGGGCCGGCTCGACGGGGAGGGGTCGGGGCGCGATGGGCCGCGGCGTAGCCGTGGTGCTGCCCACCTCCATCAACAGGGTCTTGAACTCGGCGCAGCTCTGGAACCGGGCCTCGCGGTCCCGCGCAAGGCCCTTGTTGACGCACGCTTCGAGGACCGGGTCGACGTCCGGCGACAGCTGCCTGATGGGCGTCGGCGTGCCCTCCACGATCTGCTTCATGGTGTCGTAGTCGGTGGCGGTGTCGAACGGCAGCTCGCCCGTGATGAACTCGTACAGCGTCGCCGCGAGGGAGAAGATGTCGGCGCGGGCGTCCAGATCCACGACGCCCTTGATCTGCTCCGGGCTCATGTAGTGCAGGGTGCCCATGGCCGCGCCGGTGGCCGTGCGGCCCTTCTTGCGCCCGTCGAACCCGCCGGTCAGCTTGGCGATCCCGAAGTCCAGGATCTTGGGGCAGAGCGCGCCGTCGTGCCGCGTGGCGAGGACCACGTTCGACGGCTTGATGTCCCGGTGGATCACGCCGTTGCCGTGCGCGAAGCCGAGTCCGTCGAGCAGCTGGGCAAAGATGTCCTGGACCTCCGTCAGCGCCGGCGGCGCCGCTCGATTCAGGATGAAGTCGTCCAGGGTCGGCCCATCGACGAACTCCATGAGGAGGGCCGCGACGCCCGGCTGGGCGATGACGTCCGTGACGGCGACGATGTTCGGGTGGCGGAGTCGAGCCTGGATCCGCCCTTCGTCCAGGAATCGGGCCCGCAGCCCCGGGTCGGCGACGAGCTCGGGGGACAGGACCTTGAGCGCGTGCCGGCTCTCGAGCAGGGTGTGCTTGACCTCGAACACCCGGGCCATGCCGCCTTCGCCCATCTCCCGGACAATCTCGTACTTCTCGATCATCGTGCCCGGTTCGAACATGCGCCTCGACCTCCCCTGACGCATCGTACGCGGGCGCCGGACCTGCGTGTGCCGCCTACGGCTCCTGAGGAAGCAGGCCGGCCTGGTGGGCGATGAAGATCGGGAACGCGATGGCGATGTGCCCGAAGGCGATGCTGCCGAGCACCGTCGCGATGGTGGCGCTGGCCTCCGAGTCGTTTGCGAGCGCCGCCGGGATGGTGATGACGACGCAGAGCACGGTCGCGTAGAGCAGGAATCGGAGCTCGGCCGACACGGGCCGCAGGATGCTGCGCGCGGCGCCCCGGAGCGCCGTGCCCAACCAGCCGGGGTCCTTCTGGACGATCGCCACGAGCCCGCGTCCCCACACCCCTACCAGGATGGCCAGTGCGTACCAGGCGAAGGGGCCCACGAGGATCCAGGCGCCGAGCTCTGCGTCGTAACCGTAGCCGTCTCCCAGCTCTTCGAACACGGCCTTGACCCCGATGCTCAGCAGGAGCACGACGCCCGCCGCGCCCGCGGAGCCGAGGCTGATGACCGCAGCCAACGTGATGTAGCTCCTGGGATCCAGGTGGTCGAAGTCCCCACGGCCCGCCTCGGTGGCCAGCGTGCGGCACTGCACCTCGGCCGACTTGTAGGCGAAGACCACGAGCCACGGCAGGAGCAGCCCGACCGCCGCTCCCTCGATCTCCGCGATCGCAAAGGCGAGCGCAGAGCCCGAGAACGCGAGGTTCCACCAGATCGCGTCCAGGTGTCGGCTGCGGTGCACCGGACTCTTCAGCGCCCGCATGCTCGCGCCGAAGGGGTCGGGGTGGGGGCTGGTGTCCAGCTCGTCGGGTCCCGCGAGGACGTAGAGGAGCAGGCTCTCCACCTCGAGCGGACGCACGGAGTTTGCGGGTACGTCCGACTCCTGGTCGCTTGGGGTGGCACCTGTTGCGCTCGCTTGGCCCGCCGGCTCCGACGGCCCGGTTCCCTCGTCCGCGCCGCCCTCGTCCTCGCCGCCCTCGTCCGCGCCGCCCTCGTCCTCGCCGCCCTCGTCCGCGCCTTCATCGCTCATGGACTCCCCCTGTCGTTGGGAGCGCATGGTACCGAGGTTAGGTCTGATGACAAATAGGGTGCTTCGGGGAGTCGCGCGCAGACGCTCTCGGGAAGTCCGCACGCTGGTCGCGCGATTCCAGACCTCCTGGCATGGGTCGGGGAAGGCCGCGGAATTGCTCGGTTGTAGCGGACACGTCCTTCACATAGAGATCACAGGTTCCTCACACCGTCCTCACATTCGGAGGCGAGTGATGGATCACACTGTCCCCGTGACCGCAGCGAAGCCCCAACAGCAGCTCAATCTCGTCGAGACCAGCCCCTCGGAGCTGATCGTCGTCAACGCCCGCTGCGTGGTCGAGGAGCAGGACGGCTTCTGAGTCGTCGTGGTGTCGGGGCCACCCTCCACGTCGCGCTCCATCTGCCCGCCGCCGATCCGCCCCGCCCCCGCCTCGTCGCGGTCGATGAGCGCTTCAAGCAGCGAAGACGGGGCGTGAGACGATCTGGTTGCCATACCAACCCCCTCACGGAGCCCCCATGGCCAGCCCCCAGCCTACTTCGCCCGAGACCTTCCTGCTCGACCTGTTTCCGGCCGCCGCGATCCGCCGAATGGCGAAGAAGGTGGGATGCGTCCAGCGGATCCGCAAGCTGGACATCCTCGCCCTGGTCCTCGTCGTCGTGCTCACGACCCAGGGGAACGGGGAGCAGCCCATCGCCGGGATGCGTCGGGCTCTGGAACGTCGGACGAACCTGCTGTTGGCGAGCTCGAGCTTCTGGGCTCGGCTCTCGCCTGCCTTCGGGAAGCTGGTGCGCTGGATGCTGGACTCGCTCATCGGGCGGTCCTGGGCGCAGCCGAAACCGTTCACGGGGTTCCTGAAGGGGTTCACGGACGTCATCGCTGGCGATGCCACAGTCGTCCAGGTCCACAAGAGCCTCAAGGCGAAGTGGAAGGGCACCGGCTCGGACGCGGCCGTGAAGGTCCACACGCTCATCCACGCGATCACGATGGGCGATCCACGCGATCACGATGAGCGGAATACGCACCGGGGCGCGTTCCGGGCGAAGCCGGTCAGGCGGGTCTACATCCCGAAGGCCGACGGGCGGCAGCGGCCCATTGGCGTGACCACGCTGGAAGACAAGATCGTCCAGCGCGCGACCGTCGAGGTGCTCAACGCCGTCTATGAGACCGACTTCCTCGGGTTCTCGTACGGGTTCCGAGGCAAGTTCCCCGAGGGCTTCCCCGTCCCCGAGGCCCGCGGGCTCATCCACGAGT
>CALAGR010000386.1 GCA_937891735.1 uncultured Pseudomonadota bacterium | reverse complement strand
AGCTCATCGCGTCGACCATCAAGCGTCGGCTGTACACGCGGTCGACCCCCCGGACTTTGTCCTCGAAGATGTCGGAGACCAGCGCCCATTCCGCGTCGCTCAGCCCGTAGAAGTACAGCGCCTCCGGCGCCTGTTTCCGATGCTGTTCGCCATAGCCGTAGCGGGGTGGGCCCTGAGCCGCCGTCTCCGCAGCCGGCGGCGGGGACGGCCGGTTCGGAGACCTCCTCGGCGGCACGACCCGCTCGAAGCCCAACGCCCGGAGCGCTTTCCTCATCGTCTGCGTGGTCACCCGGATCCCGGTGGCGTCTCCGACGAGGTCGATCAACTCGTTCAGCGACGCGCCAGGGTGCTCCTGCGCGATCGTCTCAACGACGCAAAGAGCCGCCGCATCGAAGGCAGGCAGACGACCCCGACGACGAGGCAGCGGGGCTGACCCACCATGAGCATCCGGTGTGTTCTCGGTGTCTTGAGCCATGGTTCCTCCCTCGAAGTAGGGAGTCTAGCCGTGTCGCATTTATGGGAACACCCTCTTACAGGATGATTATCGAACTCTCGGGGGGCGCGCGTCCGCCATTGACGCAGTAGGTCATTGACCTATCCCGTTCAGGCCTCCGCGCGAGCCTTCAAACCCTCTCCGAACTGCGTGAAGGCGTCCGACAGATCCGGCACCGTGCGGCCGAACAGGAACAGCATCCAGCCGCTGAACTCCTCCCCGCAGTAGACCTCGGTGACACCCTCGCCCTTCGGCGAAAGCCGGAACGTGCGCTCGCCCTTGAACATGCCCAACGGCATGGCCCAGGACCACACCATTGACTTGTTGGCTTCCATGGAAGTCACCTGGGCGGGAAACGCCCGATCAGACAGCTTCGTGTGCACCGTCAGCTTCTCGCCGACCGCGATCTGGCCGTCGATCCCCGTGCAGTTGGGCTCCCACTCCGGCCACTTCGCGGCGTCAGTCAGGAGGCTCCAGATCGTCTCGGGTGCTGCGTTGATGGTGACACTGGTGCTGTAGATCACGGGCTTCTCCAGGCGGTGCGGGCCGGACAGCTAGAATGCCACGTCTGCGGCGACAGCCGAACACGAGCCGACTCGGCGCATGCGACCCCATGTACCTCCCCGCAGGGGCCTCCGGAGAAGTCTGCCCCGATGCACGCCGAACCCATGATCAACGTCCGCGATGTTGAAACCTCCTCCCGCTGGTACCAGGAGCTCCTGGGTGCCTCGAGCGGTCACGGGGGCAAGGACTTCGAGATGCTCATCCACGGCGGGCAGCTGATGCTCATGCTCCACGACGCCACCGGCGCCGACCACCACCCGCACATCGAGGAGCAAGGTCCCGCCGGTAGGGGTGTGGTGCTGTACTTCCGGGTCGGCCAGGGGCTCGCGGACGCGGTCGACCGCGCGAGGGAGATGGGCGCCGACATCCGTCAGGGCCCGCGCTGGAACGAGCTCGCCCACCAGGAAGAGCTGTGGGTGCGCGACCCCGATGGCTACACGGTGGTGCTGGCCGGACCCGCGGACTGGGCGAAGTAGCCCGCAGCGTCGCCCCCCCCATACACCGCAGGACCCGCAGCAGAGATGGGCTCCCGGTCATCGGGTCAGGTGGCCGCCATCAGGCGGTGATTGCCCAAGCAGAAGAGCCCGCCCGGATCACTCCGGGCGGGCTCTTCAATCGTTGGTCGGGGAGACAGGATTCGAACCTGCGACCACTTGACCCCCAGTCAAGTGCGCTACCAAACTGCGCTACTCCCCGTCGATCCTGCACGGCACTGGGCCTGATTGCGGAACAGCGGGAGAATGCTCGCGCCGCCAGACCGTGTCAACACGCGCTCCCGTTCATTCAAAAAGCGCGCGGATCTGCTCTCCCCCGAGCTCCTTGGAAGAACTGAGGAGAATGCGCCGGGCGGTGCCCTCCGTCGCCGGCACGAGCACCGCACGCACCCGGCTCACCCGGGGCAGGTGGCAGTCGAGCACCCGCAGGTCCCCGTCGGCCGCGGACCGCTCGTCGAACAGCGCCTTGTGCACCGGCGTGTTGTCCAGGAAGAGCCGGGACAGGAACGGCACCTCGGTCGCGAAGGGCCCCCCGGCAAGCATCCACTCCTCGAAGCTGCGGCCATCGAGGCGCTCGTCCCGCGCCAGCAGATCGAGAGAGCCGCCCTGCACCGAGCGCACGAAGTCGGGCTCGAAGCGCGCGGGCGGGATCACCAGGATCGGGCCGCTCGGTCCAGCCGCCCAGCGCACCCCGGATCCCGTGGCCACCACCAGATCCACCACCGGCGCGGCCGGCTCGTCTCCGCGGGCCTCGGCCGCCGCCGCGTCGAGCTGGGCCTGCTTTCGGGCGCGCTGCAGGGGCGTCAGGCCGTCGTCCGGAGCCGCGGGGGCTGACGGAGGCGCTGGCGCAGCGACCGGCATCGGCGCGGGCCCGAGGGCCGCCGGACCCTCACCCGGTGCTCCTGCGATGCCCTGCACCTCGGCGAGGGCCATCTGCACCGCGAACGACTGCCAGTAGCGAGGATCGAAGGTGCCGCCGGGGCCCATCAGCGACAGGGCCTGGTGGCCCTCCACCTCCTGGACCGCCCCGGGCGGAAGCCGGCTGACGAACCGGGCCGTGCCCTCGGAGGTCCACAGGCGCGGGAACAGCGAGACCTTGGCCCGCAGCTCCGCTTCGGCGGTGGCCGGGTCGTCCTCGACGATCTCGCCGGCGGAGCTCAGCCGCGGGTTGTACAGCCACTCCAGCAGGGTCAACCCGAAGAGCCAGCGCGGGTCTTCGAAGAGCACGAGCCCCCAGCCGACCACGCCGTAGACGCCGACCGCGGCCAGGGGCGCCTGCAGGCTGATCGCCAGCTCCATGCAGAGCCCCACGCTCTCCTGCATCGACTCGCCCTGATACGTCGGGGTATCCCGGGTGGCCCAGATCCGCTCGAGACCGCCTCGCAGCGGCTGCGACGGGATCATCGACTGCTCCATGGTCCCGTCGTCCGGCTGGATCCTCCAACCGGCGCCGCCGGCGAGCTCCATCCGCGTCTGGATATCCAACGCCGCGCTCGAGCTCCCGGGGGGCGCGAGCACGTCGATCAGGGGGACACCGCGCGTCACATTGATCATCGTCTGCTCCAGGGTCCGTGAAGGGGCCGCAGCATGGCCGCGCGTCAGGCCGGCGGCAACCGCCGGACCGGTCAGCTTCGCGCCGCCAGGGACCTGATCCGCTCCTTCAGCTCGACCAGATCCCGCCGAACGGCGGAGAGCGCGATGCGCGCGACCTCGTCTTCGACGCTGTGCGATGAGACCGCGGCGGTCACCGTGATCGGCTCGGGCGGCGGCTCAGGCGGAACGATGGGCAGGTTCTGCTGCCCCGCGAGCCGGGTGCGGTGCCGATCACTGGCGCCGCGCAGCTCGTCCCGGGCGCCCGCGATGGTGAACTTGCGGTCCCACAGCAGTTCCTTGATGCGCAGGACCTGTTCGATGTCCGAACGCCGATACCGGCGCTGGCCAGAGCCGCCCTTGGCGGGCTTCAGGCTCTTGAACTCCGACTCCCAGAATCGCAGCACGTACGGCTTGACGTCCGCGATGCGCGCGACCTCGCCGATCCGGAAGAAGACCTTGTCGGGGATCTCGATCTGAAGCTGTCCGGTGCTCACGATGGCTCCGGTCTACTCAGGCCCCGTGTTCAGGGCGTCCTTGAGGACCTGGCTGGGCTTGAAGGTCAGGACCTTGCGCGCAGAGATCGTGATCTGGTCACCAGTCTGCGGGTTTCGGCCGGTCCGGGCCCGCTTGGGCCGCACCACGAAGTTCCCGAAGCCGGAGATCTTGATCTTCTCGCCGACGGCGAGGGTCTCCTTCATCGTGTCGAAGACCAGCTCAACGACCTCGGCCGCCTCCTTCTTGGAGAACCCGATCTGCTCATAGACCGCCTCGATGATGTCCGCCTTCGTCATCCTGGTCACTCCGTCTCGGTGTAGAGACCGACACACAGCCGGTCTTCGCGGGTCGTCGTCTCGGGGTCTCCGCCCGCGACCACGGTGATGGTCCACAGCCGCTCGTCCACCGGGCTGGGATCCATCTCCAGCACATCCAGGGCGAGGCTTCCGTTGTCGACCACGAGGGTGACCCGACCGACCGCGGTGGCCGGGTTGCCCTGGGAGGAGCCGGTGTCCTCGAGCACGACGCTGATGTTGAACTGAGTGCCTGCGGGCCCCGAAGCGGGGGTCATGGTCGCGGTGCCCAGCACGTCCAGCTCGAAGATCCCCGGCAGCGGGTGCAGCTCGATGACGGTCTCGTCCGCAGTGACGGCGGAGTCGTCGTCGTCCCCCGCGGAGTCGTCGTCGTCACCGGACGCCGGCGCCACCATGACCGAGATGCAGTCGCTGTCCTCGGTGCTGATCAGCTCGTACTGCGCCGCGTTGGCCTTGCACCCCAGCGGTGCCAGCAACAACAGCGCCAGGCTCGCGAAGACCCGCTTGTCTGCAGTGAATGTCGTCAACCAGATCCTCCAGCCTCGGTCGGCGCCCATGCTATCCACGCAGCACCACGCCGTCACGGCTCGTCAACTGCTTCTCGACCTCGGCCATGGCGAAGTCCACGGCCTTGTCCTCCAGCGTCTGCTCCAGGGAGCGGAAGCGGAAGCGCAGCGCGAGGGAGCGGGATCCGTCCGGCACCCCGGCGCCGCGGTACACATCAAACACCGTGACGCCCTGAAAGGACCCCTTGGCGCTCTTTCGCGCGGCCTTGTCGGCGGCGTCCAGGGCCCACTCCGCGGGGATCCCGTCGGGGACCACCACGGCGAGGTCCCGCTCGGCTCCCGGGAACCGGCTCAGGGGCTGGAACGTCAGCGGGCGGGTCTTCTTCGGCGCGACGGCCGCGAGGTCCAGCTCGAACGCGTAGACCACCCGGTCGATGTCGAAGGCCCGCAGCACGGGAACCGCGACGCGGCCGATCACGCCGCCCACCTGGACCTCGCGCCCGGGCCGCAGCAGGAGCGCGGACTCGGAGGCCTGCAGCCACGGCGGCAGATCCCCATCCTGCGACCAGCGAAACCCCTTCGATTCCAGGTGGTCCAGGGCCGCCGCCACCGCCGCCTTGGCGTCGAACAGGTCCACCGCCGGCGCCTCCCCGTCCCAGCCGGGAGGCGTTCGTCGCCCCACGAGCACGCCCGACAGGGTGCGCGTCTCGAGCACCGGGGGCCGGTCCGAGGGCCGGACGCCGTCGCCCTGCAGGATCGCCGCGAAGCCGTCGGGGCGGGCCAGGAACGTGTTCCGGATCTCGAACAGCCGAAGATCCGATGCGCCGTGGTTCAGGTTGCGCGACGCGGACGCCAGCAAGGAGGCGATCAGCGTGGGCCGCAGGATTCCGCCCACCTCGCTGAGCGGGTTCTCGACGCGCACCGCGCGCACCCGCCACGGATGATCCTCGGGCAGTCCGAGCCGCTCGAGCCACTGTGGGTCCATGAACGAGAAGTGGATCGACTCGCTGAGCCCCAGGCGCACCATCGCGTCCCGCAGCCCCTCCGTGTCGATGCCCTGGGGCTGACGGGGAACGCTGCGCAGCGCCCGGGCGGGCAGGGTCTCGGGGATCTTGTCGTAGCCGTGAAGCCGGACGATCTCCTCGAGCACGTCCACCTCGCGCTCCACGTCGAAGCGGTAGGACGGCGCCTCGATGTCCCAACCCGATGCGGTCCGGCGCGGGCTGAGCCCATCCCGATGCAGGAGCGCCTCGACGTAGCTCGGATCGAGCTCGAGGCCGAGCAGCCCGCGGATGCGCTCCTCGCGCAGCCGGACCGTGCGGCGGGCCACAGGAGTGGGGTACAGGTCCAGGACCCCGCCGTCGAGCTCGCCCCCCGCGGTGAGCTGGATCAGCTCGACGAGCCGCAGCAGCGCCGCCACGGGGAGCTCCGGATCCACTCCGCGGGCGAAGCGGTAGCTGGACTCGGTGCCCAGCTTGAGGCGGTGCGCGGTGCGCCGCACGGTCCCGGGGGCGAAGTGCGCGGACTCCAGCACCAGCGTCGTGGTGTCCGGTCGGACTTCGCTGTTCTCGCCCCCCATCACGCCCGCGATGGCGATGACGCCCTCACCGTCCGCGATGACGAGGTCGTCGCCGACGAGCAGCTGGGGGCGGCCGTCCAGGGTGGTGCACGGCTCAGCCTCGACAGCGGCGCGGATCCGGATCTCGCCCCCCCGCACGAACCGATGGTCGAAGGCGTGCAGGGGGTTGCCGAGCTCCAGCATCACGTAGTTCGTGCAGTCCACGACGTTGTTGATGGCGCGCACGCCCGCCGCTTCCAGCCGGGCCTGCATCCATTGCGGGGAGGGCTTGATCGACACCCCATCCAGCACCGCGCAGGTGTACCGCGGGCAGCCGTCCGGCGCGTCGAGCTGCACGCTGGTGGCGCGAGCCCCCGAGCCGGCGATGCCGCTGGTCCCCGCCCAGGACGGGCCGTCGTACTGGACCGTCGCCAGGCCTTCGTCGTCGTCGTCCGATTCGCTCGTCGCGCGGCCCTTGGCGGGCCATCCGCTGACGGCCGCGAGCTCCCGCGCGAGGCCCAGGATGGAGAGGCAGTCGCCGCGGTTGGCGGTGGGCTCGGTCTGCAGGATCACGTCCCCGGAGGGCAGCACGTCGGCCAGCGGAACACCGAGCGGGGTGCCCGGGGGAAGGACCAGGATGCCCGCCGACTCGGTGCTCAACCCGAGCTCCGCTTCGGAGCAGAGCATCCCCTCGGACACCTGCCCGCGCATCTTGCCCTTCTTGATCTTGACCCCGTTGGGCAGCCGGGTGCCGAGCGTGGCGAGGGCGACCACATCGCCCGCGGCGTGGTTGCTGGCCCCGCAGACGACCTGGAACTCGGTCGTTCCGTCGAAGGGACGGGTGACCGTGAGGCGGTCGGCCTCGGGATGCCGTTGCACCGTCCGGAGCACCGCGGTGACCACGCCATCCCAGTTGGGACGGGCGTCGGACACGATCTCCGTCTCGATTCCGCTTGCGGTCAAGAGGTCGCAGACCTGCTGTGCAGATCCGCCGATCTCGACCATCTCCGCCAGCCAGGACATGGGGACGAGCATCAGAACTGCTCCAGCATGCGGATGTCGTTTTCGAACAGGAGCCGGAGGTCGCCGATGCCGTACTTGAGCATCGCGAGGCGATCGATCCCCATCCCGAAGGCAAAGCCCTGGATCCGCGAGCTCCCATAGCGCGCCGGGTCCTGGTGGGCGAACACGTCGGGATCGACCATGCCCGCCCCGAGCACCTCCAACCAGCCGGTGCCCTTGCAGATGCGGCACCCGCTGCCGCTGCACCCGGAGCAGGTCACATCCACCTCCGTGGACGGCTCGGTGAACGGGAAGTAGGACGGCCGGAAGCGGATCTGGGTGGCCGCGCCGAAGTAGGCCCGCGCGAACTCGGCGAGCGTGCCCTTGAGGTCCGCCATCGTGATCGACTCGTCGACCACGAGGCCCTCGACCTGGTGAAACATCGGCGTGTGGGTGAGGTCGCTGTCCCGCCGGTACACGGTGCCGGGACAGATCATCCGGATCGGGGGCTCCGAACGGAGCATGGTCCGCACCTGCACGGGCGAGGTGTGGGTGCGCAGCACGACGCCGTCGGCCATGGCGTCCACCGTGGCGCCCGGGCGGAAGTCCGAGATGTAGAAGGTGTCCTGCATCTCCCGGGCCGGGTGGCCTTGGGGGATGTTGAGCGCCTCGAAGCAGTGCCAGTCGGTCTCGACCTCCGGGCCCTCCTCGATGGTGTAGCCCATGGACGAGAAGATGTCGGTGATCTCCCGCCACGCCCGGGTCACCGGGTGCAGGTGCCCCCGCCAGGGCTGCCGCGCGTCCAGGGTGACGTCGATGGGGTGCCCCGAGCCGACCGCCAGGGAGGCGTCCTTGATGGCCTGCCGGCGCGCGGTGAACAAGGCCTCGACGGCCTTCTTCGCCTCGTTGATCGCCTGACCGGCGGTGCGCCGGGTGTCGGGATCGAGGGTGGGGATCTCGCGCAGGAGCAGGGTGATGGACCCGGATCGGCCGAGGAACCGGGCCTTCGCCTGGGCGAGGTCGGACTCCGTCTGGGCGGCCAGCAGGGCCGCTCCCGCCTCCTCGGCGAGGTCACGCGCGTTCGTGCTGAGCGCGTCGCTCATGGTCAGCTCCTGGTGTTTCCGCGAGCCCGGAAGAGACCCCCGAACGAACAAAAGCGTCCCCAGGGGCCAGCCCCGGGGACGCCTCGGTTCGAATCGATGGCGGGCTACCCGCGGGCGACGGCGACCAGATCGGAGAAGCCCTGGGGATCCTCGATGGCGATCTGGGACAGGATCTTCCGGTTGATCTCGACGCCGGCCTTGTCGAGGCCGTGCACCAGGCGGCTGTAGGACAGCCCATGCTGGCGAGCAGCCGCGTTGATGCGGACGATCCACAGCCGGCGGAAGTCGCGCTTGCGCACGCGCCGGTCACGGTACTGGTACTCGCGAGCCTTCTGGACGGCGTTGACCGCCGTCCGGAGCAGGTTCTTTCGGCCTCCGAAGAAGCCCTTGCTCGCCTTGAACAACTTGTAGAGACGCTTGCGCCGGATGACGGCGCGCTTTACGCGAGGCATTGCAGATTCCTACTTGTACGGCAGCATGCGGTTGATGCGGTCCTGATCGGTCTCATGTGCGACACAGACCGTACGAAGCCCGCGCTTCCGCTTGGTGGTTTTCTTGGTGAGAATGTGGCTGTGGTAGGCACGTCCGTGCTTCCACTTGCCCCCGGCGGTCCGCTTGAAGCGCTTCGCAGCGCCGCGGTGGGTCTTCATCTTCGGCATTTCGGCGGTTCCTCTGCTGACCCGCATGTCATCCGGGCCTGGATGCGCTGGCGGACGGGCGGCGACATCTAGACGTTTCATTGAGGCGTGTCAACCCCGGCGGTCGCGGACTCCTCGCGCCCGGGGAGCGCACGCTCGGGATACCATCGCCGAATGTCCCACGACGCTCCGCCTCCCCGCATCCTCGCCCGGCGCGACACCGCTGCCCGCATGCTCGACCGGCGGCCCGACCTGTCCGTCGAGCGGAACGAGCGCCGACGGGCCCGGGAGCTCGCGGCGTCCCTGGGCAACCAGGCCGCGGTGGTGGACATCCTCGCGGCCTGGCTGGAGGCCAACCCCGACGCCGAGCTGCGGGATCTGTCGAGCGCGCTGGCGGACCGGCTGCAGCTTCGACTCGCGTCCCTGGCCCCGGCGTCCCGAACGGAGGAGTTCACCGTCACCTCGCGGGTGGAGGAGGCCTTCGAGCTGGGTTGGGAGATGTTCGAGGAGGAGCGGGTCCGCGAGCTGCTGCGCGTTCTCGCCCTGTGCAGCCCGTCGGGGACGCCGGAGGACGTGCTCTGCGCGGCCGCGGACGCACGCCGGCCGGACGTCGAGGTGGCGATCGAGAGCGGCTTCGTCCGGCGGGACGAGGACGGGCTCGTGGAGGCGGACTCGGCGACCCTGTTCTTCATCCGCTCCCGAGGGGAGCCGCCGGCCTCCCGCTATGAGCGCCGGCTGCGGCTGGCCATGGCCGTGCGCGACCACGCCGCCCGGGTGGCCCCCACCGACGTCACGCTGGACTCCGCTGCGGAGTGCGCCCATCAGTTCCTCGAGGATCTGGCCCAGTACGGCCTGCAGGCGTCCCTGGCGCACCGCATGACCGAGCTCCTGCGCCTGCGCGGTGACCTCACCGGGGCCCGGGTGTGGGTCCAGCGTGGACTCGACATCGTGCACCGGCACCCGATCGCGGCGCCCCTGGCGGGGCTGCTCGCCCTCGACGAGGCTGCGCTGGTGCTCTTCGAACACGGGGCCACGGTGGCGCGCCCGCACGCCTCTCGAGCCGTGGAGCTGCTCGCCGCGGCGGCGGCCCGGGGG
>CALAGR010000385.1 GCA_937891735.1 uncultured Pseudomonadota bacterium | reverse complement strand
CCACCGCCGCCCACACCGCCAGCGGCCCCGCGGCCACGCCGGCCCCGGCCAGGATCGCCAGCTCGTCCCGGACCCCGTGCATGCGGGTCAGCCAGCGCACCGCGAACAGCGTGCCCAGGGCGTGCAGCAGGGCGGCGAGGCCCAGGGCGGGGATGGTGGGCAGCAGCAGGGCCAGCCAGCACCCCGGATAGAACGGGCCCTGGGGCACCACGTCCGAGAACAGCGAGACGCCGCCGAGCTTTCCGGGCACCCACCACGGTGAGACGCCCTCCCGGGCGGCCCAGCCGAGCCACTCCCACGACGCGACGCCGTAGTAGGACGCATCGTCCGGCACGTCCACGCCGCCGCCCCAGACCAGGGGCCCCGTCACCAGGCACACGCACCCGATGGCCGCGGCGAGCAGGCGGCGGTCCGTCATTTCGCGGCCCGGGCCGTGAACTCGGGCCAGGACTGCAGGCTGGCGGCCAGGCCGGTGCCCATGCGCTCGTTCCCGACGGCGTTGAGGTGGTCGTCGCCGGCGATGAAGTGGGCCGGGATGTCGGCCTGCAGCTCCTCCCACACCGCGCTCATGTCGATGACGTGGGCGGGGGTCTCGCCCAGCAGATCGTGGGGCGGCGTGCAGCCGCGGCACAGGCGCGTGTCCTGGTAGGTGGCCCGGTTCGTCAGCAGCACGACCCCCACCAGGAAGCCCCGCTCCGCGCCGAGCTGCACCGCGCGGGCGATGGCGGCCTCGTAGCGCTCCTCCGGCGTGCCCAGGGTGTCCGCCTCGGTGGGCGGCGCGATCCGCCGCAGGGGGGAGGCGAGCACGTACGCGAGGCGGGCGATGTAGACGTTGAGGAGCAGCTCCCGACCCAGGGGGTTCGTGCCCCGGCCCCGCAGGCAGTAGCTGTCCTCGGCGCTGAGATCGTTGGCGAACACGTTGACCAGCACGACGTCGGGCCGCAGGTCGAGGAGCCGGTGCTCCAGCAGCGCCACCGCCTGGGGCTGGCCGTGGCCCGGCACGCCGAAGTTCAGGACCTCGGCGCGCACCCCCGCGATCCCCAGGGCGCGCTCCAGGACCTGGGGAAACGCCTCGGTCTCTTCCACTCCCTGGCCGAAGGTGAACGAGTCGCCCAGGGCGATGATGCGCAGCCGGTCGTCCCGGGGGGGGATCGCCGGACCCCGTCCCCCCAGCGCGTTGGTGCGCATGCGCGTGGGGGCGGTGCGCAGCAGCCAGCCCGTGTAGGTCAGGTCGATGTTCGGCCGGTTCTCCAGGCAGATGTCCGGATCGGTCGAGCGCATGAGCATGCGGGACTGGGCGAAGTTGCCCATCACGACCCGCAGCCCCAGCTCCAGGGCGAGCAGCGTCGCCGCGCAGACGAGCAGCACGCGTCGTCTTCGGCTCTTGCGTTCGCCGGGGCTCAGCTCCCGGCGGCGGCCCACCCTGTTCGCCACGCGCGTCCTCCGCGCAGGATGGTAGCTGGACGCGACAGCTATCCTGCGCGCGTGCGCGTCGCCATCCTCCAGGCTGCAGCCGTCGACGAGTCCCTCGCCCTGTGCGACGTGGCGGGCGTGCTGGGCGCTGGCGGGCACCTCGTGCGCTTGTTCCTGGACGACCAGGAGCGCGATCTCGGTGCGTCCCTGGCCACCTTTTCCGCCGATCTGATCCTCATCCAGGCCGCCTACATGGGCGAGCCCTGGGCCCGCGCCGCCGTCGCCCGCTGCCCCGCTGGGGTGCCGACCGTGCTCGTGGGCACCGCGGCCACGTTCGACGAGGAGATCGTGACCCGGCTCGGAGCCTGGGGCGCGCTGGCCGGAGAGCTCGACGACTGCACGCCGGCGCTGGTGGCCGCGCTGGAGAGCGGCGCGCCCCTGGGCTCCGTGCCGGGCCTGGTGTGGCGGGACGACGCCGGAAGCCTGCACCGCAACCCCTGGGGGGAGCCGCCGGATCTGGACGCGCTGCCCCTGCCGGATCGAGCGCTGTACTTCGAGGCCTACCCGTTCATGGGCCGCTTTCCCTGGAAGCGCTTCACCACGGGGCGGGGCTGCGTGCACAGCTGCGGCTTCTGCTACCTGCCGCCCCTGCGGGACGGCTACGGCGGCACCCGGGCGACGGTGCGCCGCAAGTCCGTGGACCGGGTCATCGCGGAGATCCAGGCGGTGCGGGCGCGTTGGCCGTTGACGCGCATCCACTTCGCCGACGACCTGTTCGCGCCGGGTCGGCCGTGGCTGGAGGAGCTGGCGGAGCGCTACCCCCGGGAGGTCGGGGTGCCGTTCAGCGCCAACACCTCCCCCGAGACGGTGACGGAGGTGAACGCCGAGCTCCTGGCCCGGGCCGGGGCGCGCATCGTCGGCATCGGCCTGGAGACGGGGATCGAAGCGAACCGCGTGGACATCCTGGGCCGGCCCACCCGGGACACGGCGATCCGCGCGGCGGCGCAGCGCCTGAAGTCCCGGGGGATCCAGCTGCTGACCTTCAACATGATCGCCAACCCCGGGGAGCCGTTCGCCGAGGCGCTGCAGACGCTGAAGCTCAACCAGGAGCTGGGCACGGACTTCCCCCGGGTGAACCTCGCCTACCCGGCCCCCGAGTCGCTGCTCGAGAAGCTCATGCTGGAGCGAGGCAGCCCCCTGCTGGCTCCCGACACCCATGACCGGCAGGAGCTCAAGGCGTGGTGCGCGGATGGGGATCCCACCCCGTTCGAGGCCCTGACGCGGCTCTTCCGGCTCGCCACCCGGATGGGGCTGCCCCTGGGGCTCGTGGACGTCATCGCCCGGGGCGTGCCCGACGCGCGCTGGCTCGCCCCGCTGGTGTTGTACGACGCGAGCGTCGAGGCGAGGTGGAGCGGGGTGCGGCTGATCGACGCCCTGCGCTACGCCCGGCACGCCGGCCCCCCCAATCGGCGGGTCACCTACCACGAGAGCATCCCGTGATCCGCCGGGCGATCCGCGTCCTGGTGCTCGTGGGGCTGGTGCTTCTGGCCGTGCCGACCGCGTCCTGGGCCGACAAGGCCGCTGACCAGGCGGCGCGGCAGCTCGAGTTCGCGCGGGAGGAACTGAACGCCGGCCACTTCGACCGGGCCGTCAAGTCGGCGGAGTCCGCGCTGCGCCTCGATCCCACGCAGTACGAGGCCATCGTCATCAAGGCGCTGGCGTTCGAGGCGCTGGGGGACCCCCAGAAGGCCGAGGCCCTGCTGATCGCCTACCTGGAGTTCTCCCGCGGCTTCCAGCCGGATCCGCGCGTGGGCGACGCGCTGGAGCGGCTCGCGTCGGGCGACAAGAGCAAGAAGCCCGGCCGCACGGGGCCTCGGGTGGTGGAGTCCCCCCGACCATCGCGGAGCACGAGGTGGCGACCCAGGCGCTGATCACCGCCGGGCGGTGTGACGAGGCGCTGGTGCCGGCCAAGGACTTCGTGAAGGCCAGCCCGCGAGAGCCCCGCGCCCACGGCGCCCTGGGGGACGTACATCGGTGCGCGGTGCGGCTGCGCCAGGCCGGCCTGTCGTACCGCAAGGCGGTGGATCTGGGCAGCACCGACGCGGTCCTGCTCGCCCACCTCGCCGAGATCGAAGCGCAGCTTGCGACGCTGGTGGTCCGGGTGCGCGCCCCCACGGCCGCGGTGCCGGAGGTGGTCGTGATGCTCGGCGATCTGGCAGCGCCCCCGACCTCCTTCGACCGGGACGAGGCCCGCTTCGAGCTGATGCCCGCAGGCATACCTCTCAGCGTGCAGATCGGTGGACGGGGGTTCGAGCCCCTGACCCTGCCGGTGGACCCCCTCAAGGGCACCGAGATCCGTCGCCTGGAGGCCAGCCCCGAGTTCCTCGGCGTGGGCACGGTGTCGGTGGGCTCCTGGTCGGGAGGCATCGACCGCGTCGAGATCCTGGAGGGGCGGGAGTCCATCCTCGTGCAGGCCGGCGAGATCGTGCAGCTGGGGGTGGGCGAGACGGTGGCCCGGGTCACCAACCGCACCGGGACGGTCGAGATCCCCCTGCTCATCGTCCGGGCGCGGGAGATCCGGCTGGAGCCGGGGCGCTGGATCCCCGCGGGGCTCCAGGTGACCGGCCTCCCCACCGGCGCCACCGTGGAGATCCAGCTGGGGGGCGACCGCTCGGAGCTGGTGGTGACCCACGAGGTCCCGCGGGGCGACGGCACCCTGGATCTGCAGACAGGGGCGTTGATCGCTCCTCCCCAGCAGATCGACGGCCTGGTGGCGGGACGGACGATCCTGCGGGTCAAGCATCCCGCCCTGGGGGTCGGCGCCCAGGCCATCACGCTGGCTCCGGCCCAGCTGAACGAGGTGATCTTCGAGCAGGCCCAGCTGCCCGGCACGGCGGACCTGTCCGCGCGCTGGAAGGCGCACGGGGCCCGTCCCGGAGGCTCGGTGAACGTGCCCGCCCTCGGATCCGCCATCGCTGGCGGCGTCGCGCTCGTGCTGGGCGGGGTGTTCGGCGGGCTCAGTGGCCGGTCGGCGGCGGAGCAGCGGACGATCTACGACAGCTACGTGGCATCGACGGGCACTGGCGCAAACGCCGTCGAGATCTTCAACCAGTACCAGGTCCAGCGCGGCACCACCCAGGACCGGGCCACGGCGGCGGGGATCCTGGGAGGCCTCGGGGTCATCGGGGTCGGCGTGGCGATCCCGCTGGGGGTGCTGGTCAAGCCGAAGGTGAAGGCCCGGAGCACGGACTGGGAGCCCGAGGGCTTCTGAGCGGGCGGGTCACGGGGCGACCGGGAGCGCGTCCTGGACCATGTAGTTGTTGCTGCCGTGCTGCCCCTGGCCGATGGCGATCTGGGTGTAGCTGGCGAGCCCGATCCCGGAGTTGGTGACCAGGTACAGGGCGCGGTTGTTGCTCGGGAACGGGTCGATGATCTTCAGGAGCACGTCCATGTCGCCGTCCTGGTCCGCGTCGAAGGGATAGGCCCAGCCGTAGCCCGCCACGTTCTGCGCGTTGGTCCCGGAGTTGGGGTTCACGTCGATGGAGGGCGTGCCGCCGCCGGACCAGTTGGTCAGACCGCCGGACCAGAGCCAGCTCCTGCCGGCGTCGCCGTCGTCGTCGAAGCCCCCCAGCAGGTCCAGCAGGCCGTCCCCGTCGAAGTCCGCGATGGCGAAGCCGTTGACCACCCGGCCCAGGTTGAAGGTGTAGGTGATGGTGAAGGTGCCGTCGCCGGCCCCGGAGTGCACCGTGCAGGCCGTGGGGGCGTTGCTGTTGTTGGCGCACTCGACGATGTCGAGGTTGCCGTCCCCGTCCACGTCCACCAGGGGCAGGTGCACGCTCTCGTGGTCGTTGTTCGTGCTGGACGGCGACCAGTCCTGCAGCGCGAACGGCCGGACCCCGAAGGTCCCGCTGGGGATCCGGGTCCAGCTCGTGCCGCCCGGATCGGTCAGCCAGACCCAGCCCTCGCCGTCGGACCAGTCCCAGCCGATCACGTCGGGCAGGCCGTCGTTGTTGACGTCCCCGGTGCCCCAGATCAGCGCGCTGATGGCGCTCATGGACAGGGGGTTGTTGCCGCTGAGCTGGGTGAACGCGCCGCTGGCGTCGCCCTGGAACAGGGTCGTCTGGGGGAGCCCGGTGACGGTGGAGCTCTGCGTGATCATGTCCTCGTAGCCGTCGGCGTCGAAGTCCGCGACGACCGCCGCGGCCACGCTGTACCCCGTCGGAGTCACGACGTAGGACGCGCTGAGGCCCCCCGTCCCGTAGTCCCAGGTCCAGGCGGTGACGTTCGCCGAGCTGTTCAGCTCCAGGAAGTGCTTGGGAGGCGGGGTCTCGTCCACGTCGCCGTCGCAGTCGTCGTCCATGCCGTTGTTGGGGACCTCGGTCGCCCCGGGGCCGACGCCGATGGTGGTGTCGTCGCAGTCGCCGTCGCACTCGCTGGTGCCGTCGCCGTCGTCGTCCGACTCCAGGGGATCCGTGACGAAGTCGCAGTTGTTGTCCGGCTCGCCATCGCACACGTCCGGGGCGCCCGGGAAGATCCACGCGTTGGCGTCGTCGCAGTCGTCGTCGGCCGTGCCGGCCGTGCCGTCAGCGCCGCAGATGGACACGCCGTCCCCGTCCGCGTCGAAGCCCTCGTCCACCGAGCCGTCGCAGTCGTTGTCGAGCTGGTCGCAGAGCTCGAAGGCGCCCGGGTACACGCTGGCCCAGGTGTCGTCGCAGTCGCCGGCGCAGATCGTGACGCCGTCCCCGTCGCTGTCCGCCTCGGGCGGGTCCGGCGAGCCGTCGCAGTCGTTGTCCAGGATCCCGTCGCACACCGCCGGCGCCCCGGGGTACGTCGCGGACTGGGAGTCGTCGCAGTCCACGAAGGAGGGGCCCCACGCAGCCAGGCAGCCGGGCGCGCTGGCGTTCACGAAGCCGTCGCCGTCCGCGTCGAAGCCCTCATCGACCCCTCCGTCGCAGTCGTTGTCCTGGGCGTCGCAGAGCTCGGCCGCGCCGGGGTACACGGACGCGTCGGTGTCGTCGCAGTCCACGCAGTAGGCCAGGCCGTCGCCGTCGCTGTCGTTGTAGCCCTCGTCCGCGACACCGCTGCAGTCGTTGTCGAGTCCGTCGCACAGGTCCACGAGGCCCGGGGCGACCGCGGCGTTGGCGTCGTCGCAGTCTCCGGCGCAGACCGTCACGCCGTCGCCGTCCGAGTCGAAGCTGCTCTCGGGAGCGCCGTCGCAGTCGTTGTCGTTCCCGTCGCAGGCCTCGACGTTGCCGGGGTAGTTGGTGGGGTCGTCGTCGTCGCAGTCCGGCGGCGCCGCGCAGGTGCTCACGCCGTCGCCGTCCACGTCGGTGACGTTCAGCGCGCTCTGGGTGTCGTCGCAGTCGCCCGCGCACGCGGACGCGCCGTCGCCGTCCAGATCCTCCTCGTTCCCGTCGGTGCTCCCGTCGCAGTCGTTGTCCGGGGCCGTGTCGCACAGGGGCGGCGCGCCGGGGTACACGTCGGGGTCGCCCTCGCGGCAGTCGTCGCACACGAAGCCGTCCTGATCTTCGTCGGGGAAGTCTTCGTCCGCGGCGCCGTCGCAGTTGTTGTCCTTGCCGTCGCACTGCTCGACGTTGTCCGGGAAGTTGGCCGGGTCGTCGTCGTCGCAGTCGAAGCACCCGGCGGACCCGTCGCCGTCCGCATCCGGGAAGCCGTCGTCGGCCACGCCGTTGCAGTCGTTGTCCTCACCGTCGCAGAGCTCCTCGGCGCCGGTGTAGACCGTGGGGTCCGTGTCGTCGCAGTCCGCGCCGTCCGGGGGCCGGGCCTCGCCGTCCCCGTCGGCGTCCACGGGGCTGGACAGCGGCCGGATGAACACGTCCGCGGAGCCCACCTCGCCGGCCACGCCGCCCACCGTGGGGATCACCACCACCCGCCACGTGTCGTCGGCCGCCGTCACCGACGCCCCCAGCGTCGCGCCGGTCTGGTCGGGGACCTGCTGGCCCTCCAGGAACCACCGGTAGCTGTAGACCACGTCCCCTTCGACGTCGGTGGGCGCGCTCGCGATCTCCACCGTCAGCTCGTCCGCCTCGGTCGGCTGGGACGGCAGGATCCTCACACGAAGGCCCAGAGGCGCGTCGCCGCAGCCCCCCAGGAGGAGCAGGGCGATGACGAACACGGCGGTTGGAGCCCAGCGGATCAATCGACCTCCTGGCCGGCAGGTTACCTCGGCGCCCGGGTGACCTTGCGGTCGAACACGAAGGGCCCGAAGGGCAGGACCCCCGCGATCAACCCCAGCCCCAGCCCGCGGCGGCCCCAGTCGGTCACGCGGGTCGCGCTCGCCAGGGCCTGCAGATAGACGACGAAGAGCATGCCGTGGGTCCATCCCAGGATCCCGTGGGGGTCGAGATCGACGCCCCCGGCCTCCCGGAGCGCCACGTGCCCCAGCAGGACCAGCAGGGACGTTCCCTCCAGCCGACCCACCCAGGTGAACCACGTCATGGTCGCCGGGCCCGGCTCCGAGGCCGCTCCGGGCCGGGTCTGTTCGAAGCGGCGGGCCAGCAGCCACGCCCCGATGCCCGCGGCGCCGCCGAGGGCGGCGGTCAAGCCCCACATCCACGGCCCCGAGCCGCGCACCACCATCGCCGTCACCGACGCCACGAACCACCCGGCGGTCAGGCCCGCGAAGGGCGGCCGGCGCACCGGCTTGCGGGACGCCAGGACCGCGTGGTGAAAGCACATGAGCGCCGTGAACATCACGAGGGAGATCCACGGTGCGCCCAGGCTGTGCCCCGCGGACTTCGCCATCGCATAGCCCGCGATGCTCGTGCCGAGGAAGGCCGGCGTGGCCAGCCAGAACGCGGAGGTCAGCCGGTCGCGCTGGCTCGAGGCGAAGCCGGCTCCGAGGGCGCCGGCGGCGAAGAGCCCGACGGCCAGGAGCTTGATGATGCGCAGGGCGATCCAGGAGGTCATGGGGTGGGAGTCTGGACGCCCGCGTCGCTCCCGTCACCACCGGCTAGTCTCCCGGCATGAAGCCGGTCCTCCCTCCGGGCGTTCCCCCGAGACGCCCACCGGGCTCCTCGACGGACAACGCGCCGATCCCGCTGGGACCGTTCGAGCTGTTCGCAAACGTGGGCACCGGCGGCATGGCGCGGGTCTGGCGGGGACAGCACCGGGCGTCGGGCACGGAGGTCGCGGTGAAGGTCCTGGAGGGCGCGCTCGCCTTCGATCAGGTCTTTCAGGACGCGTTCGCGTCGGAGGTCCGCGCGGTGGCGGGCCTCGATCACCCGGGCGTCGTCCTCGTCTTCGATCACGGCCGGATCCCCGCGAGCGTGGAGGAGGCCTCCCACGGGGCCCTGAAGGCCGACGCGCCGTACCTGGTGATGGAGTACGCCGGCGGCGGCACGCTGCTCGACCACCCGCCGGGGAGCTGGTCCGGGCTCCGCAACGTGCTGAGCGTGACGCTCGACGCCCTCGCCCACGCCCATGCCCGCGGGGTGATCCACCGCGACATCAAGGGCGGCAACGTGCTGCGCTGCGGGCCGGCGGATCTGCGCCCCGGGTGGAAGCTGTCGGACTTCGGGCTCGCCCTGCCCATCGGCGGGGACGACGTGGAGGACGTGTTCGGCGACACGGCCGTCGGCACGCCGCCCTACATGGCCCCGGAGCAGTTCACGGGGGATCCGCGGGACTTCGGCCCCTGGACCGATCTGTACGCGCTGGGGTGCCTGACCTGGCTGCTGACCACAGGGTCCACGCCGTTCGGTCAGGGCAAGCCCGCGGAGCTGTCCGAGCGGCACGCGCGGTGGGCGGTCCCGCCCTGGCAGCCGGTGGTTCCGCTGCCCAGGGAGCTGGAGGCCTGGCTGCGCCGGCTCCTGCAGAAGGACCCGTGGAAGCGCTACCGGAACGCCGCCGAGGCCGCCCGCGCCCTGTGGTCCATCGAGGTCCAGGATCTGGAGCCGACCCAGGCCATCGCGCGCTCGATGCTGCCGTCGCCGGCCACGGATCCGGCCCTCACCACGCTGATCACCGACCTGCCCGAGGGGGGATCGGCGACGGTGACCGGGCCGGCGATCATCGTTCCCCAGGTGGTGCCCGAGGATCGCGCGCCGTTCCCGCGGTCTTGGCGCGGTCCCGAGTCGGGGCGGGAGAACCTGTCGCTGCAGGGGGCGGGGCTGGGGCTGCTGGCGCTGCGGCAGGCCGCGCTGGTGGGCCGCGAGGGGCACCGGGACCGGCTGTGGGTGGCGCTGGAGCGGGTCTACGAAGGGCGCGGCACCGAGGTCACCGTGCTGCACGGAGAGCCGGGGCAGGGCAAGAGCGCGCTGGCCCAGTGGCTGTGCGAGCGCGCCACGGAGCTGGGGCTGGCCACCACGATCCGCGCCCGCTGGGGTGGCACGCCGGGGCCCGGGCAGGGGCTCGGGGCGCTGCTGACGAGGCACATCGGGCTGCAGGGGCTGCCCATCGCGGAGGCCGAGCAGCGCATCGCCAACACCCTGCAGCGGGTGGGCGGGGACCCTGACGACCTGCCGGTGCTGCTGGCCACCGCCCTCGGAGACGGGGCCGGCGCGGCGCGCACCACCCCCAGCGAGCGATACGCGGCCATCGCGCGGCTCCTGGACGCGATCAGCGCGGTCCTGCCGGTCATCCTGTGGCTCGACGACATGCACGCGTCCGCCGAGGTGCCCGCGTTCGTGGAGCAGCTGCTGTCCCGGGGACGGGAGGCGGGGCGGATCCTCGTGGTGGGCACGGCCTGGCCCGACGCGCTCCGCGAAGACCGGGTGCTCGCGAAGCTGATGGAGGATCCGGCGGTGCTCGGGCTGCCGGTGGGCCCCCTGGAGGAGGAGGAGGAGTCCCGGCTGCTCGGCTCGCTGATCTCGCTGGAGCCGCGCCTGGCGGCGAAGGTGCGCAAGAAGTCCGAGGGCAACCCGCTCTTCGCCATCCAGCTGCTCGGAGACCTCGCTGAGCGCGGGGTCCTGGAGACCGCGCCCGGCGGCTTCGCGCTGGTGGCGGGGGCCGAAGCGGCGCTGCCTACGGACATCCACGGCCTGTGGCAGCGTCGGGTGCAGCGGGTGTTGGGGCCCCGCGGACCCGAGGCGGAAGCGGCGCTGGAGATCGGGGCGGCCCTGGGGCTCCACGTCGAGCGGCGGGAGCTGATGGCGGCGGCCCTGCGCTGCGGCCTGGCGCTGCCCCGGGAGCTCGAGGGGGATCTGCTGGACGGGGGCCTGGGCCGGCTCGAAGGCGACGGCTGGACCTTCGCCCACGGGCTGCTGCACGAGAGCGTGCGCCGCAAGGCGATCCAGAACGGGCGCTGGTCTCGCTGGAACGCGGCCATCGCCGATGCGCTGTCGGAGCTGTCGGGGCCCCGGGACGGCCTGCGGCTGGAGCGGGTGGGGCGCCACCGGTTCGAGGCGGGGCAGTGGGACGCGGCGGCCGAGCCGCTGCTGGCGGCGGTGGGGGACCGGGTGCGGGGCGATGACTGCAAGGTGGGGCTGCAGCTGCTCGATCTGGCCGACGAGGCGCTGAAGCTGGCGGGGGCGACGGACCGGGATCGCCGGGTGGGACGGGCGCTGTCGGCCCGGGCGGACGCGTGGATGACCATCGGGGACGTGGGCAAGGCGCTCGACGCGGCGAGCCACGTCGTGAAGCTGGCGCGGCAGCACGGCTGGCCGGATCTGGAGGGGCGGGGCCTGCTGGTGTTGGGGCGCAGCCACCTGCGGGAGTACCGGGCGGCGGACGCGCGGCTCTTCCTGCAGCCGGCGCTGGCACGGCTCGAGAAGACCACGGACCGGGAGGGCATGGAGCGGGCGCTGCGGCTCCTGGCGCGGGCCCTGGGGCACGAAGGCGCGATGGACACGGCGCACACCTACGCCAACCGGGCCCTGGCGTCGGCGAAGCGGTCCAAGGACGAGGCCCGGATCGGCGAGGCGCTGCTGGTGCTGTCCGCGCTGGCGCGCCACGGCGGCCACCTGGAGAGCGCGGAGCGCATGATCCGCAAGGCCGCGCGGCACTTCGACCGGGCTGGACACCAGCTCCTCATCGCGGACAGCTACTCCACGCTGGGGGAGGCGCGGCGCGCCCAGGGCGACCTCGTGGCCGCCCGGGAGTGGTTCGAGAAGGCGTGGCGGCTGTGGGAGCGCATCGGCAACGATCACGCCGTGATGGGGCAGCTGTGCGTGGCCGGCGTGGACATGGAGCTGGGTGACGCCGACGCGGGCCTGGTCAACGTGTGGGACGCGCTCAGTCGCGTGCAGCGGGACGGCTTCTTCGAGTCGATCTGCTGGATCCTGATGCTGCAGGGCATCGGCATCGGGGAGCGCTGGGACCTGCTGCCCGGCGCCCTGAACCGCCTCGAGGTCTTCGCCCGTCGCCGCATGCTGTCCAACCCCGAGTACCCCGGGCTGATCGCCGAGGTCCGCAAGAAGGCCAAGGCCCGGGGGCTGCGGGCCGAGGCGACCCGGCTGGAGGCGCTGGAGAAGGCCTCGGGCAACCTGGGCAAGATGTAGAGAGGCTGACGGGCGGCGCTCAGGGCGCGTCGATGGCCTGCCGCCATGCGCTCACGTGGGCGCCGATCCGATGTTCCCAGAGGGCCTGCTCGGCGGCCGCGGCCGCGGCGGCGCCGAGGGTGGTGCGCAGGGCCGGATCGGCCAGCAGACCGAGGATCGC
>CALAGR010000384.1 GCA_937891735.1 uncultured Pseudomonadota bacterium | reverse complement strand
GACATGGGACGCCCCCGACATGCCGGAGGGTGCCGATCTCTGCGTCGAACTTCGGTGTCGCTCGTGCGGCGTACTTGAGTGCGCCTCCGCGCTTCCCCTCGTTCTCTCACGCGAAGGCGCAAGGGGGGCGCAGGTCTCGTGTGTTGCGCCTCTGCGTGCGACCGCGGCTCACGCCTGGGGTGCATGAAGGGCGGGCGTTCGGCGAAGTCGGCCGGTTCGCGCACCATCGGCCGTGCTTGACGCGAGTGCCCCCCGGACGGGGCCGCGCATCGAAGACGCATTAAACAAACAGGCTTGACTGTTTGTCGGATGATCCGTACGGTCCCCTCAGAATGAGCAACAGACGTACGAACGAGACCCGGACACGTGAGATGCGGAGTCGCCTGCTCCGGGCCACCATCGACTGTCTGGTCGAGGAGGGCTATGCCGGGACGTCAACGACGCTGATCTGCAGACGCGCCGGGGTCTCCCGAGGTGCCCAGGTGCACCATTTTCCGCACAAGCAGGATCTGCTCGTAGCGGCGCTCGAGCACGTGTTCGAGCTGCGTCGAAGCACACTTCGGACAGCACTTGCGACCATCGATCCGGGTCCGGCGAGGGTCGAGGAGGCGTTCCTCAAGATGTGGGAGGTCGTTGACGGGGGGCCCACTGAGGCATGGCTCGAGCTGGTGGTCGCAGCACGCACAGATGCAGTCCTCCGCGAGAAGGTCGTCGCGGCGACGGAGCGACTTCGAAGAGCTGGAGCGGACGAGCTGGCAGGACTGGGCGAAGCCGCCGAGTTCCCACCGGCGGCGTTCCGGCTCGCCCTGGCCGTGATGGACGGCCTGGTCGTTCAGAGTCTCGCTGGGCTCTCGGGGGAGAGTCGAAGTGAGGTTCTGCAGTTCCTCAAGGAACTTCTGTTCCACCCTGGAGAAGCCGGATGACCCTGATAATCACTCCCGCTCGCCCGCAGGACCTGGACTCCATCGTCGACACGATGCGGGCCAACCAGCACGACCCGTCTCTCTTCCAGCAGCCTCGCGCGATGCTCGCAAGTCACCTTGACGAGTTTCTCGTCGCTCGCAGGACGGCTGAAGGCCCAGAAGTGCTGGGCAGCCTGCAGGTCCATATGCACCCCGGAGGTTCGATCGAGATCCTCGCTGTGTCGGTCCGTCCGGACGTGCATGGTCAGGGCGTCGGCTCTGCCTTGATGAGGGCGGCCATCGTGCGGGCCAGAGAGCTCGCTGACACACGGATCTGGTTGGGAACGGCGAAGCCGGGGTACTTCGGGCGGCTTGGTTTCGTGAGGATGTCGCGTTGGAGTCTTCCGCTGAGGGTGCTCCTGGCGAAGTTGCCGAAGGTGGTTCAACAGCCGTTCGAGCGCTGGCTCCCATCGATCTTTGGTCGCCATGTGTTCATGCACCTGGCGGCCTGCGACTTCGGTGGCGACCCGGACAGGTCAACAGCGAGACCGTGAGCACGAGGCGTCTTGGGGGCTGTCACTGTCGCCGCACCCGGTTTGAGGTGGTCGCAGACATCACGGAGTTGAGGGTCTGCGACTGTTCCATCTGCCGGCGAAGAGGAGCCCTCATCTTCCGCGTGGAGGAATCGGCGCTGCGGTGCCTAACCCCATTGGACGAGCTCCAGGCCTATCGGTGGGGCACTGGGACGGGATGCGATTACTTCTGCCCCACCTGCGGCATCCTGCCGTTCAGGCGCCCGAGCTGGCCCACGGCAGCGGAGAGGGCCGACGGGCTGCTCCGGTTCGCCGGGTGGGCGGTGAACGCCAGATGTCTCGATGAGTTCGACATCGATGGCGTGCCGCGACTGGTGATCCGGGGCAGGGCGCTCTAAGCGGCCCGCTCACATGCGAGCCGTCCCGGGGGGGCCCGTCCCGGGGAGGCGCGCGGGTCTTGCGTCGCTGCGCCTATTGGTGCGCCACCGGCCGAGGCCCGGGGGTGCGTGAAGGCCGGGACTTCGGCGAAGTCGGCCCCTTCGTGCACCACCGCGGGTGCGAGACCCCGAATCCCCAAGACGGGGGGCAGCGAGGCGCGCGTGGATCGCAGCCCCCCGTCGGGGATTCAGTCTTCCCAGAGGATCTCGAGCTCGTAGTCGCCGTCGCTGCCGTTCGCGCAGGCGACCTGCAGCTGCAGTTCCTCATCGGCCCGGAAGTCGTCGTCCCAGAACAGCGTCTCTGTGTCCGGGCCGACGTCGTTGCCCTGGGACGTGAGCCCGGTCGTGATCGTCGTGCCCCCGGCGCCGGTCTCGAACACGATCTCCATCAGGTCGAGGTCGATCCGGTCGCTCTCCCAGCGCAGCTTCGCCTCGAGGTATCCGCGCTCGGGATTGATGATCAGGTAGTTGTCGAGGTCCCCGACCCACGGCCAGTCCTCGTCGTTGTCGTAGTCGCACTCCCGGGCCGTGCCCAGGATCAGCAACCGATCCGTCCAGACGACGTCGATCTCTTCGGGGTCGTCGAACTCGTCGTTGTCGCCGTCCTCGCTCTCGGTGTAGGTGACCGTCGAGTCGATCGGCTCCCCTCCTCCGTCGGTGGGACATCCGGCGAGGCCGAGGGTGGCGAGGAAGGACAGGAGGAGAACAGGTGTCGAGCGCATGGGTGGACCTTACAAGAGGATCCAACGCGCTACGATGCGCAACGATGAGGATGCAGCCCCGTGGAGCGTGACCGCAGCCTGGAGATCAAGGTCGGCCTGTTCGTGGCGTTCGCGCTGCTCGTTCTGGTGACCTCCGTGATCATCCTGGGCTCCGAAGACGCCCTGTTCGACGCGCGCTACGAGCTGCAGACCACCTTCGGCGACGCGGGCGGCCTGCGCCCGGGGGCCGCGGTCCTCGTGGCCGGCCTGGATTGCGGCGTCGTGTCCGACGTCCGGTTCGACAGCAACCTGAAGGCGAAGCGGGTCAACGTCACGCTGAACGTGCGCAAGGCCTGCCAGTCGCGGATCCGCCTGGACTCCGTGGCGACCATCGCCAGCCAGGGGCTGCTGGGAGACAAGAACGTCTCCATCAGCATGGGCAGCGACGGAAAGAAGGTGCACGACGGGAGCGAGGCCCTCACCTCCGAAGATCCCGCCGAGTTGAGCTACATCATCGACAACGGGCGGGAGATCGTCGAAGGGGCCAAGCGGATCATCGTCAAGATCGACACGGCGCTGGGCAGCGACGACGCCGAGGGCGCCGGCAAGAGCATTCTGGGGATCCTGCAGTCGATCCGCACGATCCTGGGCGACGTGGAGAAGGGCCAGGGCCTCATCCACGCCCTGGTCTACGACCAGTCCTCCGCCCGCAAGCTCAAGTCCGCCCTCGCCAGCGTCGACGCCGCCACCGACGACTTCGCGGCCCTCACCAAAGCCGTCAAGGAGGGCGACGGCGCCATCCACAACCTCATCTACGAGGACAAGATCACCGGCGAGATCCACGCGCTGCTGGTGAACCTGAACAACGCCTCCACCAAGATCGACGGGCTGGTGCTCGAGATCCAGGACGGCGACGGCCTGATCCACGACCTCGTCTACACCGACAAGGGCCAGTCGGTGCTCGCGGATCTGAAGGACGTGTCCACCGACATCAAGGACGTGGTGGCGATGGTCAAGCGCGGCGAAGGCACCCTGGGGGGCATCATCGTCGACCCCACCATCTACCAGGACCTCAAGACGCTGCTCGGCAAGGCCCAGCGCAACAAGATCCTCAAGGCCTATGTGCGCGACACGCTGCGGCAGAACGAGCAGGAAGAGGGCGTCTCGCCGGCCGGCCTGACCGAGTGAGCGGACCGACGTTCGCCCGGCTGCTCCAGCCGCGCTGGCTCGGGCTCCGCAACACCTGGAGCCGCGCGGATCGCGCCCGGAAGGGGACCTTCCTCGTCTTCGGCGGGATGACCTTCGCGTTCTGGGTCGGCGTCTTCGCCGTGTGCATCTACTTCGTGCAGGCGTTCAACGGCGTCGAGATGTTCGGCCCGCTGCTCCTGCGCAAGGCCCTGTCCATGGTGCTGCTCGCCTTCTCGGGGCTGCTGCTGTTCTCCAACTTCATCACGGCGCTGTCTTCGTTCTTCTTGAGCGAGGACATGCAGCTCATCCAGTCGCTGCCCATCTCGCCGCGCCGGGTCTTCTACTACCGCTTCGTGGACACGCTCCTCGGCTCGTCCTGGATGATCCTGATCTTCGGCCTGCCGGTGCTGCTCGCCTACGGCATCGCCTACAGCGCGGGGCCGGCGTACTACGTCGCGGCGGTCGTGGGGCTGCTGTTCTATCTGCTGCCCCCCGCGGCGGTGGGGGTGACGCTCGCGTGCGTGCTCGTGCGGGGCGTGTCGGCGACACGGATCCGCGAGGTGATGGCGCTGGCCTCGGGGCTCTTCCTGGTCGTCATGTTGCTGCTGGTGCGCTCCCTGAAGCCGGAGCAGCTCGTCGATCCCGAGTCCTTCAAGACCCTGGCGGAGTTCATCGCGGCGGTGCGCACCCCGGACGTGGCCTGGCTGCCCAGCACCTGGCTCGCCGAGCTGTGCATGTGGGGGCTTGGCAACCGCGTCGAGCGGATCGGGCTGGATGTGGGGCTGCTGTTCCTGACGGGTCCGGCGCTCGTGGTCCTCTCGCGCTGGTTCGTGGCGCCCTTGTGGTTCGAGGCCTGGACGGCGGCCCAGGAGGCGCCCCGCAAGGCCGCGTCGCGCTCGCCCCTCGTGGGCAGGATGATCGACGCCGCCACCCGGCCCCTGAGCGGCACGTGGCGGGCCCTCGCGCGCAAGGACCTGCGGCTGTTCCTGCGGGAGGCGGGCCAATGGACCCAGGGGATCATGCTCGTGGGCCTCGTGGCCATCTACCTGTACTCGGTGCGCTCGCTGCCCCTGGATCAGATCCCCATGAAGACCAGCGTGCTGCAGAACGCCATCGCGTTCCTGAACGTGGGCGTGGCGGGCTCGGTGCTGGCGGCGATCGCGGTGCGCTTCCAGTTCACGTCGATCTCGCGGGAGGGGCGCGCGTTCTGGATCCTGCACAGCTCGCCGATCGGGGCCCGGCGCTACATCGCGAGCAAGTTCGTGATGGGCCTCGTGCCGACCCTGGTGTTCGGAGAGGTGCTGGTGCTGAGCACGAACGCGATGCTGCACGTCGAACCCCTGTACGGCTTCATCGCGGCGGGCTTGATCGCGGTGCTGTCCGTGGGCGTGAGCGGCATGGCGGTGGGCATGGGCGCGCTGTACCCCGACTTCAAGGCCGACAGCGCGGCGCGCATGGCGAGCGGCCCGGGCGCGATCCTGTTCATGGTGCTGGCGCTCAGCTTCGTGGCGGTGGCCATCGTGGTGGTGGCGGTGCCGGTGGGGATCCTGCTCGCCCGGCAGGTGCAGGACGTCACCCCGTCGCCGGCGCTGATCGCCTCGCTGGTGGGCTCGGTGCTGGTGGTGACGGCGGCGAGCGCCGCGGCGGCGTGGATCCCCTTGAGCCGGGGGGCCGCGAAGCTCTGGGGCGATCTCGGAAACGTCGGCGACTGACCCCGTTGGGCGGCCTTGACATGCCCTTGACATTTGGAGCCTGATCCTTCGTCATTGTGGGCGTGATGAAGCACCCAAGCCCCTCGTCCCTGCTCGGCGCCGTCCTCGCCGTCAGCTTCCTCGGAACCGGCTGTGGCGCGGGAGTGACGCCTCCCCTGGTCGGCATCGACTTCGGCGAGATCTTCATCGCCCAGTCCGCCATCGAGGACTCGGTGGCGCTGCGTTCGGACGGCACGAAGGCGACGCTGCAGTCGGTCGCCTGGGCGGGCGGGCAGGCCTTCAGCCTCGTCACGCCCCTGCCCCTGGAGATGGACGCGGGCGCGCCCTACGCCATCGCCTTCGCGTTCCAGCCGCCGCCCCAGGGGTACCAGGCGTGGACCGACACGGCGACGTTCACGGTGCTGGAGGGCAACAAGACCAAGACCGTGGACGTGTCGATGACCGGCGTCTTCACCAACGGCGACCTCGACGGGGACGGCCACGTGGACGAGCAGTACGCCTGCGGCGTCGGCTGCGACGACTGCGACGACAGCGACGCGACGGTCTTCCCCGGCGCCGAGGAGATCTGCGACGGCAAGGACAACACCTGCGACGGCACCCCGGGCGCCCTCGAGGTGGACGCGGACTCCGACGGCTACATGCTCTGCGAGGACGACTGCAACGACAACAACTTCGGCCAGAACCCGGGGCTGCAGGAGACCTGCGACGGGGTGGACACGGACTGCGACGGCTCCCTGTCGGCGGCGGAGATCGACGGCGACAGCGACGGCATCACCGAGTGCGCCGGCGACTGCGAGCCCACCGTGGGCTCGGTCAACCCCAACGCCACCGAGATCTGCGACGGGTACGACACCGACTGCGACCAGGGCGGCCAGATCCCGTCGGACGAGCTCGACGCGGACAACGACACCTGGATGCTGTGCGAGGGCGACTGCGACGACGCCAACCCCGGCGCCAACCCCGGCCGGCCGGTGGAGCTGTGCGACGGGTTCGACACCAACTGCGACGGGACCTCGCTGCCCGACGAGACCGACATCGACGGCGACAGCTGGTTTCCCTGCAACGGCGACTGCGACGATGGCGACCCGGACCGGTACCCCAACAACGTCGAGATCTGCGACTTCATCGACAACGACTGTGACGGGGTGATCCCCGCCAACGAGGTGGACGCGGACGGGGACCTGTCGCCGGACTGCGTGGACTGCGACGACGGCGACAGCGCGGTGTTCCCCGGCGCTCCCGACGTGTGCGACGCGGTGCTCGACAACGACTGCGACTCCCTCACCGATCCCAACGAGAGCGACGCCGACAACGACGCCGAGACCCCCTGCGACGGCGACTGCGACGACAGCGACAGCAGCGTGAACACCGCCGCCACCGAGATCTGCGACGGCATCGACAACGACTGCTCGGGCCAGCCCCTGGCGAGCGAGATCATCGACAGCGACGGCGACGGCACCCTGGACTGCAACGACGGCGACTGCCCCCTGTGGGTCGATCAGGCGTACGCAGGGGGCGCGTCGGTGGGCACGGTGGCGGCTCCGTTCGTGACCATCGCCGATGGCCTGGCCGCCGCGGGCACCGGCGCGGTCTGCCCCACCGTGGCGGTGCAGCCGGGCACCTACACCGGGCGGGTGGACTTCGGCTCCGCGAACCTGCGGCTGGTGGCGGAGCAGGGTCCCGCCGCCACGATCCTCGATGGCGGAGGCGTCGGGCCCGTGGTGGTCATCGCGGGCGGGCAGACCACGGCGACGCTGCTGTGGGGCTTCACGATCACCGGCGGCGAGTCCCTGCTCACCGACACCACCTACATGGGGCACGGCGGCGGCGTGTACATCGACAGCAGCTCGCCCACGCTCCAGGCCAACGTTATCACCGGCAACACGGCGCGGTTCCACGGCGGGGCGGTCTACGCCGCGTCGAGCGACGTCGAGCTCTACGACAACGTGCTCAGCAGCAACCAGGCGGACTTCGACGGCGGCGCCGTGTACGTCACGGGCAACGCCGGGGTCATCCAGGGCAACACGTTCAGCGCAAACACCGCACAGGACGACGCCGGCGCCCTGTTCCTGGGGGATCTCAGCACCACCGAGGTGCTGTGGAACGTGTTCGCCAACAACACCTGCACCGGCGTGAACCACCCCAACGGCAACGACGGCTGGGGCGGCGCGATCCTCAACTACATCGACAGCACCACGAACATCCACAACAACCTGTTCGTGGCCAACGTCGCGGAGGAGGCGGGCGCGATCTTCGTGTACAGCTCGGCGCCGGTGGTGACGAACAACACGTTCTTCGACAACCACGGCACCGGCGGTGAGACCGGTGGCCTGCGGGTGTGGCAGGGCGAATACCGCAACAACATCGTCATCGGCGGCACCGGCGCGGGAGTGCGCATCCTGGGGGGTGCCACCACCTGGGCCTACAACGACGTGTACGACTGGTCGGACCTGTACTTCGACGACCCGAACAGCACCACCGACGGGGACCAGACCGGCACCGCGAACAACATCTCCGTGACGGCGCTGTTCGCGGCCGCGACCCAGGACGGGGACGCCACCAACGACGTGCTCACCCTGCAGCCGGCCTCGCTGTGCATCGACGCAGGCAGCCCCGCCGCGGCGTTCAACGACCCCGACGGAACCGCGAACGACCTCGGCGCGTTCGGCGGTCCGGACGGAGACTGGTCTCCCTGACGGCCGTCAGCCAGGACCCATGGCGGTCGCTGGATAGCTGCCCGGTGGCGGGTGTATGGTCGGCGCCATGGCGGAAGAGCCGGCACCGTTTCTCTGGCGGGGCGGACTCTCTGCACGACCTCACTGAGGAGTGCACGTATGCAGGGGCTCATTTCGGCCTTCGGCTCGACCACAGGCCGCAAGTACCTGATGGCGGTCACCGGGCTCGCCTGGTTCGGCTTCCTGGTCGGCCACCTCCTGGGCAACCTGCAGCTCCTGCTGCCGGACGGGGGCCACGCCTTCAACGCGTATGCCCACAAGCTCGCCGAGCTGGGCCCGGTGCTGTACGCCATCGAGATCGTCCTCGTGGTGCTGCTGCTGGTGCACATCTACAACGCGGCCCGCGTCAACATCGCCAAGAAGCTGGCGCGCACCACCCGCTACGCGGTCACCGCGAACGCAGGCGGGGTCTCGCGCAAGACGCTGTCGTCGCTGTCGATGATCTACACCGGCGGGGTGCTGTTCCTGTTCCTGGCCTTCCACCTGTGGAGCGTCAAGTACGGCACCGTCTACGAGATCACCTACGACGGCGTGGTCATGCGCGACCTGCACAGGCTGATGGTCGAGCAGTACAGCAACCTCGCCTACGTCGCCGGCTACGAGGTCGTCATGGTGGTCCTGGGCTTCCACCTGCGGCACGCCCTGTGGAGCGCCGTGCAGAGCCTCGGCTTCAACCACCCGAAGTGGACGCCCATGGTCGAGAAGGTCGGCTACGCGGTCGCCGTGCTCATGGCCCTGGGCTTCTTCGTCCTCCCGATCGCCATCTACCTGGGAGTGGGCCGATGACCACGCTCGACGCACGCTGCCCCGACGGCCCCATCGAGAAGCAGTGGGAGTCCGCGCAGTTCAAGAACACGCTCGTGAACCCCGCCAACAAGCGCAAGTTCACGGTGATCGTGGTCGGCACCGGGCTGGCCGGGGCGTCGGCCGCGGCCACCCTGGCCGAGCTCGGCTACAACGTGGACAGCTTCTGCATCCAGGATTCGCCCCGGCGCGCCCACTCCATCGCGGCCCAGGGCGGCATCAACGCAGCCAAGAACTACGCGAACGACGGCGACTCCGTCTTCCGGCTGTTCTACGACACGGTCAAGGGCGGCGACTACCGCTCTCGCGAGTCGAACGTCTATCGGCTCGCCCAGGTCTCCAACAGCATCATCGACCAGTGCGCCGCCCAGGGGATCCCCTTCGCCCGCGAGTACGGCGGCACCCTGACCACGCGCTCCTTCGGTGGGGCCCAGGTCTCCCGGACGTTCTACGCCCGGGGCCAGACGGGCCAGCAGCTGCTGCTGGGGGCCTACGGCGCGCTGATGCGCCAGGTGCACGCCAGGAAGGTGAAGCTGCACACCCGCCGCGAGATGCTCGACGTGGTGGTGGTGGACGGCCAGGCCCGCGGCATCATCGTGCGCAACCTCGTCACGGGCGCCTACGAGCGCCACGTCGCGGACGCGGTGCTGCTGTGCACCGGTGGCTACGCGCGGGTGTTCTACCTGTCCACCAACGCGATCAACTGCAACGCGACGGCGGCGTGGCGCGCCCACAAGCGGGGCGCCTACATGGCCAACCCCTGCTTCACGCAGATCCACCCGACCTGCATTCCCCAGGCGGGCGAGGCGCAGAGCAAGCTCACCCTGATGTCCGAGTCGCTGCGCAACGACGGCCGCGTGTGGGTGCCGAAGAAGCAGGGCGACACGCGCAAGCCGAACGACATCCCCGAGGGCGAGCGCGACTACTACCTGGAGCGCCGCTACCCGGCGTTCGGCAACCTCGTGCCCCGCGATGTGGCCTCCCGGGCCGCCAAGAACGCCTGCGACGACGGCTTCGGCGTGAACGCGACGGGGCGGGCGGTGTACCTGGACTTCAAGGAGGCCATCGGCCGCCTGGGCCGGGACAGCGTCGCGGACAAGTACGGCAACCTGTTCGATATGTACGAGCAGATCACCGGCGATGACCCGTACCGCACGCCCATGATGATCTACCCCGCCTCGCACTACGCGATGGGCGGCCTGTGGGTCGACTACGACCTCATGACGACCATCCCCGGCATGTTCGCCCTGGGCGAGGCCAACTTCAGCGACCACGGCGCCAACCGCCTGGGCGCCTCGGCCCTCATGCAGGGCCTGGCCGACGGCTACTTCGTGATCCCGTACACCCTGGGCAACTACCTGGGGCGCGTCGGACGCAACCTGCCCTCGGTGGACACGAACCACCCGGCGTTCGTCGAGGCCGAGCTGACGTCCAGCGGCCGCATCGACAAGCTCTTGAGCATGAAGGGCGACAAGGGGCCGCTCGACTACCACCGCGAGCTGGGCAACCTCATGTACGACAAGTGCGGCATGGCCCGCAACGCCACGAAGCTCAAGGAGGCCATCGAGGAGATCCCGAAGCTCCGCGAGGAGTTCTGGCAGAACCTGTCGGTGCCGGGCCGCAAGGACACGCTGAACCAGAACCTGGCCGAGGCGAACCGCGTGGCGGACTTCCTCGAGCTGGCCGAGCTGCTGGCGCGGGACGCGCTCAACCGCGAAGAGAGCTGCGGCGCCCACTTCCGCGAGGAATACCAGCACGAAGACGGCGAGGCCCGCCGGCGGGACGACGAGTTCAGCTACTCGGCGGCCTGGCAGTGGAAGGGCGAAGGGCAGGTGCAGGATCTCCACAAGGAGGAGCTGACCTTCAACTACGTCAAGCAGACCACCCGGTCGTACAAGTAGGGACGGAAGGAACCGACATGTCCAAGATCTCCGTCAAGCTCCGGGTGTGGCGTCAGCCCGGCCCGAACGACGCCGGCAAGCTCGTCAACTACGAGCTCACCACCGACACGCACGCGTCCTTCCTCGAGATGCTGGACCAGCTCAACAACGAGCTGGTGAACCGGGGCGACGACGCCATCGAGTTCGACAGCGACTGCCGCGAGGGCATCTGCGGGATGTGCGGGCTCATCATCGACGGCGTGGCCCACGGCCCGTCGCCGACGACGACCTGCCAGCTGCACATGCGCACCTACAACGACGGCGACACGATCACCATCGAGCCGTTCCGCGCCACCGGGTTCCCGATCCTGAAGGACCTCGTCGTGGACCGCGGCGCCTTCGACCGGATCCAGGCCGCGGGCGGCTACGTGTCGGTCGGAACCGGCGCCCCGGCGGACGCCAACTCGGTGCCCGTGGGCAAGATGCTGGCCGAGGAGGCGATGGACTACGCCGCGTGCATCGGCTGCGGTGCCTGCGTGGCGGCCTGTCCCAACGCGTCCGCGTCGCTCTTCACGGCCGCCAAGATCGCCCAGCTCGCGCTCATGCCCCAGGGCAACGTCGAGCGGAAGGAGCGGGCCCTCGCCATGACCGCCCAGATGGACAAGGAGGGCTTCGGCCCCTGCTCCAACCACGGCGAGTGCGAGGCGGTGTGCCCCAAGGGCATCCCGATCAAGACCATCGCGATCATGAAGCGGGAGTGGCTCAAGGCGACGCTCGGCTAGTTCGTCCCTATGCTTGATCGGTGCTGATCCGGCTCTTCTCTGCCTGCCTCCTGCTGCTGCTGGCCGCCCCCGGCTGCGCGGGATACCTCAGTCGGCTGCCGCCGCCCGGATCCTCCGGGGACCCGGAGGGGTCCACCAGCGCGTCGGAGCGGCTCGACATCGAGGTGATGACCCGCTTCCTGCGGGCCGAGGTCCTGCTGGCTCAGCCGGCCCCCGCCGAGGGGCCCGACACCCGGTCCGACGACGCCATCGAGCTGCTTCAGGAGGCCCTCGCCCTGTCCAGTGGCGCGCCGGAGCTATGGGGGGCGCTGGCCACGGCGCGGGCGCGGGGTGGCGACTACGCGGGGGCGGCGGGGGCGG
>CALAGR010000383.1 GCA_937891735.1 uncultured Pseudomonadota bacterium | reverse complement strand
GCCTGGGCCTGGGCGTTGGTGCGCACCAGGACCGCGCAGTCCGAGGCGCCCACGTCCCGCTCGAGCTCCCCGTCCCGCAGCCGGCCCCCGCGGCGCAGCTCCCTGCCGATGTCGCTGGCGACGAGCAGCGGCACGGTGTCAGCGAGCCAGCCGCGCACGATCAGCTCCGGGGCCCAGCGCTGGCGCGGGGCCGGGCCCGAAGGCATCACGCGCAGCTGCAGCGGTGGCCGTGAGTCGTCGACCAGTCGGCTCTCCGTGTGGGCCGGCGCCACGGGCTGGAGCGCCGGGCCCCCCAGGCCGAAGGGCATGGGGCGCGCGAACAGCGCGTACACCGCGCGGTGCAGCTCCGGATCCGCCCGGTAGCTCGTGTCCATGGGCGGCGCGGGCTTGACCTCGGGATCGGACTTCGCCCGCCGGTAGGTGAACACGTCGGCGCCCCGAAACCCGTAGATCGCCTGCTTCGGATCCCCCACGAGCAGCAGGCGCCGGTCCGCGAACAGCGTGCGGAAGATCTCCCACTGGATGGGATCGGTGTCCTGGAACTCGTCGATGAGGGCCACGTGGAACTGCTCGCGCACCGCCTGGGCGAGGGGACCCTGCCGGCCCCCGGTGCGCCGCAGGGCGTCCCGCAGGTCCACCAGCAGATCGTCGTAGGAGCGTCGGCTGCGGTCCCGGGCCCGGGCTCCGAGCTGATCGCGCACGGCCTGCACCAGCCGATGCCGCGCGCCGTGGATCACCGCCCCCACCCGGGGCTGCACGGCGGCGTGCGCCGCGAGGAAGGCCGCCATCGCGTCCAGCTCCGGCGAGCGGGGCGGGGTCTGGCCGGGACGGGTGGCCCGGGCGATGGCCTCCGGGGCGAACGCTGCGAACGCGTCGGGCAAGGCGTCCGCGGGGGACGGGCGCGGACCGTTGAGCTCCTTGCGCACCTGCCAGGCCTTGGACGTGGTGCCGCCCCGGGGCATCGAGTGGCTCAGGCCCTGGCTCGCGTCCCGCGCATGCACCACGACGGCGCCATCGCTCAGGGCCCCCCACACCCGATCCGGCGTCCACACCGCGTCCAGGGCGCCCTTGGCGGCGACCCAGGCGGCCAGATCCGGCAGCTGCTCGGACGGCTCGCCGAGGGAGTCAAAGGGCGGCACGATGGCGAGCTCGGGATCGCCGGCCCGCCGCGCCAGGGCCGCCAGCCCCTCCAGGGTGACGCCGGCGCTCTCCAGGGCGGGCAACACCGACGGATCCGCGTCGTGCACCAGCCGGGTCCAGAAGTCGGTGGCCAGATCCCGCACCAGATCCGGGAGCTCCGCCTCCACCGTCGCGTCGAGCAGCCACCCGCTGCGCAGCGCGTTGTGGCGCAGGATCTGCTGGCACAGGGAGTGCAGCGTGGCGATCCCGGCCAGATCGAAGTCCCGCAGCGCCCGCCGCAGGCGCACGATGCGCGGCCCTCGGCGATCCGCGGGGGTGTCGTGAACCCACTGCGCCAGCACGGCGTCCCGGGCCCGCCAGGCCGCGTCCGCCTCCGCCGCCTCCAGGCCGTTCAAGGCCTCCCGGAGCCGGCGCCGCACCCGCTCCCGCAGCTCCGCGGTGGCCGCCTTGGTGAACGTGAGCACCACCATGCGGTCGATGCGCACCCCGTCGCGGTCCAGCTCCCGGGGACCGTCCTCGGCCACCAGCCGCAGCACCGCGTTGGCGATGCGGAACGTCTTGCCGGTGCCCGCGCTGGCCTCGATGAGCTGGGCCGTCATGGGGTCTCCGCCGCGCCGGCCAGCAGCGTGCTCAGGAAGGGGAGCGCCGGGCCCCAGATCCGCTCCGCCAGGGCCGGCGCGCCGAGGGCCGCTTCGGGCACCAGCGATCCGCCGTGAAACCAGTCCGCGAAGGGGTTGCGCCCGCCCAGCAGCACCGGCAGCCGGGGGCAGTCCCAGGGCTGGGGGGGCCAGCGCGACAGGCTCGGGTCGTCCTCGCCCGCGGCCACGGCCTGGGCCCACTCGCGGCTCGGCTCCGGGAAGAACAGCAGGGGCAGCGCCTGCCCCGCTTCGTACAGGAGCACGAGGTCGTCCAGCAGCGCCTCGGCCCGCGCGGGCGGCACCGGCTCGATGCGCACGTCGTGGCCGCTCGCCACCAGCTGACTCGCCCCCTGCCAGCCCGTGGCGCACAGCAGCAGGTGGTGGAGCCACAGGTCGAGCACGTAGGGGTCCCGCGGCTGGCCCGCCCGCCACACCACCCGCTGATCGGGCTCCTGCAGGTCGCCGATCCGCCCCGTCAGCTCCAGCTCCCGGACCCGCCGGCGCACGGTGAGCGGCGCGCGATCCACCCCCCGCCGGGCCGCGGTGATCCGCTCAGCGATGCCCCTCGCCACGGCGGCCGCCGCCTCGAAGGCCTGCTCTCCCGGCATGCCCAGGGGCAGGAGCGGACCCGCGAGAAGCCTGTCCCACGTCGGGCCGTGCAGCGCGACGGATGCGCCGGCCAGCGCCGCCCGCACCAGCGCGTCCGTCACCGCCCAGGCGGGCAGCCCCGGATCGAGCCGGCCGGGCTCGCGGTCGATGAGCCCCACCGCGCCGTCCTCGGGCCACAGCCCCAGGCGGGTGCGAAAGAAGACCTCGATGGGGTCCATGAAGAACCGGCTCAGGGCGGCGATGTCGAGGGTGCCCAGGTCCGCCGCGGCGGGCGTCACGGGCCGCGCCAGCAGATCGATGGGCCCCAGCGCCTGGGTCACCAGATCCGGCACCGCCTCGGGGGCGAGCCGCCCCACCCGCCACGCCGCGGCCTGCTCCGCGTCCCGCCGGTCGAAGGAGAACGGCGCGTCTGCGCTCACGTTGCGGGGGCTGAAGGAGTGCAGGGGATGGTGGCTCACCACGGCCTCCGCCAGGAGCGCCCCGTCCGCCCGGCGTCCCGTGCGGTCGAGCACGTCCAGCAGCTCGGCGACGGGGGTGGCGGGCGCAAAGGCGCGATCGCTGAACGGCGAGCTGCCCGTCCAGGTGATGAGCAGCGCGTCCCGCGCCGACAGCAGGGACTCCAGGAACAGGGCCCGGTCGTCCTCCCGGGGGCTCCGGTCACCGGGCCGCGGGTCGATCTCGAGCAGGTCCACGGCCAACCGCTGCGCGCGGCGGGGGAAGGCGCCGTCGTCCATGCCCAGCAGCGCCACGACCCGAAAGGGGATCGAGCGCATCGGGGTCAGCCGGCAGAACGTGATGCCCCCGGACAGGTAGCCGGATCCTGGCTCCGCGACGGTGAAGCGCCCCTCCAGCAACGACTCGATGGCGCCCCGGTCCATGAGCCCGGCCCAGTTCGCGGCGGCGGCGTCGTCCGCCAGGGCACAGATCCCCTCGCGGACCCGCGCGGCGTCCACGTCGTCCACCTCCGGGCGCATCAAGCGGTCCAGCAGGCCCAGCAGCGCGTCCCGCCAGTCCTGCATGCAGCGCGGGGCGCCGAAGTCGGAGGCCGCCGCGATCAGCACCTCCACCAGATCCACCAGCCCGCCCAGCAGGGCCCGGGAGTCCCGGCCCTCGATGTCGCCGTGGGGCAGCAGATCGAACAGCAGCTCGCCCTGGTCCGCCATGGCCTGCCCCAGCAGCAGCCGGTCCAGCGCCTGCCGCCAGGTGTACCGCTCCGTCGCGGGCTGTCCGAAGCTCGCGCGGTGCTCGGCGTCGGCGCCCCAGCGCGCGCCGGCTCCCAACACCAGCTCGCGCACCGCGGGCAGATCCTCCGGCTCGATGCCGAAGGCGCGGCGCACCGGCTCCACGTCGAGCAGCTCGACCACGGCGCTGGCCTTGAGCCGCGTGCCCGCCAGGCGCAGCGCCCGCAGCAGGCCGTCGGCGTAGGGGTTGTCCGCCGCGAGGCCCCGATCCGCGATGGTGAACCGCAGCCGCGGCAGCCCCCCGGCGTGCTCGTGGCGCCGGTCCCAGTCGGGCGCGCCGTCGTTGAACACGGCCTTGATGAGGGGCGCCCACGCCGCGATGTCGGGGGCCATCACGATCACGTCCCGGGTCTGCAGATCCGGCAGCCGGTGCAACAGATCGAGCAGCGCGTGGCGCAGGACCTGCACCTGACGCAGGGGGGTGTGGCAGCCGTGCACCTGCACGCTGCGGTCGTCCGGCGCGATGAGGGCCGGCTCGGCGGGCAGCGTGCCCGCCCGCAGGTCGCGCTGCAGCGCGTGCAGCAGGCTGTCGGTGCGGGCCGCAGGGGGCGGCACCTCCAGGACCGTGGGGTTCGTGTCGAGCAGGACCTGGGCGAAGCTGCGGGCCAGGGCGCCCATCGAGTCGAGCAGCGGGTGCTGTTCGGGCTGCCCCGTCCAGGGTCCGTCCGTCGCGCTCAGCACGAAGACGTGCACCGGCAGGACCCGCCCCAGATCCGCGAGCAGCCGGATCGTGATGGGGGGCAGGGTCACCACGGAGAAGATCGCGACCCGCGCGGGCAGCGCCTCCCCCTGCACCCCGGCGTCCAGCGCCTCTTGAAGGCGCGCATGGAGGCGGCCGAGATCGTGCCCCGGCAGCCGCGCCGCCACGGCCCGCCACAGCGGCGGCTCCCAGCCCTGCCCCTCCCCCCGCAGCCAGCCCGCCACGAACTCGTCGCGGTAGGTGGCGTAGCGCTCGAACAGGCCGCCCACCTCCCGGGCCAGGCCCATCGCGCGGCGGGAGCCCAGATCCGGCACCGCGTCCGCGTCCTCGTCGGCCAGCAGGAACGCCCGCAGCGGATGCAGGGCGGGATCGTCGAGCAGGTCCGGCAGCGCCGCGAGCACCGCCCAGGCGATGCGGTCAGCCGTCCATGCCGCCGCGTCCGCGTCGGGCCCGAGCACCCCGTGCAGGACCCGGCCCAGCAGCTCGGGGGGCCGCAGGAAGGCGGTGTGCGCGCAGATCCCGTTGATGTCCGCGATCTGCATCGCGACCCAGCGCTCCAGCCCCCGGCTGTGCACCACGACGGCGTCCTGGGCGAAGGGGTCGGCGGTGGGGGTGGCGAGCAGCCCGGCCAACGCGCCCACCAGGTCTTCGGCCCGCTGGCTGCGGTGCACGAACAGGCTCATGGGCGGGCGAAGGCTGCGGCGTGGCCGTACCCGATGGCCTGCTCCAGGAGCGAGTCGGTCATGCCGGGGATCTGCCGGGCCCGCCGGTGCTCCTCGGGGGCGGTGACCTGCGACAGCAGCGTGTTGTCGGTGTTGATGCAGACCTTGAGCCCGCGCCGCAGCCAGACCGGCAGGGGGTGGTCGGCCACGGACCCGATGACCCCCACCTGCCAGTTCGACGTGGGGCACGCCTCGATGGTCACGCCGCGCTCGACGACCAGATCGGCTACCTCCAGGTCCTCGAGGAGCGTGGTGCCGTGCCCGATGCGCAGCGCGTGCAGCCGCTCGATGGCGACCCGGATCTCGGCCGGCGGGCGCCCCTCGCCAGCGTGCACCGTGCGCCCGATCCCGCGGTCCCGGGCGATGCCGAAGGCGCGGGCGTAGTGCTCCATGCCGAAGTCGTGCCCGGGGCTGGGTCCCCCCGCCAGATCGAGGCCGCAGATCCCGGGGATCCGGGCCAGCCGCTCCACCAGCGCGGGGTCCTCGCCGTACAGCCCGCACACCAGCAGCCCCGCCCGCCCCGCGATGCCGTCCAGCGCGGCCACCACGATGTCTTCGGGGGGCGCGCCGCCGTGGAGCTGGGGGGCGAAGCGGATCTCCAGGGTGCTCACCCCGTTGGCGGCTGCGTCCTCACACATCTCCGCCGCGGTGCGCCGCACCCGGTCAGGGGTCTGCAGCAGGGACAGCGTGAACCCGAAGCGGGCGAGCGCGTCGTCGAGCCCCATGCCCGCGGTGAACGGCAGGTCCGGGGGCACGACCAGACCGTCCAGGGCCGCGAACTCACGCAGGGTGGACGGGCGGATCGATCCGTCCAGGTGGCGGTGCAGGTCGGGCAGGCCGCTCATGGCTCAGGAGACCGAGGCCCACTCCTGCGCGACCACCGCCTCGACCCCGTCCCGCCCCGCGTCCAGCAGGCGCTGGATCAGGCCCGACTCGAACGCCTTGCCGGTACGCGCGGCGCCGCCGACCAGGACCCCGTGCACGAACACCTGGGGGTACAGGGGCCACCCGCTCCACTGCTTGATCACCAGGCGCTCCCGCCACTTCGACAGGTAGTTGCCGTACTCCAGGTACGTGTGCTCGATGCCTCGGCTCGAGAACGCCTTGCGGGCGGTGCCGCAGGACGGGTTCCAGGCCATGCCCACGATCACCACCGCGTCGCGCTCCACCGCCGCGATGACCTCGTCGAGGATGGCGCGGTGCAGCTCCGAGGCGTACCGGTCCGGGGACGGCAGCACCCGGGAGGACGGCAGGATCCGGCGCGCGCTCACGACTGCTCCTTCGCCCAGGCCTGGGCGGCGCTGGTCCCGTATCGGCCGAGGTAGTCCACACAGCGCCCCAGGTCGTCGTCAGGCAGGCGCCCCGCGTCCCGCAGGTAGCTCAGCGTCTGGGTCAGGGTGACCACGGGGATCACCGGCACGCCGCTCTGCTCGGTGAAGGCGGCCACGGCATCGACCCCGTCGGGCCGCACCTCCTGCCGGTCCAGCACGATCAGCAGCGCCACGACCGACCCCTGGGGAGACACCTCGGCCAGCAGCGCGACGGCCTCCACCTTGGTGCCGCCGGTGGTCAGCACGTCGTCCACCATCACGAAGCGCGCGTCCGGGGCGGGCACCCGGCCCAGCAGCCGCTTGGCCGCGGGGGCTCCGCTCGCCTCGGCGCCGTGGGTCTTCTCCTCCTTGCGGTCGGACAGGGCGGCCTTGTCCACGCCCCGGGCGGCCAGGGCGATGGCCGTGGCGATGGCGAGGGGGATCCCCTTGTAGGCGGGCCCGAACACCACGTCGAAGCCGTCGGCCCCCACCCGGTCCAGGGCCGCCTCTGCGTACGCGCCGCCCAGGCGCTGCAGCCGCGCCCCCGTGTCGAGCAGACCGGTGTTGAGGAAGACGGGGGAGGTCCGCCCGCTCTTGAGCGTGAACTCGCCGAAGCGCAGGGCTCCGGCCTCGAGCAGGAAGTCGACGAAGGCGCGCTGGTAGTCGTGCATGGCGCGGGAGTCTAGACGCCTTCGGGGCTCAGGGGCGCGCCTGGACCACGAGCAACGGCGCCTCCTCCGCGGTCATCCGGGGCCGCTGCGCCGCATCGAACGACATGGGCAGCACCGACGTCACGGACCCGAACCCGGCGGCGGTCCATGCGGCCTCCATGGTCTCCTGATCCGCCCAGCTCCCCTGGGTGCCCTGGCCGCGCGTGACGCCGCGGATCGCGAACCGCAGCATCGTCGTGGCCAGCCCCATCCGGGCCCGACGGTCCGCCGTGTACACGTCCGCGAGCACCAGCGCGTCCCGGCCCGCGAGGGCCCGCGCCAGGGACCCCAGCAGCTGCGCGCGCTGATCCATCGTGAAGTAGCCCAGCAGGCCCTCCATCACCACCACGGGGCGCTCGCTGGAGCCGAGCACGGCCCGCAGCTGGTCTTCGAACCCGTCGCAGAGCACGTCGATGGCCTCCAGCCGGTGCAGGTCGAGCCGCTCCTTGAGGGGCGACCGCTCCAGGATCCCGGCCTTCGCGGAGACCATGTGGGGCAGGTCGATCTCCACCGTGCGGATCCCGTGGTCCACCGCGAACGTCACCCCGCGGCGGGACAGACCCCCGGCGATCTCGATCAGCAGGTCCGGGGTGTGGCCCAGCGCGGCGGCCTCGATGAGCCGGTGGCGGTAGGCGAGGCACGCCGCCAGGGTGGGCGCGGAGGTGAGCAGGCGAGGCCACCACTCCAGCAGGAGCCGGAAGCTCCAGAACCCCAGCCAGCCGCCGCGGGTGGCGAACAGCTCCGCGTGGGGCATGCCCATCCGGTGCCACGTCCAGGCCGTGACGTGGGCCGTGGGGGAGATGCGGGTGTGGTCGTCGGTCATGGACGCAGGGTAGCTGCGTCGGGTCCGCCCGCCTCGCCGGGGTGCCCCGGTAGGATGTCGCATCGAACACTCACTCAGCCCACAACTTCGTTCCTGGCGTTGGCGCGTCTTCCTGTCGACGTGGCTGTGCTACGCCGGCCTGTACTTCTGTCGCAAGCCGTTCTTCATCGTCAAGGCGCAGCTGTCCGAAGCCAACGGCTGGGACGCATCGGCGCTGGGCATGATCGGCACGGCCTACCTGGTCGCCTACGCCGTGGGGCAGTTCGTCTCGGGGGCGGTGGGCAACCGGCTGGGCCCGCGCCTGATCCTGCTGGGCGGGATGGCCGTGTCCATCGTGTGCAACCTCGCCTTCGGGTTCACGAACTCGCTGGCGGGCTTCGTGCTGCTCATGACCCTGAACGGCCTCGCCCAATCCACCGGCTGGGCGGGCACCGTGGGCACGATGGCGAGCTGGTTCCGGCGCACCGAGCGCGGCACCGTCATGGGCGCGTGGGCGACCTGCTACCAGGTGGGCGGCATCGGCGCGAACACCCTCGCCGCCTTCATGCTCGGCAGGTACGGCTACCGCTACAGCTTCTTCGCGGGGGCGGTCGTGCTGATGGTGGTGCTGGCCATCAACGTGCTGTGGCAGCGCAACCGGCCCGAGGACGTGGGGCTCGTGCTCCCCGACGACGACCCGGACCCCGCCGCGCCCGAGCAGGCCGGGGGCTCGAACTGGACCAAGGAGGCCATCACCAGCCTGCTGCTCGTCGGCGGCTTCTACTTCTTCGTCAAGTTCATCCGGTACGCCATCTGGTCCTGGGTGCCGTATTTCCTGTCGAAGAACTACGCCATGGCGGGGGACGACGCCGGCTACCTGTCCACGATCTTCGACGTGGCGGGCCTCGCCGGCGTGCTGTTCGCGGGCTGGGCCTCGGACCGCTTCTTCAAGGGGCGTCGGGCGGGCATCAGCTTCCTGCTGGTCCTGATGATGGGGCTGTCGTGCCTGGTGATGTTCTTCGGCGGCCAGATCAGCCTGGGGCTGTTCGGTCTGTCGATCGGGCTGGTGGGCTTCTCCCTGTATGGGCCCGATGCGCTGATGTCCGGCGCCGGGGCCCAGGACATCGGCAGCGAGAAGGGCGCGGTGCTCGCCGCGGGCGTCATCAACGGGATGGGGGCGGTGGGGGCCGTGCTCCAGGAGACCGTGATCGCCCGCATGTACGACGGCGGCGACGGCGCCCTGGGGCCGATCTTCGCGCTGCTGGTGGGCGCCTCGGTGGCGGCGGCGTTCTTCCTGGCCATCGTGCTCGTGCGCAACCGGATGGGCCGGTCGGACGTCTGATCCGGGCGCTCGACCGAGCGCTCAGCCCATGAACGCTTCGAAGCCCCCGGTGCTCGGCTCGTGGGGGCGGCTGGCGATCTCGTCGAGCACCACGTCCTCCTGGGACACGGAGCGTCGCCACATGGCCGACGGCACGTTCTTGTTGGCCTCGGTCAGGATCGACATGAACAGGTGCGCGCCGCGCAGGTACTCGCCCAGGCGGTGAATCGAGCTCATGTCCTTGATCTTGCCGGCCAGCACCCGGGGGCGGCGGTAGAAGCGGCGGTAGGCGCGGCGCTGGGCGTCCCGCAGCCACGCTTCGTCCTTCACGTAGGGGATGTCGGCGCCGAACTTGAGCAGGGTGTAGTCCCGCCAGAAGTCCCCCTCGATGATGCCGCGGTCCTGCATCTCCTGGTACAGCGGCGTGCCCGGCAGACCCAGCGTGCGGCTGAAGGAGGCCCAGTCCAGGGGCATGCTGCAGGCCAGGTCGATGGTCTGGTCGGTCTCGAACTCGGTCTCGTCCAGGTAGCCGAGCATGAAGTAGCCCCGGGTCTCGAAGCCGAGCTGATCCGCGAAGGCGAACGCGCGCTTGACCTGCTCGAGGTCCACCCGCCGATCCATGCGCTTGAGCACCGCCTCGCTGCCGCTCTCGATGCCCATCTGCAGGCGCACGCAGCCGGCCTTGCGCATCAGCAGGAGCAGCTCGTCGTCCACCAGATCCACCCGCGTGCGGCAGGTCCAGGGAAGGGGAGTGCCCATCTTGATGAGCAGCTCGCACAGCTCCCGGGTGCGGGGGCGGGACACCGTGAACGTCTCGTCGAAGAAGATGATCTCCTGGTACCCCAGCGCCTTGAGGGTGCCGATCTCGTCGGCCACCGACGCCGCGGAGCGCATGCGAAAGCTCTGGCGGGGGCCCACCTGTCCGCAGTAGCGGCACGAGTAGGGGCAACCGCGCACCGTGGTCATCGTCGCGAACGGCCTGCGGATCGTGATCGCCCGGTACAGGTGGTTCGGGAACAGCTCCCGGGCCGGCATCGGCAGCGAGTCCAGATCCGCGACGGGGGCGCGCACGGGGGCCTCGGTGGGCACCCCGTCGATGCGGGTCCAGGTCCCGGGGATCCCGTTCAGGGACTCGCCTGCCTCCCACGCCTGGACGATGGCGAGCATGGTCTCTTCGCCGTCGCCGGCCACGCCCACGTCCACGCAGGGAAACGACAGGCTCTCAGCGGGGTAGCAGCTCATGTGGAAGCCGCCGACCACGACCAGGATGTTCGGGTCCACCTTCTTGACGATGCGGGCCAGCGCCACGCACTCGGGCCAGTCCAGGGTGGTCGCGGTGATGCCGATGATGTCCGGCCGCAGCTCGCGCAGCTTGGTCTCGAAGCCGTCGTAGGTCAGCAGCGGGGAGGCGCTGTCCACGGCGAAGACGTCGGGGTAGCCGTTGGTGCGCAGGTAGGACGCGATCCCGGCGATGCCCAGGGACAGGTAGCGACCGAGCACCTTGGTGCGCTTGCGCGGCACGGGGTGGATGTTGATCTCCTGGTGCGGCTGAACCAGGACGATGCGGGGGCCGTTGGCGCGCACGGAAACCATTCACACTCCTGCCAGTCAGGCTACTGGTCACGTCTGCGCAGCCACAAGAACGTGCCGCTCCACAGGCCGATGAACAGCAGCGAGCCGCCGAGCCCAAGCAGGAGCGGCAGCGGTCGGTAGCGTAGCGTCACCTGACGGGCCCCGACGTCCAGATCGAGCGCCAAGAGGCCGTCCTGGGACCGGACGGTGCCCTGACGCGAGGTGAACCCGGGCAACCACGCCTGATTGATCACCAGGACCGCGGGCTCGTCCAGATCCACCGACACCGAGATCGCGTCGGGCCCGACGGTCACGTCGCGCACCCGGCCCCGCCCCTGGGCGAGCCAGGCTTCGCCTTCGTATCCGGGGTTGGGCACGACCCGTCCGCTCGGCGTCACGTAGTGGCTGGGTTTGACCGGCTCGGGCATGCGCAGCGTGCCGTACCAGTCCACCGTGCCCACGCCCCGCGCGGCGTTGTCGTACTCCCGGGCCACCGGGGGGCGCCGCAGCTCCCGCAGGAACAGCGCGTTGGACAGGGTGTCGATGCGCTCGGCGGGCCAGTCGGCCCAGGACGCGTCCCCGATCTGCTTGACCTGGCGGCAGCCGTCGCAGGCGGAGGTGGGCAGCGGCTGAGCGAATCGATCCGCCCAGACCGGCGCGTTCTGCAGCAGGGGCGCCAACAGGCAGAGGGCGACGAGGCCCGGCGCGACCAGGCCCGGCAGGCGCGCGGCCCCGACCCTTGAAAGGGCCAGGGCGCCCCGCCCGGCGAGCAGGGTCGCGGGCAGCAGGATGAAGAAGTTGTAGTACTTGATGGGCTGGGTGATGCCGCGGAGCCCGGGCAGCCCGCTGGCCAGCAGGAAGTGCAGATCCGGCCACAGATGGGGGCCCATGCAGACCGCCACGGCGCCGCCGCACAGCACCGCCGCCTGCGCCCGGGGGCCGCCCTCCCGCAGACCGAGGGCCGCGCCGAGCAGCGCCAGCAGCGCGATGGGCAGGGTGAGGCCGAGGTAGATGTACTCCGCCACCGCCGTGCTGCGGTCCGCGTCCTCCACCGGCACGCTGCCGATGCGCGCCTCGGGCCCTGCTTCGTAGTGGCCCTGGGCCGGGACCCTGCCCAGCACCCCGCGCAGCAGCTGGGCGGGGCCGTTGTAGAAGTGCTCGTCGCGGTGTCCTGGGCGGAGGATGTTGGCCCGGCTGAGGTTCTGCTTCGGCATGGGCCAGGCGGACGGCGGCACGTTGGCGGAGTGGGCGTAGCTCGCCGCCGCC
>CALAGR010000382.1 GCA_937891735.1 uncultured Pseudomonadota bacterium | reverse complement strand
CCCGCAGCACGTCCGCCCGGGCCCGCAGATCGGTGGAACCGGCTTCAGGATCGGGCTCGCCCAGCAGGGCCAGCGCGGCGTCGGGCTCCTCGGCGTCCAGCGCGAGGCGGGTTCCCAGGAGCACCGCCTCGGCGTGGAACCGGGAGTCGGGCGGGATGGTGGCCAGGACCGCCCCAAGCTTCGCGGGGCGGTGCAGGGCGTCCAGCGAGCGGGCGGTGAGCCACGCCACCAGGTCGGGGACCGGCCACGACGCCGCCACGTCGTCCAGCGCCAGCAGGGCGGCTTCGTGATCGCCGGCCTCCAGGTGCACCAGGGCGGCGCGGATGGCGGCCGCCGAGGCGCCCTGCTCGGTGCCTGGCGCGAAGGGCGCCAGCTCCGCGCCCGTCAGGTGAGCGCGCGGAGGACCCGGAGGGACCAGGGGCGCGGGAGGCTCCAGCAGGGGAGCGGACACGGAGCCCGCCGCCGCCTCGGCGAGGGTGTCGAAGGAGGAGGTGGCCTCCCCGGGCGCGCATCCGCGGCCCAGGGGAGCGATCAGGACAGCGAGGGCGAAACCAGCGCGGAGCAACACAGCAGGGGGTTCATCGTTTCTTGGAGCTCTTGGTTTTGGAGGAGGAGCTGGAGTCAGACTTGCGGGTGCTGCTCGAGCTGGTGGACGTGGACGAGCCGGACTTGGACTTCGAGTCCTTCTTGCTGGAGTCCGAGCTGGACGAGCCGGACGTGGACGAGCCGGAGCTGCGGGAGCCCGACGTCGAAGACGACGACGAGGTCGAGCGGGACGGCGTGTACGCCGGTCGGCTGGAGGAACTCGACGACGAACCCGAGGAGGACGAGCGGCTGCTGGGGTAGCTGCTGGACGTCGAGCTGCTCGACCGCGACGGGGTCACGGTGGACCGCGTCGAGGACGAGGTGGACGAGTCGTACCCCGAGCGGGTCGACGACGAGCTGGACCGGGTGGGGGACGAGTAGGCGCCGCGGGTGCTCGACTCGTAGGCGCGGCTGCGGGCCGCGTCGCGCTGGGCGTCGCTGGTGGAGCTGCTGTCGTGCGAGCGGGTGTCACGCTCGACGTTGTTGCTGTCGTAGCTCCTGCTGCCGGCCTGTCGTCCGCCGTCCCAGGTGGCGCTGCCGGAGGCCGCGCCGGAGCGGGAGCCCGCCGAGCTGGTGCTGCCGGCGCTGCTGCTCCCCCGGTCATCGCCGTCCCGGGGGCGGCTGCTCGTGGAGCGGCGGTCGTCGCTGTCCCGGGGCAGCGACGTGCTGTGGTCCGAGCTGTGGCGGTGGCGGCCGGAGTAGCGCGGGCGCGCCCGGGTCGTGTCCATGTAGCCGTACACGGGGTGGCTCGAGGAGTAGCTGTGGCGGTGGCTGTTCACGATCCGCACGTGCGTGGCCCAGGTCCGCGTGTAGTAGCGGTCCCAGCTCCAGCTGTACCAGCCGTCGTAGTAGCCGTCGTAGTAGTAGTAGCCGTCGTAGGTGACCCACACCCGGCTGCCGTAGTGCCGATGGCTCCACACGGGCTCCCACAGGTGGGTGTGCGGCCCCTCGAGCACGCACCAGTGGTGGTCGATGTGGCCCAGGGGGTGGGGGTCGTAGTACCAGTGCCGGGATCCGCTCCAGCCGCGCAGCATGGGGTCGCCCACGTAGTAGATGACCCCGTCCACCTCGTAGATCACGTACTGATCGGGGTCGAGGTAGTAGCTGTGCACGTGCAGGCCTTCGTCCAGGCACCACCCTTGTACGGGCTCGGGCACCGGATGGGCCCCCTGGTACTCGTACATCGTGATCGTGCGGTGGGCCTCCGCGGACGGCGCGGCGCACACGACGAACACGGACAGGATCGCGGCGGCCAGGGCGGCGCCGGGGATCGGGAACAGTCGGGAGCGGGTCGGGGTCATCGTCGAAACCTCCAAGGACGGTCGCAGCAGGCGCGTCGCCCGGAGCACAGGGCACGCCGACAATAGGCGTGCATCCGGGGCTGTACCAGCGCAACCGCGCCACATGACTACAAGACGGAACAGGCAGGCGGTCCATTCGATGAACAACCCGACGTACTCTTCCCGCCGGATGTTCGTCCTTCGTGCGCTCCTGCTGCTGATCCTCGCCTCGCCCCTGGGCTGCGCCACGGTGTCGGGAGCCCGCGGATCGAGCCATGTCACCGGTCTGGTCCTGCCCGCCGGCCCGGAGGGGGCCCTGTCGCTGGACGAGAGGGGCCGGATCCGTACCCTTGCCGGGCCGCGCCAGCTCCTGGACCAGCTGACGCGCATCCCGGGGGCGATCGTGAGCATCCGGGGACCTGTCGGCGACGCGTCCGTGCGGGTCCGCGAGTTCGAGATCGTCGATGCGGGGGACGGACTGCGGCCGCTCGTGGGCCGCATGGTCGTCGATCAGGCGGGGGTCCAGTTGGAAGACACGGTCACCGGCACGCGCATCGCATTGCGGGGGGAGGCCCTGGCCTCGCTCAAGAACGAGCACGGCAGCCGGGTGTGGGTCACCGGCTCCGTCATCGGTCCGCAGACCTTCCTCGTCGCCCACTGGGGGCTGCTGATCCCCGCCGACGAGGCCTCATCACCGCAGGTTCCAGGAGTTCGAATCCAATGAGCGACATCACCATCCGGCGGGCCCTGCTGTCCGTCTGGGACAAGACCGGCATCGTCGAGCTGGCGCGGGACCTGGCGGATCGCGGGGTGGAGCTGCTCTCCACCGGCGGCACGCTGCGCTGCCTGGCCGAGGCGGGGATCCCCGTGACGAGCGTGGCTGAGTTCACCGGGCACCCGGAGATCTTCGCGGGGCGGGTCAAGACCCTGCACCCCAAGCTCGAGGGCGCGATCCTGTACCGGCGCCACGACCAGGCCGACGAGGCGGCGGAGCTCGGCATCCCCCCCATCGACCTCGTGGTGGTGAACCTGTACCCCTTCGAGGCCGTCACCGCGGACCCGGAGTGCGATCTCGCCCGGGCCCTGGAGCACATCGACATCGGCGGCCCGACGATGCTGCGGGCGGCGGCCAAGAACCACACCGCGGTCGCCGTGGTGATCGAACCGGCCCAGTACGGCGCCTTGCGCATGGAGCTGGAGGACCACGACGGCGCGGTGAGCGCGTCCATGCGCGCCCGGCTGGCCCGGGAGGCGTTCGCCCGGGTGTCGGCCTACGACGCGGGCATCGCGTCCTGGTTGCAGCCCGCCGACGAGCCGTTCCCGCCCCGGCTCAACGTGCCCATGAGCAAGGTCTCCGACATGCGGTACGGCGAGAACCCGCACCAGCGGGCGGCGTTCTACGGCGAGCTGGGGTGGAAGGGGCCGACGCTGGCCCGGGCGCGGCAGCTCCAGGGCAAGGAGATGTCCTACAACAACATCAACGACGCGGACGCGGCCCTCGCCATCGCCATGGAGTTCTCGGCGCCCACGGCCGTGATCATCAAGCACGCCAACCCCGCCGGGGTGGCCTGCGCCAACGATCTGTTGACCGCGTACGACCACGCCCTGGCGTGCGATCCGGTGTCGGCGTTCGGCGGGATCCTGGCGATCAACCGACCGTTCACGCTCGCCCTCGCGGAGCGGCTGGGCAAGCACTTCTTCGAGGTGATCCTGGCGCCGGCGTTCGACGAGGACGCGGCGGTCAAGCTCGCCCGGAAGAAGAACCTGCGGGTCCTGCAGGTCCCGGACATGTCCGACCACGGCCGGGGGGACTGGTACCTCAAGCGGGTCGCGGGCGGCTACCTGGTGTCCGACTGGGACCAGGGGGGGCCCGAGGAGCGCCGCGTGGTGACCAGGCGCCTGCCCACCGAAGAGGAACACGTCGGCCTGGACTTCGCCTGGCGGGTCGCCAAGCACGTCAAGTCCAACGCGATCCTGCTCACCCAGGGCACCCGCACCATCGGCGTCGGCGCGGGCCAGATGAGCCGGGTGGACGCCACCGAGCTCGCCGTGATGAAGGCCCGGAAGGCCGGCCTGGACACGGCCGGATGCGTGCTCGCGTCCGATGCCTTCTTCCCGTTCCGGGATGGGCTGGACGCGGCGGCGGCGAGCGGCTGCGCGGCGGTCATCGAGCCCGGCGGGTCGATTCGGGACGACGAGGTGATCGGGGCGGCGGACGAACATGGGCTGGCCATGGTGTTCACGGGCACGCGTCACTTCCGGCACTAGACGGGGCGCTGCGCTCCCTTCCGCTCCGCCCGGGGCCGCCCCGAGGGCGTGCGGGTGCTAGCATCTTCCCCCTGTAGGGGCGGAGGCGTGCGTCGTGCGCACCTCCCCGGGAGGCTCAATGCAGGTCCGTTGCATCCACTGTGGCCACGGCTTCGACCACGAAGCACCATCCTTCGCGCGCGGCGCGGCCACGACGGTATGTCCGTCCTGTGGCCGTGACACGCCGGCCACCGAGGAGTGGGTGACCGACACCGGCTTCTCCGCGGGGGGGCCCGCGACGGAGAGTCGCGTCTACTGCTTCAACTGCGGCTGCGGCATGACGCCCCGCGAGGGGGAGCTGATCCCCGTGTGCGACAGCTGCCGGCAGGACCAGGGCGGCTCGTCCATCGAGGATCACCAGCCCGAGAGCAACGAGCCCATCGCGGACTGGATGATCCGCAAGGCCAACAGCAACGTCTATGGGCCCTTCCCGACCGAGACGATCATCGACTGGATCCGGGCGCGCAAGATCAACACCGACGAGGAGATCGCCCACATCGGCGGCGCCTGGCGGTTGTTCGGGCAGCACGAGGAGTTCGGCAAGTACTTCGACTCGCCGGCCGACACGGGGCAGCAGCCCACCTCCGAGATCGACTTCCGACGGCGCAGCCCCATCAAGGAGGCACTGGGGCGCTTCGGGACCGCGGGCTTCGCGGTGGTGGCGCTGGGTCTGGTGGTGCTGGGGGTGTGGGCCGCCATCAGCAAGGGCGCGCTGGTGATCCCGGAGGCCACCCTGGACCAGGTGGCCGACAAGGTCTCCGGCCTCGGGCAGGACAAGGAGCGGGCCACGCCGCTGTCGGCCGATGGCCTGGCCCTCGTGACGACCCTGGTGGAGCAGCACAAGGGCATCGAGGGCAACTCCATGGAGTACTTCCTCCGGGGGCGCACCCTGATGCTCCGGGACAACTACGCCAACCTCCTCGAGGCCCGGACCCAGCTCGAAGCGGCGGTGGTGCTCGACCGGCACAACGCCCTGGCCCTGGCCAGCCTCGCCGAGCTGTACAGCCTGCTGGCGAGCAGCGGGTACGCGAGCCTCGATCTGCAGCGGCAGTCCATCTACCTGCTCCAGATGGCCGACGCGGCGAACAACTACCCGGCCGCCGTCAAGCGCAGCCACGCCGCGTTCAACATCTACTCGGGCAACTTCGAGTCCGGGCGCACCCACGCCCAGGCCGCGCTCCAGAAGAGCCCCGAGGACCCGTCGCTGCACTACCTGCTCGGGATCGCGGCGATGGGCGGGGGCTCCGACGTGACCCCCGAGGTCCAGGCGTACTTCGACAAGGCCCTGGAGCTGGATCCGAACTTCCACCAGGTCTGGTACGCCCTGGCCCTGGCGGAGGAGTCGGCGGGGCACCTGAGCCGCGCGGTACAGGACTACGGCAAGAAGCTCGCCGCCGACCCCCAGAGCGCCACGAGCCACAAGCAGCTGGCCGGGATCTACCGCTCGATCGGCGAGTACCCCCAGGCGATCAGCCACTACGACCAGGCGATCGCCCTCAACGGCCAGGAGCAGGAGGCCTCCGTCGAGCGCGCGGTCCTGGCCTACCAGGTGCAGGCCAACCCGACCCTGGCCGTCCGCCTGCTGCAGCCGCTTTACAGCGACACGGAGATGGAGCTTCGGGTCACCGAGCTCAAGAGCATCGGCACCCACCTGTCGGCGGCGCTGCGGCTGTCGGGCGACGCCGCCCGGGCCATCGAGGTGGCGGACGAGGTCCTCAAGAAGGACAAGGCCTACGGGCCGGCGCTGTTCCAGAAGGCGTTGGGGATGATCGCCGCGGGCCAGCCCGGAGACGCGCTGCCGATCTTCACCCGGGCCGAGGACTCGGGCCTGGAGGCGCCGCAGCTGGCGCGTGTCCTGTTCTTCCAGGGCTACGCCGCGGAGCTGGCGGGGCGCACCCAGGAGGCGTCGGAGGCGTACGCCCGCAGCCGCGAGCTGGACCGCACCTTCACCCCGACCTGGCTGTGGCAGGCCGGCGTCAACAGCAGGCTGGGGGACGCGACCGCCGCCGCGAAGACGCTGCTGGGGCACATCAAGAACGACCCGCTGCAGTACGCGCGGGACCGGGACCACGGCGAGATGTGGGCTCCCGTCCCGTCCTCTTCGGCGGTGGCTGAGGAACTCGGCAAGTCGCTGGAGGGGCGGTCCTTCGCGCCGGAGCTCAACGCCGCGGTGGGCATCGCGTGGTTCCACGCGGGGGACATGGCCCTCGCCGACACCCACCTGCGCAAGGCGATCAGCGAGGACGAGCGCAACGGCGCGGCGATCTTCTACCGCGGCCTGATCGAGCACCAGCGCGGCAACGCGGCGGCGGCCAGCGCGCTGTTCCAGGCCGTCATGGACGTGTCCCGCAACGTCGGCGTGTTCCACGTCTATCTCGCCGATGCGCTGCTCGCCAAGGACCGGCTCGACGAGTCGGTGGCGGCGTTCGAGCGCGGCATGGCGTACGGCGGCAAGACGGCGTGGTCCCTCACCCGGCAGGCCGCGGCGCTGACGAAGGCAGGCCGCGACGACGACGCGCGGGCCAGCCTGGACCAGGCCGTCAAGCTCGACCCGAGCGCCATCGCGCCGCGCCACGCGCTGTTCTCCCTGGAGGGGTGAGCGCGTTGGCGTCGGCAGGTTCCCTGACTGGAGGTGCTCCGTGCGCGTCCTGATCCTCGGCGGAGGCGGCCGTGAGCACGCCCTCGCCTGGAAGATCGCCCGCTCCTCGCTGTGTGAGGCGGTCCTGTGTGCCCCGGGCAACGCCGGCACTGCGCAGCTCGGCGCCAACCTCTCCCTGGACCTGACCGACGGCGACGCGGTGGCCGCGGCGTGCGTGGAGCACCGCATCGATCTGGTCGTGGTGGGGCCGGAGAAGCCTCTCGTGGACGGTCTGGTGGACCACCTGCAGGCCGTGGGGGTGCCGACGTTCGGGCCCAGCGCCGCCGCCAGCCAGCTCGAGGGCAGCAAGTCGTTCGCCAAGGACTTCATGTCGCGGCACCACATCCCCACCGCCGCCCACCACGTGTTCACCGAGGCGGGCCCCCTGCTCGCCCACCTCGCCACGTGCCCGGTGCCGGTGGTGGTCAAGGCCGACGGTCTGGCCGCGGGCAAGGGCGTGATCGTGTGCATGACCCGGTCCGAAGCGGTGGAGGCGGGGCGGGCCATGGCCCAGGAGCGACGCTTCGGGGCCGCCGCGGACCGGATCGTGGTCGAGGAGTTCATGGAAGGGGAGGAGGCGACCGTGCTCGCCCTGGTGGACGGCACCACCGTCGTGCTCCTCGCCCCGTCCCAGGACCACAAGCGACGCTTCGACGGGGACGAGGGCCCCAACACCGGCGGCATGGGGGCCTACACGCCGGTGCCGGCCCTGGACGCGGCGCTGCTGGCCCGGATCCGGGCCGAGGTCCTCGAACCCGCCGCCCGGGGGCTCGTGCAGGACGGCATGCCGTACCACGGGCTGCTGTACGCGGGCTTGATGCTGACCCCGTCGGGGCCTCGGGTGGTGGAGTTCAACTGCCGCTTCGGCGACCCGGAGTGCCAGCCGCTGATGCTGGGCCTGGAGTCGGACCTGCTCCCGCTCCTCGCCGCCACCGCGGCCGGGGAGCTGGCCAGCCAGCCGGAGCCGCGCTGGTACGCCGGCGCCGTGTGCTGCGTGGTCATGGTGGCGGGGGGGTACCCCGACAGCTACGCCAAGGGCCTGCCCATCCGCGGCCTCCCCGGCGACACCGACGACGTGGTGGTGTTCCACGCTGGAACCCGCGCCGAGGGGCAGCAGGTGCTCACGGCGGGGGGACGTGTGCTGGGGGTGACCGCCCGCGGTGCAGACTTCGCCGCTGCCCGCGCGGCGGCCTACGCGACCGTTTCGACCATCTCGTGGGAAGGCGCCTCGTACCGACGAGACATCGGCTGGCGCGCCATCTCCAACTCCGAGGACTCCTGATGAGCACCCCGTCTGTCGCCATTCTCATGGGCTCCATGTCCGACCGGGACACGATGGGCCGCTGCGCCGACGTGCTGGACGCCTTCGGCGTGGACTACGTGTGGAAGGTGTCCTCGGCGCACCGGTCGCCGGTGCAGACCCACGCCTTTGTGTCCGGGGCCCGGGAGGCGGGCTTCAAGGTGTTGATCTGCGCCGCGGGGCTCGCCGCGCACCTCGCCGGGGCCGCCGCGGGGGCCACCACGCTGCCGGTGATCGGGGTGCCCCTCAACGGCGCGCTGGACGGGCTCGACTCGCTGCTCGCCACGGTGCAGATGCCCCCCGGGATCCCCGTCGCGACGGTGGCCATCGGCTCGGTGGGGGCGCGCAACGCGGCCTACCTGGCGATCCAGATCCTGGCCGTCAGCGACGAGCGGCTCGCGCGGTTGCTGGATGAGGACCGGGCGGGCATGCGGGCGAGCGCCGTGACGGCGTCCGAGGAACTCGCAGCGGAGGTGGCCCGTCGGCGGAGCGCGCGCTGATGCGTTCGTTCCCCTGGCCCCTCGGGGGCGATCACCTGGTCGACGTCCTGGCCCTGCTGCGGCAAGGCGCCCTGTGCGTGTATCCCACCGAGACCGTGTATGGTATCGGATGCGATCCGCTCAATCAAGTG
>CALAGR010000381.1 GCA_937891735.1 uncultured Pseudomonadota bacterium | reverse complement strand
GTCACGGACGTCGCCGCGGCGCTCGCGGGGGCCCGGGACATCGTCGCCGAGGAGGTGGCCGAGCGGGCCGCGGTGCGCAGCCTCGCCCGGGAGCTCACCGCCCGGCACGCCCGGCTCGGCAGCAAGGCCGTCAAGAAGACCACCGAGGGCCGCCGCACCCGCTTCGAGGACTACTACGACTTCGAGCAGCCGCTGGGGCGGATCCCGGGCCACCGCACCCTCGCCATCGAGCGCGGGGAGGCCGAGGGAACCCTGTCGGTCAAGGTTCTGATCGACGCGGAGCGCATGGCCGCCCAGATCGAGCGGGTGATGCGGGTTCGACCGTCGTCTCCCTGGGCCGGGGAGCTCCGCGGGGCCATCGCCGAAGGCTGGAAGCGGCTGCTCAAGCCGTCCATCGACAAGGAGGTGCGCGCCGGGATCCGCGAGCAGGCCGCCGAGGAGGCCGCCACCGTGTTCGCCGCCAACCTGCGCAACCTGCTCCTGTCCGCCCCCTTCGGACGGCACGCCGTGGTGGGCATCGATCCGGGCTTTCGCAGCGGCTGCAAGTGCGCGGCCCTGGACGCCACGGGGCGGATGTTGGGCCACGTCACCGTCAACCCCCACACCACGTCCGACACCGAGCGCGCCGCGCAGGCGCTGGTGGGCTTCGTGCGTCGGCACGCGGCCCAGGCGGTGGCGGTGGGCAACGGCACCGCGGGACGCGAGACCCTCGCCTTCGCCACCCAGGCCCTGAAGGACGCGGGCCTCACCGACGTGCTCGTGGTGTCGGTGAACGAAGCGGGGGCGAGCGTGTACAGCGCCTCCGAGATCGCCCGGGAGGAGTTCGGGGACCTCGACCTGACCATCCGCGGCGCCATCTCCATCGGCCGCCGCCTGCAGGACCCGCTCTCGGAGCTGGTCAAGGTGGATCCGCGCTCCCTCGGCGTGGGCCAGTACCAGCACGACATCCCCGAGAAGCTGCTCACCGAGCGCCTCGGCGCGGGGGTCGCCCAGTGCGTCAACCACGTCGGCGTCGAGCTCAACACCGCCAGCGCCCCCCTGCTCGAGCACGTGTCCGGCATCGGTCCCGTCCTGGCGCGGCGCATCGTGCAGCGGCGTGACACCACCGGCGCGTTCGGCTCCCGGCGCGAGCTGATGGCGGTGCCCGGGCTGGGCGCGAAGACCTTCGAGCAGGCCGCGGGCTTCCTGCGGATCCGCTCCGCCGCCAACCCGCTGGACGACTCCGCGGTGCATCCCGAGCGCTACGATCTGGTGCGCCGCATGGCGCGGGATCTGGGTGTGCCGGTGGGCGCGCTGGTGGGGGATCCGGCCCTCTGCGCCCGCATCGACCCGGCCCGCTACGTCGGCGAGGGCGTCGGCGAGCCGACCCTGAAGGACATCCTCGCCGAGCTCGCCCAGCCCGGCCGGGATCCCCGCAGCGCGTTCGAGGCCCCCCGATTCAAGGACGGGGTGAACGAAGTCGCCGATCTGCAGGTGGGCATGCGCCTGGAGGGCGTGGTCACCAACGTGACGTCGTTCGGCGCGTTCGTGGACGTGGGCGTGCACCAGGACGGGCTCGTGCACGTGTCCCAGCTCGCCGACCGCTTCGTGCGGGATCCCCACGAGGTGGCGCGCGCAGGTCAGCGCGTCTCGGTGACCGTCCTGTCCATCGATCTGGAGCGCAAGCGGATCTCGCTGTCCATGAAGACCGCCTGAGCCCCGCCTGGCGGCCTACGCGCTGGGCGCCTCGAGCCGGCGCAGGCTGCGCCAGGTGCGGTCGATCTGCTCGCGGATCGCCACCATGTCGACCCTGTCCTCCTTGAACCGGCCCTGGCGGGTGAGCCAGTCGGCCAGCGCCTCGTCGGACTGCTCCGGCTCGACGTTCACGACCACCCGGTCGCCGTCGAACACCTCGTAGACGGGGTACAGCCCCGCGCGCACCGCGCTGCGCACCAGATCGATCCCGTCGGCGGGCTCGGACTTCCAGCCGGTGGGGCAGGGGGCCAGGATGTGCAGGAAGCGGAACCCCTTCAGCGTCAGCGCGTGCTTCAGCTTGCGCAGGGCGTCGTCAGGGTGGCCCAGGGACAGGGTCGCGGCGTAGGGCACCCGGTGCGCGGCCATGATCCCCAGGATGTCCTTCTTGTGCACCACCTTGCCCAGGGGCGTGGTGGTCGTGACCGCGCCCAGAGGCGTGGCGCCGGACCGCTGGCCGCCGGTGTTGCCGTAGATCTCGTTGTCGTAACAGATGTACAGCACGTCCTCGCCGCGCTCGGCGGTCGCGGACACGGTGGCCAGCCCGATGTCGTAGGTGCCGCCGTCGCCAGCCCAGCAGATCACCCGGGTGGGCTCTCCGTTCATCGCCGCCACCTGGGCCAGCCCCGTCGCCACCGCCGCTGCGGACGCGAACGTGGTCGCCACCACCGGGGCGCCGTAGGCGGAGTACGGAAACGGTCCGGCGGTCACGATGGCGCAGCAGGCCGGGATCACCATCTGGATGGGCACGTTGGCGGCCGCGCGGCTCAACATCTGCAGGCCGACGGACATGCCGCAGCCGCCGCAGTTGGTGTTGCCCGGCCTCAGCAGCGCCTCGGCGCGGTCCCGGTCGGTCTGGGCGATTCCATGCAGCAGGGGCTCTTCCATCAGCCCACCTCCTTGAAGACGGGGGCTCCGGCTTCGGTTCGACCGAGCACGTCCTCGAAGATCTCCACCAGGTGCTCGGGCCGGATGTCGCCGCCGCCCAGACCCACGAGGTAGTTCTGGACGAGGGAGTCCCGGTCCGCGGAGCCCAGCAGCTCGCCCCACAGCACCCCGCCGAAGCCCGGGGACAGGTCCCGGTCCACCACCGCGACGCGCGCGCGGCCCGCGAGGTGGCGACGCAGCAGGTCCATCGGGAACGGGCGGTACATGCGCACCCGGAGCGAGCCCACCTTGAGACCCCGGGCCCGCAATACGTCCACCGCGGCGCGGGCGGTGGCTGCCGTGGTGCCCATGGACACGAGCACGGTGTCCGCGTCCTCCAGCATGTAGGGGACGACCCGGTCCGCGGGGCGCCGGCCGAAGTGCGCTTCGAACTCGTCCTGCACCTCGGCGTACACGGCGGGCACCCGGAACATCGCCTCGGCGAACTGGCGGCGGTGCACCTCGGTCTCGTGAGGGAAGTCGAGGCCGCCGATGACCCGGGGGGTCTGGGCGACGCGATGGGGCAGGTCCAGATCCGGCAGGAACGCGTCCACCTGGTCCTGGGTGGGCATGTCCGTGCGCATCATCGTGTGGGAGAGCACGAAGGCGTCCTGGCACACCATGCAGGGCAGGAGCACCCGCGCGTCCTCGGCGAGGCGGAACGCCAGCAGCGTCGAGTCGAACACCTCCTGGTTGTCCTCGCAGTACATCTGGATCCAGCCCGCGTCCCGGAGCATCAGCGTGTCGCCGTGATCGGCCCAGATGTTCCAGGGCGGCCCCAGGGTCCGGTTGACCGCCATCATCACGACCGGGAGGCGCGCGAACGCCGCGGCGTACACGTTCTCCACCATGTAGGCCAGGCCGTTGCTGGACGACGCGGTGAAGGTCCGCGCCCCGGCCGTGGCCACGCCGATGCACACCGCCATCGCGCTGTGCTCGCTCTCCACCCGCGCCACCGCGCCCTTGTCGAAGGTCTGCTTGCACAGCAGCTCGATGCACTCGGTCTGGGGGGTGATGGGGTACACGCCCCCACCGAAGCCCCGGGCGTTGCGGTTGGCCCGCCCCGCCAGGGTCGCGGCCAGGGCCGAGGCGTGGTTGGCGGTGATCAGCTGGATGCTCATGAGCTCACCATCTCCATCGCGCCGCGCGGGCACTCAGTCACACAGATCCCGCAGCCCTTGCAGTAGTCCAGATCCAGCTCGTAGCCCCCCGCGAGGCGTCGCACGACCCCCTCGGGGCAGTACACCAGGCAGGTGTCGCACATCGTGCAGCTGCCGCAGGAGAAGCATCGCCAGGCCTCGGCGGTGTCGGGCAGGCCGCGGTTCACCTCGTCGAAGGACGCGACCCGGCCTTGCGGATCGAGCTGCTCCTGCTCCGCCGGAGAGGCCGCGTCGAAGTGGGAGCGGCGGATCCGTGCGGGAGGCACCGCCTCGGTCAGGGGCGGTCGGCTGAACACGGCGATCTGCTCGCCCAGCGCGCTCAGGGTCAGCGTGGCGACCCGGTGGCCGTCTCCGATGGCGTGCACCACGGTGCCTTCGCGGGTCGAGACGTCGCCCGACACGAACACGTTCAGGGGCGCTCCGTCTGCGAACATCCGCTCGCCGCGCAGCTCCCAGCGGTCCGGCAGCAGGGTGGAGTCGGCGGACTGGCCCAGGGCGAGGAGCACCCGGTCGCACACCAGCCGCTCCCGGTGGTTCCCGATCACGGGACGCCGGCGGCCGTCTTCATCGGGCTCGCCGAGGGTGACGCTGGCGAGCAGCACGGCCTTGTAGTCCGCATCGCTCACGAAGTTCAGCGGCGCGCGCTGGAAGAGGAAGTGCACGCCTTCGTCGGCCGCCTCAGCCACTTCCTCGGGGATCGCGGGCATCTCCTCCCGACTGCGTCGATACACGACCGTGACCTTGCCGGCGCCACACCGCACCGCCGTGCGGGCGCAGTCGATGGCGGTGTTGCCGCCGCCCAGCACCACCACGTGGCCGGAGATCGCGAAGTCGGGCCGCTCCTTGGTCACCCCGAGGAACCAGATCCCCTGCTCCACCCAGTCCGCGGGGCTCGCGTCCAGGCTGCGCAGGCGCTGCAGGCCGGTGGCGACGATCACGCCGTCGAACTCCTCGGACAGGGACTGCAGGCCAGCGGCGTCCATGAAGGCCCCGGTGCGGGCCTGCACGCCCAGCTGCAGCACCCGCAGAATCTCGGCCGACAGCACGTCGGGGGGCAGGCGGAACGCGGGGATCCCGGTCCGCAGCACCCCCCCGAGCTCGTCTTCGCCTTCGATGAGCACCACCTCGTGGCCCCGGCGCGCGAGCTGCCAGGCGGCGCTGAGGCCCGCGGGCCCGCTGCCCACCACGGCCAGCCGCCGACGCTGTCCGGGGACCTCCGGCTCGACGGTCAGGGTGCGCGCCTCGTCCGCGACCCAGCGCTCCAGGCCGCGCACATCGACGGCGCCGTCCCAGCCCGCGCGGTTGCAGCCGGCCATGCAGAAGCCCGGGCAGACG
>CALAGR010000380.1 GCA_937891735.1 uncultured Pseudomonadota bacterium | reverse complement strand
CGCCCCGGATCTCGCGGCCCCCCATCGCGGGCCTGCGCTTCCGGTGGACGCTGCGGCGCCTTCGGGGCGGGATCCTGTTGTGCCGCGATCCCCGGGTGGCGGCGGCCCAGCCGGACTCCTGGTCCGCGGTGGTGATGGAGTGGCACGTGGCGCCGCGGACGAACGATCCGGTGCACCGGCGCGCCCTCGCCCGCGCGGACCTGCACGTGACGCCCGCTCCGGGCCTGTACGCAGATCTGAGGGCCGCCGGAGTAGGCGAGTCCCGGGCCCTGCTGCTCCCCAACGCCTGCGGGCTCGATCCAGCGGCAGCGTCGCGCAGGGCGGCGGCTCGTGACCCTGCGGCCCCGGTCCTCGTCCTCGGTCTGCACCGGCGCGACGGCATGGACGACGTGCTCGCCGCCTGGGAGCGGCACCACGATCTGCCGACGCTGCTGATCGCGGGCCGGGACCAGGGGGGGGCTCGCCTCGCCGCGTGGGCGGCGCGCCTGGCGGCGGCCGGGCTCACCGAACGGGTCCAGCTGATGGGACCGGTCTGGGGACCCGCCCGCGACGCCCTGCTCGACCGCTGCTCCACCTGGCTGGCCCCCTACCCGGACGATGAGACCACCCGCACCCGGCTGTGCCCGCTGCAGGTGGTCGACGGGCTCGGGTCCGGGCTGCCCGTGGTGGCCCCCCGCCTGCCGTGCATACAAGCCCTCGGCGGACCCGCGGTCCTGTACGAGCCGGGGGACCCGGACGCGTTGGCCGCGGCGGTGCGCGAGGCAGGGAGCGTCGATTGCGGGCATCCTGCAGATCGGCCCCGCTGGGCGGATCGCGGGGGCGACCTGCTCGCTGCCATCGGCGGGCGACCGTGGAGGTCCACCGGATGAGTCGCCCGCTGCGCGTCGGCTACCTGTCCCGATACCTGCCGTCCCCGTCGGAGACCTTCGTGCTCGACGAGGCGATGGCGGTGCGGGGGACCGGCGCGGAGGTCGTGATGATCGCCCTGGACCGGGCCAACGTCGTAGGCCACGCCCGGTTCGCCGAGATCTACCGGACGGTCAAGCTCGTCCCGCGGCCCTCGTCCGTGGCGGCCGTGTACGCCAGCTTCGTGCTCGAGGGGAGCTCCCTGGTGCCCATGCTCCGCGCCCACTGGAACGGGGTGACTCGACCGCGGGACCTGCGTCGGGCGCTGTGGCTCGCCAGGTACCTGCGCAGCCGCTCGGTGGACGTGCTTCGTGTGCACCACGCGGCCGAGGCGGCCCGCTACGCCGTGGTGGCCGGCCTGCTGGCGGGGATCCCGGTCTCGATCGCGGTGCACGCCCGCGACCTGTTCGTGCCCGCCGACGATCTGCCCTGGATCCTGTCCCAGTCGGCCCACGTCACGACGGTGACGCCGTTTCATCGCGAGCGCCTGCTGCGCAGTGGCCTGCCCTCCGAGCGCGTGGCCCTCATGCCGTGCACCGTGCAGGTGCCCCTGGAGCGGGCATCGCCGCCTGCGGCGAGGGGGCCCCTGCGGATCCTCACCGTCGGACGCCTCGTCGAGAAGAAGGGCCACGATCTGCTCATCGGGGCCTGCGCGCTGCTGGCCCAGCACAGCCTCTCCGTGCACCTGGTGATCGTCGGCGACGGGGCCGAGGGGCTCGCCCTGCGCCGGCAGGCGGCGGCGGCCATGGCCGCGAGCAACGACCATCTGCAGGTGGAGTTTCGCGGGGCGGAGCCGGTCGAGGTCATCGAGGACCTGCTGCTGCGGGGGCGCTTCCACGCCTTCGCGCTGGCCTGTCGCGTCGCGCTGGATGGGGACCGGGACGGCCTGCCCGTGTCGCTCCTCGAAGCCCAGGCGGCCGGGGTGCCGACCGTGACCTCGGACCTCCCGGGCTTCGAGAGCATGCTGGTGGACGGCCGCGGCGGAGTGATCCTGCCCCTGTCCGCGGGAGGGCGCCGCGCCGGCGATGCGCGGGAGCTGCACCCCGCCGATCTCGCCCAGGTCCTGCGGGAGCTGTACGAGGACGATGGGTGGCGCGACGAGCTCGCGGACGGGGCCCGGGCGGTGGCCCAGCAGCGCCAGAGTCCCGCCGACTCCGCGGCCCGTCTGGTCCAGATGCTCGCTGGGCTCATCGAACCCTGAGTCCCGTGCGATAGACTCCGCGCGCAATGAGCCAGACCCTGTCCATGACCGGCTACGGCCGCGGCGAGAGCGAACACGGCGACCTTCGGGTGGCCGTGGAGATCCGCGCGGTGAACCATCGCTTCGTTGACGTGCAGGTCAAGCTGCCCAGGGCCTGGATGCCTCTGGAGCGCGAGATCGTGCGCTGCGCGAAGGACGCGGTCGCCCGCGGCCGCCTCGAGATCTTCGTGCACAGGGACGCGTCGGGTGCGGCGGCGCAGCAGGTCCGGATCGACGAGGACCTGGTGGCGAGCATCATCGAGCAGGCTGGGCGCCTTCCAGGGAAGGGCTACGACACCAGCTTGAGCCTCGCGGATCTGCTTCGGTTGCCCGGGGTCCTGCAGATCAGCGAGCCGGACGTCGACTCGGATCGCGAATCCGAGGCCGTCCTGCTCGCCCTGACCCGCGCGCTGGAGTCCCTGAACACCATGCGCGGCAGCGAAGGCGCCCGGCTGGCGGAGGTCCTGCGCGCCCGGGTGGATCAGGTCGGTGCCCTCACGGAGCAGATCGCCGAGCTCGCGCAGGAGCAGCCGGCGCTGTTCCAGGCGCGCCTCCTCAAGCGGCTCGCGGAGCTGTTGGAGGACCAGGACGTGGATCCTGCGCGCCTCGTCCAGGAGGCCGCGCTCCTCGCCGCCCGCGCCGTCATCGCCGAGGAGATCACCCGGCTGCGGGGCCACGTGGCCCACGGGCACGAGCTGTTCGACACGGATGGGCCCGTCGGCCGCAAGCTCGAGTTCCTGGTCCAGGAGATGGGTCGGGAGGCCAACACCATCGGCAGCAAGAGCGACGACGCCCGCCTGGCGGCCTTGGTCGTCGAGCTCAAGAGCGAGATCGAGAAGATCCGCGAGCAGGTCGCCAACGTCGAGTAGCTGATGACCTCCACGTCTCGTCCTGCCGCCCTGTCCGGGCTCGTCGTCGTGCTCTGCGGTCCCTCGGGAGCGGGCAAGAGCACGCTGATCGGCCGCCTCGCCGCGCACCTGGGCGACGCGCTGCGCTTCTCGGTGTCCTACACCACCCGGCCCCCCCGGGTCCGCGAGCAGCACGGCGTGGACTACTTCTTCGTGGATCCGGAGGAGTTCCAGGAGCGGCTGCACGCTGGCGAGTTCCTGGAGCACGCGGTGGTGCACGGGAACCTGTACGGAACGCACCGGGGCCAGGTGGAGGAACTCGCCCAGGGGGGCGCGGTGGTCGTCCTGGACATCGACGTGCAGGGCGCGGCCCAGGTGCGCGCGACGTCCGCCGACGTGGTGTTCGTGTTCGTGCTCCCTCCATCGTTTTCGGTGCTGGAGCGCCGGCTGCGCAGCCGCGGCACCGACAGCGACGCCGTGATCGCGCGCCGGCTGGGGGTCGCCCGGTCCGAAATGTCGGACGCGCCGCTGTTTCAGTACGTCGTCATCAACGACGAGCTGGAGGTCGTCACCGCGGACGTCCTGGCGATCCTGCGGGCCGAACGCCTGCGCCGGACCGCGCCCGCGACGTGCCGTGCGCTGGGGCTCTCGCCGCCCGCCTGACCCCGTCTGGGACACCGGGCCGGTCGCTGCCCCATAGCCGCAGGGATCCGCCGTTGTTAGGATGATCGTATCTAGGAGAGGTGCGAGGCATGGGTGTGCTTCGCGACGGAACGCGATGATTCGGCTCGACACGATCCTCGAACAGATTAGGACCTACGCGCCGGATGCGGACCTCAGCGTCGTTCGGAAGGCCTGGGTGTTCGCCTCGAAGTACCACGCGGGTCAGCGGCGGAAGACCGGCGAGCCGTACTTCGCCCATCCGCTGGAGGTGGCCAACATCCTCGCCGGCCTGCGCATGGACACGGACACCATCGCGGTGGCCATCCTGCACGACACGGTGGAGGACACCCCCGCCACCCTCGATGAGATCGCGGAGACGTTCTCGCCGGACATCGCGAAGATGGTCGACGGCGTCACGAAGCTGGCCAAGCTCGACTTCCGCAATCCCGACGAGCACCAGGCCGAGAACTTCCGCAAGCTCGTGTTCGCCATGGCCCGGGACATCCGGGTCATCCTCGTCAAGCTCGCCGACCGGCTGCACAACATGCGCACGCTGGAGGCCATGCGCGACGACAAGCGGGTGCGCATCGCCCAGGAGACGATGGACCTGTACGCGCCCATCGCCAGCCGGCTGGGCATCGTCACCATCATGGGGGAGCTCGAGGACCTCTGCTTCAAGTACCTGCGCCCCCAGGCCTACGAGGACCTGCAGGCCCAGGTGGCGGCGCGGGCGCCCTACTTCGACAAGTACATCGAGCAGGTCAACGAGCGGCTGTCCCGGTCCCTGGCCCCCCACATGCCCGAGGCGACGGTCTCGGGTCGGGTCAAGCGGCTGTGGTCGATCTGGCAGAAGATGCAGTCCAAGCACCTCACGTTCGATGAGGTGCACGACCTGATCGCGTTCCGCATCGTCGTGGACAACATCTCGGAGTGCTACGGCGCCCTGGGCCTCGTGCACGGACTGTGGGCCCCGCTGAGCGAGCGGTTCAAGGACTACGTCGCCCAGCCCAAGGCCAACGGCTACCAGAGCCTGCACACGACGGTGCTCGGACCGGAGGGCCAGCGCATCGAGGTCCAGATCCGTACGCGGGGCATGCACAGCTTCGGCGAGATCGGCATCGCGGCCCACTGGAAGTACAAGGAAGGCCGGCTCGCCCTCAAGAAGGAGGAGATCGAGAAGTACACGAAGATCCGGCAGCTGCTGCAGTGGGCCGAGGACATCGAGGACAGCCGCGAGTTCCTCGACGTGCTCAAGGTCGATCTGTACGCCGATCAGGTCTACGTCTACACCCCCCGCGGCGACGTTCGCTGGTTCCCCGCCGGCGCCACGCCGCTGGACTTCGCCTACGCGATCCACACCGAGGTCGGTCACCACTGCACCGGAGCGCGGGTCAACGGCCGGATGGTGAGGCTCAACTACAAGCTTCGCTCGGGCGACACGCTCGAGATCAGCACCCGCCCCGATCAGCACCCCAACAACGACTGGCTGACCTCCGCCCGCACCAGCCGGGCGCTGTCCAAGATCCGGCAGTACCTGCGCAAGGAGGAGCGGGTCCGCGCCATCGAGCTGGGGCGCTCGGTGCTCGATCAGGAGCTGCGCCGCCACAAGAGCAGCCTCAAGGCCATCTTGAAGGCGGACGGGCTGCGCGCCGCCCTGGAGGCCAACGGCAAGCGCCACACCGACGAGATCCTCGCGGAGATCGGGTACGGCCGGCTCAGCCTGGACAAGATCCTGCCGCTGTACGTGGACGCGGATCTGCTGGAGAAGGCGAAGGCGAAGGCCGAGGCGGAGGAGGAGCCCGCCAACGCCCTGAGCACCATCACGGACCTGTTCCGCAAGATCAGCCGTCGCGCCGGCTCGCCGGTGAAGATCAACGGCATGGACGGCATGCTCACCACGTTCAGCAAGTGCTGCCGCCCGCTCCCCGGCGACCAGGTCATGGGCTTCATCACCCGGGGCCGCGGGATCACCGTGCATCGCTCCGACTGCAGGCAGGCCCTGGTGTTGCCCCGGGAGCGCCGGGTGGACGTCGAGTGGGACGCCGAGACGAAGATCCCCCACGCCGCGCAGATCAGCATCGTCACCGTGGATCGCCCGATGATGCTCGCCGACCTCAGCAAGACCATCGGCAAGATGAACGTGAACATCACGCGCGCCGAGGCCCGGACCACGGGGGAGGAGCGCGGGCACATCACGCTGGAGGTGGCGGTCAACGACACCAACCAGCTCCGCAACGTGATGCGCGGGATCGAGCGGCTGCAGGGCGTGATCAGCGTGGAGCGCCAGGCGCCCCAGTAGTCCGCGACCTCAGCGCTTGCCGGACAGGGCCAGACGCTCCACGAGCCGGCCCGCCAGGGCCTCGCCGCCGAGCCCCAGCGCGGGGAAGGCCGCCGGACCGGCGCAGAACAGGTTCTTGTGGGGCATCTGCACCCCCAGGCCCGCCGATACTGGGTCGTCCGCCGGCGCGATGGCCGGCGTGTAGGCCGCCGGTCGCAGGTCCACGGCGATGGGGGATCCGTCCGTGGGCTCGACGTCCGTGGGGATCTGCACGACCTCCAGGAAGCGCTCCAACCACGGCATCAGCCACTTGACCCGGTCGAGCATGGTGCCCGCGACGGCGTCCAGGTTGGTGGGCAGGTCCCGCTCCTCGGGGTAGGGCAGCAGCGTCGACAGCGTGATCGAGCGGCGACCCTCGGGCGCCAGGGGGCTGCCTTCGGACGTCGATGACATCAGGATGCAGCCCGCGGGGTCTTCGACGTCGCCCTCACCGAGCAGGATGCAGTGCTCCGCGAGGTCAGGCGGCACCACCTCGCTGGCCACCCCCAGGTAGATGCTGTAGCGGAAGTGGGACGGCGCGACCCGACTGAGCACCTTGTCGTAGGCCCGCGGGTTGCCGGGCAGCAGGTCCAGCAGGCCCTCGGGGTCACCGCCCGTCACCACCCACGACACGGGCATCTCTTCGTCCTTGCCTTGAAACGTCGCTGCGTCGATGCGGCGCCGGTTGCCGAGCAGGCCCGTGAGCCGCTCGGGCAGCACGTCCACCCGCATGGCCTTGACCCGACGGGTGAGCAGGGCGAGCAGGGCGTGCTCCTCGGAGGGGTCGGCGTACGCCCCGTCCAGGGCCGCGATGAGCTGGATCCCGGCCACCGGCAGGGGCAGATCCTCGACCACGTCCAGCAGGCAGAACGGGCGCATCACCCCGCGCAGCAGCGTGCGGGCCTCGGGGCTCAGGTCGGTGCCATCGAGGAACTCGCCCCACGTCGGCACATCGTCGGGTGGAAGGGGAGGGTTCCAGGCCGGTCGGGCGAGGCCGACCTGCTGCAGGAAGCCCGGCTGGCCTGCCTCCTCCACCGCCCGGTCGAGCGCGTCGGCGAACGAGCCCGCGGACTGACGGCAGCGGCGGATGACGTCGAGCAGCGCGGCGGCGTCCCGCGGGTACTCGCGATGCAGCTCCGAGGCCAGCTCGGCTTCGTTCGTGGGCAGGTCCAGGCGGCGCCGTCCGCTGACCACCTGCAGGCCGGGGGCGCCGGTGCGCACCGCCTGCAGCTCGTGGGGATGAAACTTCAGCGCCTTGAGGGAACGCCGGAGCAGCAGCCCGTGGCCGAACCCGGAGATGGGCGGCTGGTGTCGAAGAAAGCGGAAGCCCCCCGCGGCCGTGGCGGGACCCACATCGTCCAGGACGAGCACGGAGTGCCCTTCCCGGGCGAGCAGCGTCGCCGCGATCAGCGCCCCTGGCGATGGGTCGACGACGAGGACCTCGTAGTTGCGGCTGATCACCGAGCGCTCCGTGCTGGCTGGGGCTGTGTGGATGCGGGGAAGGCGCGGGCGAGGTCTCCGCCGACCGCTGCGCGCACCACCGCAGGGTACAGCCGATGCTCCTGCACGAGCACCCGATCCGACAGCGTGTCGGCGGTGTCACCGGGAAGGATCGGCACCCGGGCCTGGGCGAGGATCGGTCCGCCGTCCAGGCTCGCGTCCACCAGGTGCACCGTGCAGCCGTGCTCCAGGTCGCCGGCGTCCAACGCCCGCTGGTGTGTGTGCAGGCCCGGGTACAGCGGGAGCAGCGACGGATGGATGTTCAGGATCCGGCCGCTGAAAGCCTCGGTGAAGACCGACGACAGGATCCGCATGAACCCGGCCAGCACCACCCAGTCGACGCGGTGCTCCTGCAGGACGGCGACGAGGGCCGCGTCGTACTCCGCGCGCCGGGCCCGGCCGTAGGGCCGATGGTCCACCACCGCCGTGGAGATCCCGCGCTCCCGGGCCGACACCAGACCCGCCGCGGACTCCTTGTTCGACAACACCAGGGCGAAGGTGCAGGGCCACTGCCCTCGCTGCGCGGCGTCCAGGATCGCGGTCATGTTGGAGCCGCGTCCGCTGATCAGGATCGCGACGCGGGGCTCCTTGCGGGTCACGCGAACAGCACCTGGGGCGCCTGCGCGCTCTTCCGGTTGACCACCTCGCCGATGATGCTCGGCTCCTCGCCCAGGGCCGTCAGCAGGTCGCAGGCCGCGTCGGCCTCGTCGGCCTCCACCAGCACGACCATGCCGAGCCCGCTGTTGAACGTGCGCAGCAGCTCGACATCGCTCAGGCCGCCTTGCTGCTGCAGCACCGCGAACACGTTCGGCAGCGTCCAGGTCGAACGATCCACCCGCAGCGCGGCGCCCGCCGGCAGCACCCGGGGCAGGTTCTCGAAGAAGCCGCCGCCGGTCATGTGGCAGATCCCGCCCACCGTGTGCTCCTTGATCAGCCGGAGCACGGAGCGCACGTAGATCCGCGTGGGGATGAGCAGCTCGGTCGCCACGTCGTGCCCGGCCCCCGGGAAGGGGTCGGTGAGGGCGAGCCCCATCTCCTCGAAGACGATCTTGCGCGCGAGGCTGTAGCCGTTGGAGTGCAAGCCCGAGCTGGCCAGCCCGATGGCGGTCATGCCCAGGCGCACCCGGGACGTCTCGATGACGTCGGCGCGCTCCACGCCGCCCACGCAGAACCCCGCGAGGTCGTAGACGCCGTCGGCGTACACGCCGGGCATCTCGGCGGTCTCGCCGCCCACCAGCGCGGCGCCGGCGAGGCGGCACCCCTGCGCGATGGAGCCGATCACCGCGGCCGCGACGTCCTCGTCCAGGGCTCCGCACGCGAAGTAGTCGAGGAAGAAGAAGGGCTCGGCCCCCGTACAGATGACGTCGTTGACGCACATCGCGACCAGATCGATGCCGATGGTGTCGTGCCGGCCGGCGGCCTGCGCCACCTTGACCTTGGTGCCGACGCCGTCGGTGCCCGACACGAGGACCAGATCCTGGAACCGCCCGGCGGGGATGTGCCACATGGCCCCGAAGTGCCCGAGTCCGCCCAGGACCTCCTTGCGGGAGGTGGCCTTGGCCAGCGGGCTGATCCGGTCGACGAGACGGGCGCCGGCCTCGATGTCCACGCCTGCTTCTTTGTAGCGATCCATGGACATCGGGGTGCAGGCTCCAGCCACGTGCTGCGGCGGACCGATGATGCAGAGCGACGGTCGCCTTTGCAACAGCCGTCCGGACCCTCAGAATGCAGGGCATGGCGGGTCTGAAGGACACTCTGCCCGGGCGCGTGGCTCGGGGCATCACCAACGCCGTCGCTGGCAACGTCGGCGCGCTGCGCTACTACGTGGGCGACGTCAGCGAGCGCAGGGACGACTTCGGCGAGCCGGGGGGCGAGGCCGTCCTGCTCATCCAGGGCTTCTTCCAGACCCGCCAGGCCATGGCGACGCTCGAGGAGCGGCTGCGGGCCGACGGCTATCGGGTCGTGTCGTTCCACATGGGCGGGCTGCTCAACAACTTCAACACCCGCTCCATCCCCACCCTCGCCAACATGATCGACCTGAAGGTGCGGCGCCTGCTCGAGCGCACCGGGGCGCGCGACCTGCACATCATCGGCCACTCCATGGGGGGGCTCATCGCGCGCTACCTCGTGCAGGAGCAGGGCGGAGCCGACTACGCGCGCACCGTCATCACCCTGGGATCGCCGCACCACGGCACCGGCATGGCCGCGGTGGGCGCCGGGCTCGGTCTGCTGTTCGTGTCGCGGGCGCTGTGGCAGCTGTTCCCCGTCAGCCCGTTCGTGCAGGACCTCAAGCGCGGCACCTTCCCGGCCCACGTGCGGCTCGTCAGCGTGTACAGCAAGCACGATCTGGTGTGTACGTGGGAGCGCTCGGTGCTGACGCCGGGGGACGGCGAGGACGTGCGCAACGTGGCCGTCACGCGCCTGGGCCACATGGGCCTGGTGGAGGACCCCTACGTGTACGGGCTGATCCTGCGGGAGCTCAAGGAGCGCCCGCTCGACACCTCCGGGGGCCCGTTCGCGGCCCTCGACGAAGAGGTCACGCGCCGCTGACTCGGCGGTGGCTCAGTCCGCGCAGCAGCGGAAGCCGAGGTGCTGCTGCGAGAAGTTCTCGGCCCGGTCGGACCGACCGGCGCAGCGGGTGCCCTTGAGCTCCGCTGCCGCGTTGCCGATGGCCCCGCCCTTCACGACGTAGTTGTTGCCTTGCACCGTGGACGTCCACTCCATGAGGCCGCCGCTCAGGCCCCACACGCCGGCATGGCTGGTGCACAGGGGGAACTGGTTGACCTTGTAGGGCGGGGGGAAGTAGCCGCTGCGGGGGCACTTCTGGTCCTCGAACGTGTCGCCGTAGGTGTACAGCCAGTTCTCGGGGCCCTTGCAGGCCTTCTCCCACTCGTCCTCGGTGCAGAGCCGGTGGCCCTGACGCTCGCACTCGCCCTTCGCCTCGGCCCACGTGACGTCGCGGATGGGCTCGTAGGCGAACTGGTTGCGGGCCGCCTTCTCCGCGGCCTGCTCCTCACTGTCACCTTCGCTGGGCTCCGAGGGGCGGTAGTGGGCTTCCTTCGTGTCGATCCAGAAGCCCTTGACCTCGATCACGGCCTGGTCGCGCTCGCCGCCCTCGCCGCCGAGCCCGAGCTCGTAGAAGCTGGCGAACCGGCCGGCGATGTAGGTGCCGCCGGGGATCCACGTCATCCCGTCGCGGGAGCCCTCCGCCACCGCGGGCGCCGGCTGGGGGTTGGCGTTGGCGGACTTGACCTGCTCGCGCAGCGCGTCGCGCATGTCGATGCGCGCCTGATTCAGCTCATCGGCGGTGGGCTTCTGGGACCGGAAGTAGACCGCCGCCGCGCCGAGCACGATGGCCAGGACCGCGAGCAGGGCCAGGGTGCGGGCGAGGCTGGCGGTGCTCCCGCCGTGCAGGTCGCTGAACGCCTGGTTCACCGCGGCCAGCATGTCGTCGGCGTTCTGGAACCGGTCCTGGGGGTTGGGGGCCAGGGCGATCTCGATGATGTCATCGACCTTGCGGTTGATGTCGGGGCGCAGGGCGGAGGGCAGCTCGTACTGGCCCGCAGGCGGCGTGCCAAGGAGCAGCTCGTAGAAGATCGCGCCCAGCGAGTACAGGTCGGCGTTGGCCTCGGCCTTGTCGCGAAACTCGCTCATCTCGGGCGCCATGTAGAAGGCGCCCTCGCGGTTGAGTCCGGCGTCGCTGAAGATGGTCGGGCTGATGAGCTGGGCGATGCTGAAGTCCGCGAGCCGCACCGTGTGGCCGCCCTGCGGCTTGGGCAGCAGGAAGATGTTCTCGGGCTTCAAGTCCCGATGCAGCATCACCTTGTGCGCCTCCTGGAGCACGTCCAGGGTGCCCACGAGGATGTCGCGCAGGTCGCGATCGCTGACGTCCTGGCCCTTCTGCTTGTACTCGTCCATCAGGTCGCGGACGGTCTTGCCCTCGACCAGATCCATCGTGAAGAACAGGGTGCCTTCGTGCTCGCCTGCGTCGTGGGCGTGCACCACGCCCGGGTGCTTGAGCTGCTTGGTGCCCTGCAGGAGGTGGTTGAACGTGTCCACGTCCACCCCTGGGGCCACGAGCTGGGGCCGCAGGATCTTGAGCGCCAGCACGGCCTGCGTGGTCCGGTGCTTGACCTTGTAGACGGCGCCGAGGAGCCCTTCGCCGATCTTGGCGATGACCTCGTACTTGCCACCGAGGACCTGACCCACCGCGTACTGGGGGATCGGATGCTCCTTGGCGGCCTGGACGCTGATGCTGTCGGTCGTGGTGCTCATGGGGATCCGGTGGAGGGGGATTCTGATCCGGGTGCCCGAACCGTGGCGATGCTACCAGCGCGCGATCAGGCGAGTCCAGCGGTGCTGCTCATGCCCCGTCAGGCGGATCCCGGTCCGGCGGGCGCCGGCGGAACCCGGGGATGAACCCGGCGAACCGGCTCCACCGCACCGCCCGGATCCGGTGGGCCAGGAAGAGGTTCCAGATCAACATGGAGAGAAGGCCGGACGCGGCCAGCAGGGAGACGGCCACCCCGGTCGCGGTGAGCAGCTCGCTGAAGCCCAGGGGCTCGCCCGAGTGGAACACGAGGACCGCGGTCATGATGGCGGCCGACACCAGGAAGGCCGAGACCCCCAGGCCGAACACCATGGCGCGCCCCAGGCGGTCGATCGTGTCGTTCAGCCGGTCGATGGCCGGGGTCTCGGCGGTGAGCTGGAACGTGCCCCGCTCCAGATCCAGCAGGAGCTGGTCGAGCTGGGTGGGCAGGTCCCTCAAGAGCGTCGCCGTGGACAGGCCGGACCGCAGGAGCTCGCCGCCCCACGCTTCGGGATCGAGGCGCTCGGCGGCGAGCCGCGTGGCGTAGGGCTTCACCGCGTTCCAGATGTCGAAGTCCGGCACGATCTGGCGTGAGATCCCGTCGATGGTCGCCATCGCCCGGGCGAGCACTGCGTACTCCTCGGGCAGCTTCAGGCCGTGGCTCTTGGCCAGGGTGATGACCTCCATCGCGATCCGCCCCGTGTCCTGCTGGTCGTAGGCGAGCTCGCCGTATCGGCTCAGCAGGGTCTCGATCTGCGCCGACAGCTCCCGCAGGTTCACCCGGCCCTCGGCGCTGCCCGCCCGATACAGCGTGCGCGCGAGGCCGTCGGCGTCCTTGAACATCACCGCGACGAACAGCGCCATCAGCGTGTCGCGCATCTCCGGCGTGATCCGGCCGACCAGGCCGAAGTCGAGGTAGTGCAGCGTGGAGTCGTCGTCGACGAACAGGTTTCCGGGGTGCGGATCGCCGTGGAACAGGCCGTGGGTGAAGATCTGCGTGTAGGTCGCGTCGATGAGCGCGGCGAGCACCCGCTGTGGGTCCGCCCGGGTCTGCTCGATCTCGCCCAGGTTGCGCCCGTCCACCCACTCCATGGTCATCACGCGCCGGCTGGTGAGCGAACGCACGATCCGCGGCACCGACACCCCCGCGACCCCCGCCAGGGCCTCCCCCAGCTGCTCCCCGCTCGCCGCTTCGAGGTTGAAGTCGGCCTCCGCGGTCAGGGCGCGGTCAAAGGCCTCGACCACGGCCTGGGGGGTGTAGATCCCAAGGTCGATCTGGTCCTCCAGCCAGCCCGCCAGCACGTACAGGATGTTCAGGTCCGAGCGCAGCTGCGCTTCGATGCCGGGCCGCTGCACCTTGACCGCCAGGGACCGGCCTTCGTGGGTCTTGGCGCGGTGCACCTGGGCGATGGAGGCCGAGGCCACCGGCTCCTCGCTGAACTCGGCGAACAGGTCCTCCACGGGAGCGCCGAGCTGGCTCTCGATCACCGCTCGCGCCTCCGCTCCCGGAAACGGAGGCACGTGGTCCTGCAGCCGCGCGAACGCGAGCACCCACTCCTCAGGGAGCAGGTCGGGCCGGGTGGAGAGCATCTGCCCGAGCTTGACGAAGGCGGGGCCCAAATCCTCCATGGCCCGCGCCGCGCGCTCCGGCGCCGGCAGGTCCTCGCCGATGTGCCCCTCCGCCTTGATGTTGCCGAGCCCCGGGATCCGGTGCAGGGGCAGGCCCGAGACGACCTGGCCGAACCCGTGGCGCACCAGCACAGCGAGGATCTCCCGGGCGCGGGTGAGGTCCTGGAGCCTGTACTGGCGGTCGACCACCTACCCCTGGCCGCCCAGATCGAACCAGATCAAGCGGCACGAGCGCGGCGAGAACACCAGGAACAGGTGCTGGTACATCGTGCCCTCGAAGGCGGAGCCCTCCTTCGGTCGCAGCCGGGCGCACCGCAGCGCGTCCGGTCCTGCGTCCTTCAGGGATCGTCCCGAGTCCACGCCCAGGGCCGTGGCGACCTGGTCCTCGACGATGTCGAGCAGCATGAAGGCGTGGGGCGAGAACTGGCCGGCGGCGGTGCCGGGGCGGGTGCCCCCCGCCGTGGGGTGGTGCTTGAGGGCGTCGAGCAGGCCCTCGCGCACGTCGCCCCACCCGATGCGGCCCACCTTCGCGACGTGATCGGCGAACAGCTGGCGGCCGGATCGGTAGTTCGGGAGCACGTGCTCGTCGGTGAACGCGGCGAGCAGCGCGATGTGCTCGCGCTTCGCCGGATCCCACTCCTGCACACCCGGTCCGTCCACGGCGAAGGCCCGGGCGTCCCACCACGTCATGAAGTTGGTGGCGGTGTACAGCTCACCGATCTTGGACAGCGCCCGGTGCAGCGGGTCGTTGGACGGCAGCTTGGTGAAGCTCAGGGGGCCGGGCATGTCGCGGCGATGATACCAGCGGCGTCGCTACCGCCCCTCGTACACGCCGGCGCGCTTCTCCATGAAGGCGGTCAGGGCCTCGGCGAGGTCGTTGCTCTGCAGGCGGGAGGCGTTCCAGTGGGCCACGAACTCCAGGCCCGCCTCCACCCCGTGCGCGTCGCTCCAGTCCATCACCCGCTTGGTGCCCTGCACCGCCAGGGGGGAGTTGGCGGCGATGCTGTCCGCCATGGCCCGGGCCCCCACCAGCAGGGCCTCCGCGTCCTCGTGGATGGCGTTGACGAGGCCGCAACGCAGGGCGCGCTCGGCCCCCACGTTGGCCCCCGTGAAGGCCATCTCCCGGGCGATGCCCTTGCCCACGATGGGGGTCAGGCGCTGCAGGGTGCCCACGTCCGCCACGATGGCGATGCGCGTCTCGAACACCGAGAACTGCACGTCCGCGCTGGCCACCCGGATGTCGCAGGCGGTGACGATGTCCACGCCGCCCCCGATGCACCGGCCGTGCACGGCGGCGATGGTGGGCTTGCGGCAGTGGGCGATGGCGTTGACCGAGGCCTGCAGGTCCCGGATGACCTGGTACAGCAGCTCGGATCGCACGGCCTGGCTCGCGTTCGGGTCGGACGGCCCGGCGAGCAGGTTCATGGCGTCGATGAGATCGAGGCCGGCGGTGAACATGCGCCCGTTTCCGCGCAGGATCACCACCCAGATGTCGGGATCCGCGTCGAGCTCGGCGAACGCACTGCCGAGGTCCTTGAACATGGCGCGGCTGATGGCGTTGAGCTTGTCGGGTCGGTCGAGGATCACCTCGCCCCGGTGGCCGTGCCGCTCGATCTGTAGGGTCGTGTAGCTGGACATGGGCGGCAATGTACTCCCGCGGGGCTGCCTGGATCCTCAGCGCAGCGCGAGGATCGCGGGCGGTGGCGCGTGCACCGTCACCCGCGCGCCGGTGGCGGGGTGCGCGAAGCCGATCTGTGCGGCGTGCAGGTGGTAGCCGGGATCTCCGGGCAGCGCGGTGCCGTTTGGGGAGGGCAGGCCCCCGACGGCGTACAGCGGGTCGCCCACGAGGGGGTGGCCCACCGCCGCCAGGTGGATCCGGATCTGGTGGGGGCGCCCGGTGGCGATGACGACATCACACAGGAAGGCGTCGGCGCGGCGCTCGATCACCGTCGCCACGGAGGAGGCCTTCTTGCCGCGAGGCGTCGCGGCGTGCAGCGTGCCGAGCAGCGGGTGGGGCACGGGCCCGATGGGCACGTCGATCACGAAACGCTCCCGGTCGGGCGCCCCCGAGGCGAGGGCCCGGTAGCGCTTGTGGATCGACCGGGCCGCGAACTGCGCCGCCACGTGGGCGCCAGCGGCGGGGGTCCGGGTGCACAGCACCGCGCCGGACGTCCACCGCCCCAGCCGGTGCATGGGGGAGGCGTCGGGATCCAGGAGCCGCACCTGGTGCAGCAGGGTGTGCACGAGGAAGCCGGCGCCCGGCAGCGTGGGCAGGCCCGCGGGCTTGGCGACGATCAAGACGCCGCCGTCGTCGTAGAGGACCGGCAGGTCCAGGGGCGCGGCGGGCTCCTCCCAGGGCGGCCGGTGCCACTGCAGCTCCTGCCCTGCGCGCAGCACGTGGGTCAGCGCCGCAGGCGCGCCGTCGATGAGCACCCGACCCTGCGCGATGTGCTCCCGCCACTGCTCCAAAGTGGAGTGGCGGTACCGCGCGGTGAGGTAGCGGTCCGCCCGTCGGCCGTCGCCCCGTCCGTCGATCCACTCGCTGTAGACGTATCCGTCGTTCATGGCGGGACTGTCGTGGGCAGCTTCCTGGGCCAGGACCAGCCCGAGCGCCCTCTCCACAGAGATCAGGACGCAAGGCCGCAGCACGAACCAGTCGCTTCGGGCTCCAGCGTGGGCGAGAGCCTACCGGGGGCGTGCTGGGTCCGGGACCTGCCCTCGCTCGGTGCGGAGTTGGAGCTCCACGAGAAGCTGGCGCAGGTCCTTGGCCGCACGCGGCCCCCAGACGTCGACGGGCAGAGTGACATCGTCGCGCGAGAAGATGAGCAGGTAGCGCCCGACGTCCCGGTCGAGGTCCACGGTGCTGTGATAGCGGTAGCCGCCGCCGTCGAGGATCGAGAACAGGACGGGGCGCTCGGTCGTTCCCACCTCCGGTTGGGTCATCAACGGATCTTGAACGGGTGTCTCCGACCGGACGAGCACGAGTTCGGGCGAGCGCGCGCGAAAGTACTGCTCATCCCAATCCTTCGCGCCGTGGGTCCCTCGCAGCGCAGCGATGTGGGAGTCGGTGAGCCCCACGAGGTCGAGCACCGCCCGGTCGAATTCCCACCCGAACACACCCACATCCGCGAGGGCCACGGTTGTTATGGCGGGGGTCGCCATCGCGGCCCGTGCGACCAGCGCGGCGCGACGTGGAGCCTGCTGCATCGAGTCCCAGCCCGTCACCGCCCCAGCGATGTTGCCGCACAGCCATGCGGCGACGCCCAACAGCGCGAGGACCCGCCGCCCCGAGCGCGCGGTGCCCACACCCACTCCGGCGATCACCGCGAGCCACAGCAGCGGCAGAGTGAGTCTGCGAGCGCCGGACATCCAGTCTCCTCCCGACCAGAGCGTGCCCGCGGTGAGCGCGGCTGCGATGACGCCCAGGAGAGCCAGGGCGCCACGCCTGGGGGAGAACGCCGCGAGCAGGACTCCGATCCCGCCACAGCCGTAGAGCAGCGCACGTCCGACGTACTGCACCCCTTCTACGGGATTGGGCGGCTTCGCGAAGAACGTGTTGGGGACCAGGGAGCCGTAGGTGAGGAGCCTGAAGATCTCGAGCGCCCCGATTCCCAGGGCCACGGGCGCGGCGGCCCGGATCCCGGCCGCTCGGGTCTCCGTTCGGAGGAGCAGCGCTCCGCAGACGAGACCTGCCACGAGGACGCCTTCGGGCCGCGTGGCCCCGAGCAACGCGAGGAGGACCCCCAGAAGCACCGCGCCCCGGCCCTCCCTCAGGAGGCGGTCCATGGCGGCACATGCTTCCATGAACAACGCTCCCCAGAGCGCTGTCTCCAGGCCTCCCAGCGCGTGGAACGCCATGGAGCCCGACGCTCCGAGGAGCAGCCCTGTGACCGCTGCTGCGCTTGGGCCGTCCCCGCCCTGGCGCTCCGAGACCGCCCCTGCCAGGTGGGCCGCCCGCCACACCGTCCACAACAGCAGGAGGGCCCCGAGGATGCGGGCTGGTCCGATGGGGTCGACCCTCGGGAGACCGGCGATCCAGACCCCCGAGAGCACCGTCCACAGGAAATTGCTCGCGCCCTCCACCGGCGGCATCGAGCCATCGAACGTCAGCACCCCCTGCTCCAGCCATGTGCGTGCGGTGCGGAACGAGATCCATGCGTCATCGACGGCGAACGATGGATCTGCGAAGCGGCTCAAGGACAACGTGCACGGCACGAGGGCGAGCAACGCCAACAGTCGCACCCGGCCCGATGGCCCCGACGTTGGAGGGACCGGCAAACTGACGGTCATGGGCCTTGGGACATGTCGTGGATCACCGGCCGCAAGCCTAGACGCTTTGCTACCGGGGGCGGGTGGTGGCGTACAGGATCTGCTCGACGCCCGCGATGTCCGCGACCCAGGTCAGGTGCAGGTACCCGTCGGGATCCGCGGCGAGCGCCGGGGCGCGGCTGGCGGCGCTGATCAGCGTCGGTTCGTCCATGAACGGCTGCCGGGCGACGTACAGATCTTCGGTCTCGCCGATCCACACCAGCTGAAGGCCCGGCTCGCTGGGGGCGGCGACCGCGGGCGAGGCGTTGAACCCTTCCAGGCCCACCCGCGCGGGCTCCAGGCCCGGGGTCGTGCCCATGGTGACGATGTCGTAGGTCCACAGCTCCGCCGGATCCTGCTCGGCCCACACCCAGCGGGCGGCGCCGGACGGATCGCTGACCCCGGCGGGCTCCTCGGCCCCCAGCTCCGGCGACACGTACAGGATCACGGGCTCCTCCCAGCCCCCCGCCGCGGTCCACCGCACCACGTTCATGTCGTACGAGGTCTCCCCCGGTGACAGCAGGATCCCCAGCTCGAGCCCCTCCGCTGTGCCCAGCAGCTGCAGCCGGATGGGGTTGATGTAGGGGGCCACGAGGGGGACGAGGCCCTCCTGCACCCACCCGTCGGGGCCGAGCCAGGCGTGCTCGGGCAGGTCGTCCTCACCGAACCACACGACGTGCAGGTCCCCATCGAACAGCGCCCCGGACGCCTTCCGCCCCGCGCCCAGGACCTCGGCATCCGACCAGGTCCCATCCCCCAGCGACGCATGCAGGACCTCGTAGCCGCCGTCCAGGAAGCGCTCGCAGAGCAGGTGCAGGGTGGGGCCGTCGGCGACGAGCTGGGCCCGCAGCACCTTGTCTGGCCCCAGGTCCAGCGTGCTCGTCTGCCAGCCGCCGTCGGTCAGGGCGGCGTGCCGGATCGTGGGCGGATCATCGCTGAAGTCGTGCCAGGCGATGTGCACGATGCCGCCCGGACCCACCGCCAGGGCAGGGGACTTCGAGTTGCCCGGCGTGTCCGCCACCTGCTCGGGCTCGGTCCAGCCCATCGGATCGTCCACCGTGACGACCAGCGTGGCGATGCTCTGGGTGGTGCCGTCGTGAGCCTGGACCCGCAGGCTGTCGTCCCCGGCGTCCTGGGGGGCGGTGTAGCGCACAGCGGCCCCTTCGATGGTCGCGAAGCCCCGATCCGCGCTGACCGTCAGGACGACGGGATCCCCCTCGGGATCCACCACGTCCACCGACACCGTGCGCATCACCCCCCCGGGGAGCCGCAGCACGTCCGGGCCCAGGGTGATCACCGGGCTCTTGTTGACGCAGCCGCTGGCCGCCAGCAGCGCCGCGCTCATCGCCAGCCAGGGGAGTGTTCGCACCAGCAGCCCTCCGTCCGCCCGCAGCCTACCGGCTCCGGTACCCTCTCCGGCCATGTCAGCAGTCGCCATCGGTCTGGATGTCGGAGGACACGGGATCAACGGGGTCGTCGTGGACCCTGCTGGCGCCGTGCTCGACCGCGCGTACGTCCCCCTTCACGGGGTTTCGGAGCGCCGGATCGAGGCGGTGGAGGAGCACATCGCGGGCCTCGTGGGCCGGCTGTGGGGCACCGCGGCGGGCCCGCTGCCGGTGGGGGCCGGGATCCCGGGGTTCCACGATCAGACCACGGGCCTGCTGCGCCAGTCCCCCAACTTCCCGGGGTGGGAGGACGTGCCGGTGGCGGCGCGGCTGTCCAAGCTCCTGGGGCGGCCCGTGGTCACCGAGAACGACGCCAACGTCGCGCTGCTCGGCGAGGTGTGGGTCGGCGCCGCGGCGGGCCTGACCGACGTCGCCATGCTCACCCTGGGCACCGGGGTCGGCTCGGGCTTCCTGGTCGGGGGGCGGCTGCTCACCGGAGCCCGGGGAGCCGGGGCCGAGGGCGGTCACATCCCGCTGCACCCCGGGGGCCGGGTGTGCGGATGCGGCCGGCGGGGCTGCCTGGAGGCCTACGTGTCGGGGCCGGGTCTGACCCGAACGGCCCGGGAGGAATTCGACAGGGACCCCGCGGGCTTGCGCCCCGAGCGTCCGGAGGACGTGTTCGACGCCGACCAGGCGTCCCGCCCCTGGGCGCAGCGAGCCATCGCCCGGTTCGTGCAGGACCTCGCCGGCGGCCTCGTGCCCCTCGTGCATCTGTTCTCGCCCGCCGCGATCGTGATCGGGGGGGGCGTCGCGGGGGCCTTTTCGCGCTTCGCGGGGCTGGTCGAGGAAGAGCTCGTGCGCCGCGCGATCCCCGCCTGCCTGGAGGGGGCCCTGCCCCTGCGCCCAGCCGCCCTGGGTGCGGACGCGGGCGCGGTCGGCGCGGCCTGGCTGGCGTTGTCGGCGGATCGTCGCACCGCCCCCCCCTCGCGCCTTGCGGGGGTCTGAAGGCGCATGTAGAAGGGCGCCGCTACAGGCAGCCAACCGGCTCTCTGTCGCGCACGGTGGCGGTTCCACCGGGAACATCTGGAGATCAGATGACCGCTCAGTACCTGCCCGTCCTGATGGTGACCCTGGGGGCACTGGGATTCATGGCGGTGATGCTCGGCCTGAACGCCCTGCTGGGGCCGAAGCGCAAAGCCGCGGACATGCCCGCGATCATGCTCGAGCCCTTCGAGTGCGGCTCGCCGCCCCTGCAGACCGACAACCGCCGCCGCACCGCGGTCAAGTTCTATCTGGTCGCCCTCCTCTTCGTGATGTTCGACCTGGAGACCGTGCTGCTCTACCCCTGGGCCGTGCTGCACCGGGAGCTGGGCCTGTTCGGCTTCGTCGAGCTGCTCGTGTTCATGATCTCGCTCGTGGTGGGGCTCGCCTACGCCTGGCGGAAGGGAGCCCTGGAATGGCACTAGATCCCGACAAGGTGGTCCAGCTCGGTGACGGGCGGAAGGGCAACCTGATCCCGTCGAACTACGGCGGCGACGACATCATCGAGAAGGCCGGCCTGTCCAACAACATCTGGGCCACCCGCAAGGACGCCGTGCTGGGCTGGGCGCGCAAGTTCAGCCTGTTCCAGTACCCCTTCGTGACCGCCTGCTGCGGCATGGAGTTCATGGCGGTCTCGGGCTCGCACTACGACACGGATCGGTTCGGCGCCGCGCTGCCCCGGTTCTCCCCGCGCCAGGCGGACATGCTGATGATCGTGGGCACCATCGTGCACAAGCAGGCGCCCGTCCTGCGCACGGTCTACGACCAGATGTGCGAGCCGAAGTGGGTCATCGCCTTCGGCGCCTGCGCCGTATCTGGTGGCTTCTACCAGAACTACACCTCGGTCCCCGGCGCCGACAAGATCGTCCCCGTGGATGTGTACATCCCGGGCTGTCCACCGCGCCCCGAGACAGTGCTGGACGCCCTGGTGAAGCTCCAGGAGAAGATCCAGGCCTCCCGACACATCGCCTACTGAGCACCCCGGTCGGCGCCCCGCGCCGCCCACCTCGTGGAGTCGCGCATGAGCGGCAATGACGCACACCCGCTGAGTCCGGTCCTGGCCGCGGTCCTGCAGGGCCTCGGGGACAAGATCCTCGCGTGGCACAGCCAGCATGGGGACGACACCATCCTGATCCGCCCCGCGGATCGGTTCGAGGTGGCGTCCTTCCTGATGCAGACCCCGGGGCTGGCCTTCGACATGCTGATGGACAGCACGGCGGTGGACTACGTGGACGAGGAGCCCCGCTTCGAGGTCGTCGATCACTTCTTCAGCACCGCCGAGCACCACCGGCTGCGGCTCAAGTGCCGCGTGCCCGAGGAGGCGCCCACCGTGCCCAGCCTCACGCCGCTGTTCGGCGCAGCGAACTGGCTCGAGCGCGAGACCTTCGACATGTACGGGGTGCTCTTCGAGGACCACCCGGACCTGCGCCGGATCCTGCTGTACCCCGAGTTCGTCGGTCATCCCCTGCGCAAGGACTACGACAAGCTGCACGAGCAGCCCCTGTTCGTGGCGCGCTACGAGGGCGTGCGCGAGACGGACGACAAGCTGCACCCGCGGGTGGGGATCGAGCTGCCCATCCACGGCACGGAGATCCCGCGATGAGCGTCCTGAGCAACACCGTCAAGCCGTTCAAGCCCGACTACGGCTACACGTTCGGCGGCGAGCTGGTGGAGCTGCCGGGCGATGTCCGGCTGCACCGCATCTACCCCGAGGGGGAGGACACGGACCTCTCCTCGCGCACGGTCCTGAACATCGGGCCGTCCCACCCCGCGATGCACGGCACCATCCGCATGGTCGTGGAGCTCGACGGCGAGACCATCGTCGGCGTGGACGTCATGCCCGGGTACCTGCACCGGGGCTTCGAGAAGGAGTGCGAGGCGCACACCTACCACCAGGCGATCCCGTACACCGACCGGCTCAACTACTGCAGCCCGCTCATCAACAACTTCGCGTGGTGCGGCACCGTCGAGAAGCTGTTCGGGGCCCAGGTCACCGAGCGCTGCGACCTCATCCGCACCTACATGGCGGAGCTGTCGCGCATCACCGACCACCTCACGGCCATGGGCGCGGGGCTCATGGAGCTGGGCGCGATCACCCCGTTCCTGTACCTCGTCGAGGTGCGCGACTGGATGTGGGAGCACATCTGCCACGTCACCGGCGCGCGCCTGACCCAGACCTACGGACGGGTCGGCGGGCTGGCCCGGGACGTGACCAACGAGTGGCTCGACCGCAACCTCGAGATCTTCGACAAGTACCTGATCCCGAAGGTCCGGCAGGTCCACACCCTGGTGGACCACAACCGGATCTTCATCGACCGCATGCGCGGGGTCGGCGTCGTCAGCCAGGCCGACCTCATCAGCTACGGCGTGACCGGGCCCATCCTGCGGGCCTCGGGCGTGGGCCTGGACGTGCGCAAGTACGCCCCCTACCACGCCTACGACCGGGTCTCCTTCGACGTGCCCATCGGCAAGTACGGCGACAACTACGACCGGTACTTCGTGCGCATGCGCGAGATCGAAGAGTCCATGAAGATCTGTCGCCAGCTCGACCCGCTCCTGCGGGAGACGGTGGGCGCGCCGATCAACCTGGACGACGCGCGGATGGTGCTGCCTCCCAAGAAGGAGGTGTACAGCAACATCGAAGCGCTGATGAACCACTTCAAGCTGATCATGGAGGGGCCCCGTCCACCGAAGGGCGAGACCTACTTCTCGGTCGAGGGCGCCAACGGCGAGCTCGGCTTCTACCTCGTCAGCGACGGCACGGGCATGCCCTACAAGGCCCGCTGCCGTCCCCCCAGCTTTCTGAACATGGGCGCGATCCACCTGATGCTGCTGGGCAGCCAGATGGCTGACATCGTCCCGATCTTCGGCCAGATCAACATGATCGGCGGGGAGTGCGACCGGTGACCGTCGATCAGTCCAACCTGTCCTGGAGCAAGCCGGCGAGTGATCGTCTGGAGTGGCTCCGCACCCGCTACCCCGCCGACCACCAGCGCGCGCTGATCCTGCCGGTGCTGCACATGGCCCAGCGCGAGTTCGGCTGGGTGAGCCCCGCGGTCATCGACTTCGTGGCGAAGAGCATCCCCGTGCCGACCATCCAGGTCGAGGAGGTCGCCACCTTCTACACGATGTACAACAAGGTCCCGGTGGGCCGTTGGCACCTGCAGGTGTGCCACAACATCAGCTGCTCGCTGATGGGCGCCGAGATCGTGATCGAGCACATCGAGGGCAAGCTCGGGATCAAGCGCGGACAGACCACCGCAGACGGCGAGTTCACGCTGGTGGGGGCTGAGTGCCTGGGCTCCTGCGGCACCGCGCCGATGATGCAGGTCAACGACCACTATCACGAAAACCTCAGCCTGGCGGACGTGGACCGGCTCCTGAAGGAGCTGCGCGACACCCCCGACCTGCCTGACGACGAGGCCAACGTCGCCCACGGGCCCGGGTCCGGCCCGTCCCGCATGCTCCCCCGGGACGGCGAGGCGTTCACCGCCGGCGCCGGAGTCGTGATGCCCGGCCACGCCGCAGGAGGGCACTGAGATGGCGCACGAGAGCACCTACCCCGTCCTGGACGGCCACAAGATCCTCCTCAACTTCGCCCGAGGCACGACGTCGTGGCCCCTGTCGAGCTACCTGCAGCGGGGGGGCTACAGCACCAGCAAGGCCGTCCTGGTCGGCAAGAAGTACACCCCCGGTGAGCTGATCGACGTGGTCAAGGCCTCGGGGCTGCGGGGCCGCGGCGGCGCCGGCTTCCCGACAGGTCTGAAGTGGAGCTTCCTGCCCCGGGGGGCGACCGATCCGGTGCAGCTGGTCGTCAACGCCGACGAGTCCGAGCCGGGCACCTTCAAGGACCGCGTGGTCATGGAGGAGAACCCCCACGTCCTCCTCGAGGGCTGCGTGCTGGCCTGCTACGCCATCGGCAGCGACAGTTGCTACATCTACATCCGGGGCGAGTACGTGCCCGCCATCAAGCGCATGGTCGCCGCCGTGGAAGAGGCGTACGCCGCCGGCCACCTGGGCTCGGACATCTACGGCAGCGGGTTTACCTGCAACATCACCGTGCACTCGGGCGCCGGCGCCTACATCTGCGGCGAAGAGACCGGCCTCATCGAGTCCCTGGAGGGCAAGAAGGGCCAGCCACGCATCAAGCCTCCGTTCCCGGCGGTCAAGGGCGTGTTCGGCTACCCCACCATCGTCAACAACGTCGAGTCCATCGCGGCGGTGACCTACATCGCCCACGCCGGCGCCGACGGCTACCGCGCCTGGGGCACGGAGCGCTCCGCGGGCACCAAGCTCTTCTCCGTGTCCGGCCCCGTGAAGCGCCCCGGCGTGTACGAGGTGCCGATGGGCTATCCCTTCAAGGATCTGCTCGAGGTGGAGTGCGGCGGCATGCTCGACGGGGTGGGCCTCAAGGCGCTCATCGTCGGCGGCAGCTCGGTGCCCATCGTGACCGGCGAGACCGCCCTGACGATCAACATGGACTACGAGTCCTGCGAGGAGCACAAGACGCTGCTCGGCTCGGGCGGCGTCATCGTCATCGGCGAGGGCACCTGCATGGTGCGCACCCTGATGACCCTTTTGCGCTTCTACCACCACGAGTCCTGTGGGCAGTGCACGCCCTGCCGCGAGGGCACGGGCTGGATCGAGCGCATCGTGACGCGCATCGAGAACGGCGAGGGCAACCCCGGTGACATCGACGAGCTGTACCGCATCGCCGACAACATGGAGCTGCGCACCATCTGCACGCTCGCGGACGCGGCGGCCTGGCCCACCAAGTCCTTCATCAACGTGTTCCGCAGCGAGTTCGAGGCCCACGTGCAGGCCCGTGCCTGCCCGTACCACAACCAGTTCCCCGACCACTTGAACCTGCGCGGCGGAGGGGTGCCCCAGCGGCACGCCGATCCCGAGCACGCGTTCATCGCCTGAGCAGCAGGAGCTCCCATGTCTGACCAGGTCACGCTGCGCATCGACGGCAAGGAGGTCACCGTCCCGAAGGGGACGAAGGTGATCGAGGCCGCGAAGCAGGTTGGCGTCGAGATCCCCCACTTCTGCTACCACCCGGGCCTGCCGGTGGATGGCAACTGCCGCATGTGCATCGCCGATGTGCAGACGTGGAACGGGCGCGCCGAGAAGCACATGCCCGCCCGGCGCCCTGCGGTGACGTGCTGGACCGACGCCGAAGAGAACATGCTCGTCTTCACCGACACCGAGGAGGTGAAGAAGTCGCGCGCCTCGGTCATGGAGTTCCTGCTCGTCAATCACCCGATCGACTGCCCGATCTGTGACAAGGCCGGCGAGTGCATGCTCCAGGACCACTACATGTCGCACGACGGCAAGCGGTCCGAGCTGCGCGAGGACAAGGTCCACAAGCCGCGCAAGGTGCTGTTCGGCGAGCGCATCGTCTACAACGGCGAGCGCTGCATCCTGTGCTCCCGCTGCACCCGGTTCACCACCCACGTCAGCAAGACGTTCGACCTGGGCATCGTCAACCGCGGCGACCGCGCCATCGTCGAGCTCGCCCAGGACAGCAGCTTCGACCACGCCTACACCGACAACGTCGCGGACGTGTGCCCCGTGGGCGCGCTGACCAAGACCGACTTCCGGTTCAAGAAGCGCGTGTGGTTCCTCAAGCACACCGACGGCGTGTGCGGCGGCTGCTCGCGCAACTGCAACACCGTGGTGGATCACGACGGCAGCGAGGTCATGCGGATCATGCCGCGCGAGCGGGCCGAGGTGAACCAGCACTGGATGTGCAACGAGGGGCGGGACCTGTACAAGGCCCTGGGCACCGCGGCGCGCGCCTCGGCGCCCATCGGCCG
>CALAGR010000379.1 GCA_937891735.1 uncultured Pseudomonadota bacterium | reverse complement strand
GGCCGTGCTGTTGGGGCTCGCGCTCGATCACAGCCGGGGCGCGGCGACAGAGCTCGTGCTCACGTGCAGCGCGGCGCTGGCAGGAGCGGCGGCCACCGCGGCCTGGGCCCACGCCCTGAGCCTGGAGGCCCTCGCCGCCGGGGCCCTCGTCTTCGCCGCAGGGCGGGCGGGCAGGGCTGGCGGCGTGGTCCTGTTGGGGGCCGGCCTCGCCGCCTTGAGTCCGGTCGTGCCGGCGGCGTCCCTGGGGTTGGGGCTGTGCGCGGGGGGGCTGGCCCTGGTCGGGCTGCACGGCCTCCGCTGATCGGGTCGATCCCGGGTACGATCCCGCGGTGAGGACCCTGGCGCCACTCGTGCTCTGTCTGCTGTTGGCGTGCCCCGCCACGCCCGAGCCCGTGGCACCGCCGCTTCCGTTCGACGACGACGACGCGACCGAGCCTGCCCCGTGGGTCACGCAGGACGTGCGCCTGGGACGCGTGGACGGGGAGCCGGTCCCCGAGGGCAACCGCCTGGCGTTCGGAGCGCTGCGGATCGAGTGCGCGCCGGGCCCCGAACCGGGCCTGGACAACGAAGACCCCCTCGCTGAAGCCGTCGCACGCTGGGTCGTGACCCTGGATGTGCGCGGCTGGGCGTCGGTGACGGATCCGGCGCGGTTGTTCCTCTGGGACGGCACTCCCGAGCCCGTGCTGGGGCTGCACCTGCTGGAGTGGCCGGGCCGGATCGAGATGACCCAGTCTCCCAGCGGATCCTCGTCGGAGCCCTTCGGACACGACCGGTGGGTGCAGTCGGTGCCCGTCTTCGATGACGCCCAGGTGGCGAGCAGCCTCGGGGGAACGACGCTGAGCTGCCTGGACGAGGCGGGCTCACCGGACCTGGACCGTCACGACGCCATGGTCTGCGCGCTGGACGCCCGGGACCTCGACACACGCCACTGCTGGTTCTGCGGCCCCGATCTGGGGGAGCCGTCGAGCATGCAGGGTGACACCGTGGGGCGCATCGGCAACCCTTCGATCCCCGGCTTGCCGCCGCTCACGGTAACCGCGGCGGTGCAGTGCGCGTACGGACCGGCACCACCGGCACGAGACCGCTGAGGGGCAGGGGAGTCGATGCACGTCGTCATCATCGGGAACGGGATCACCGGAGTCACCGCGGCCCGGGAGATCCGCAAGGCCCAGCCCGGGTGGCGGATCACCATGATCTCCTCCGAGTCGGAGGTCCACTGGAGCCGGCCGGCGCTGATGTACGTGTACATGGGCCACATGCGGCAGGCCGACACGCAGCCCTACGAGCCGCACTTCTGGGTCCGCAACCGCATCGACCTGCTGCGCGCCCACGTGGTCGGGATCGACACCGGTGCCCACGTGGTCGAGCTCGGGGATGGTGCCCGCCTCGCCTACGACAAGCTGCTGGTGGCGACCGGGTCGCAGCCCAACCGCTTCGGTTGGCCCGGCCAGGATCTTGCGCGGGTCCAGGGCATGTACTCGCTGCAGGACCTCGAGCAGCTGGAGCAGAACTCGGTGGGGCTGTCCCAAGCGGTGATCGTGGGTGGGGGCCTCATCGGCATCGAGATGGCGGAGATGCTGCACTCCCGGGGGGTGCACGTCGTCCTGCTGGTGCGCGAACAGAGCTACTGGAGCAACGCGCTGCCCCCCGAAGAGAGCGCGCTGGTGACGGACGTGATCCGGGCCGAGCGGGGGATCGACCTGCGGCTGGGCACCGAGCTCACCGAGATCGTGGGCAACGATCGGGGGGAGGCCTGCGCGGTGATCACGTCGGCCGGGGATCGCCTGGAGTGCCAGCTGGTGGGCCTCACGGCGGGGGTGTCTCCGAACCTGGGCGCGGTGCGGTCGTCGGAGATCGCTGTCGGACGCGGGGTCCTGGTGGATGAGTTCCTCAAGACCAGCGCGCCCGATGTGTGGGCGGCCGGCGACTGCGCCGAGGTGGTTCCCGCGGACGGCTCGAGGTCCTGGCTTCAGCAGGTCTGGTACACGGGGCGGCTGCAGGCCAAAGCCGCGGCGGCGAACATCTGCGGGTCCGACCGCCCCTATCAGAAGGGGATCTGGTTCAACTCCGCGAAGTTCTTCGACGTGGAGTGGCAGACCTACGGGCTGGTCTCGACGAAACCGTCCGCGGACGAGACCCACCTGTACTGGGAGGCCGCGGACCGGCGCAAGTGCATGCGCCTCGTGTTCGACGCCCAGGGCGCCTTCGTCGCCATGAACGTCATCGGGATCCGCTACCGCCACCTGGTGTGCGAAGGCTGGATCCGGGACGGGCTGCGCGCCCCGGAGGTCCTGCAGCGCCTGCCCGAGGGCAACTTCGACCCTGAGTTCTCCAAGCGGCACGAAGCGGAGATCGCAGCGACCATGAAGAGCCAGCTTTGAGCGCCCTCATCCAGATCGGCAAGCCGAAGGCGGCGCTGTCGGTGGGCGGCGCGGCCGGATTGAGCGCCCATGAGAAGGCCGCGGTGGCGGTCACCGTGATCGGCGCGGCCATCTTCCTGGCCTCCTTCGCGGCCCCCGGGAGGCTCAGCGGCTGGCCACCTCTGCTCGCGATGATGGTCCTGTTCGGCGGAGGGGCGAGTTCGTACTTCTGGTTCGCCTACCGGGGCACGCCCCCGGGCATCAAGAACAACGCCCTGGCGACCTCGGGGCTCACCGCGCGCGGCGCCGCGGGCTGGCTGCTCGGCGTGGTCTTCACGAGCTTCTACGTCCTTTTGTACTGGCACGCGGAGCCCCTGGAGGGAGGGATCCGGCTGCTCGATCCCCTCGCCCTGGCCCTGTCCCACAAGCCCGCCAACCAGTGGTTCCTCTATGGGTTCCTGTACACCCTGGCGGTGCTGGTGATGGGCTTTCGCATGATGCTGCGGTACCGGCACAACCGGTATCAGCTCATCCGCACGACCTCGGTGATGTTCTTCCAGCTGGGGTTCGCGTTCCTGCTGCCGAACCTGCTCAAGGCCCTCAACGAGCCCGAGTTCTACTTCACCTACTTCTGGCCCCTGAAGCCCGAGGTGCTGCTGCCCTGGTCCATCGACGGAGGCTGGTACACGTCCACGCGCTTCGGCATGTCCTTCATCTACATCGCCGCGGGCATGACGTTCCTGGCGACCCCGGTGATGACGTGGCTGTACGGCAAGCGCTGGTACTGCTCGTTCGTGTGTGGATGCGGCGGGCTCGCGGAGACGCTGGGGGACCCGTGGCGGCAGCTGTCCGACAACAGCGAGACGGCCTGGAAGATCGAGCGGTGGATGATCCACTCAGTGCTGGCGCTCATCACGCTGCTGACGGCGTTTCTGTGGGTCAACGCCGCGGGCGGCAACAAGATCCTGGGCGCAGATGGCTCGCTGCTGTTCTCGCGGACGTACGGCTTCTTCATCGGGGCCATGTTCAGCGGGGTCATCGGCGTGGGCTTCTACCCGCTCATGGGGAGCCGGGTGTGGTGCCGCTTCGGCTGCCCCATGGCCGCCTATCTGGGGCTCCTGCAGCGGTTCTTCTCCCGGTTTCGCATCACCACGAACGGCGGGCAGTGCATCTCCTGCGGGAACTGCTCGACCTACTGCGAGATGGGCATCGACGTGCGGGCCTACGCCCAGCGGGGCGAGAACATCGTGCGGGCGTCCTGCGTGGGCTGCGGCGTGTGCGCTGCGGTCTGCCCCCGCGGGGTGCTCAAGCTCGAGAACGGCAAGGTCGGCGACCGGTTTGCGGGGGCCGACCGCCCGGTCCGCGCCTTCCTCGAGGCGCTCGGCCTGCGCCCGCCCAGCTGAGCCCCGCGCTCAGCGCTCGAAGATCCGCAGGAAGAAGTCGTGGGCGGTCAGCTCACAGAGCAGGTACTCGCCGTCCGTCTGCAGCACGCCGGCGTGAGTCCGGTCGCGGGTGACCGCGGTGACGTCGTGGTGGGACAGATGCACCGCGGCGTCGCCCAGGAGCTGCGAGTCCAGCGTGCCGGCCCCATCGGTCCCAGGCTCGCCCGTGTACTCCACGAACGCGGAGCGACCGGTCTGGGATCCCCAGTCGGCGGACGTGCAGTCGATCTTGTCGGACAGCTCGGTGAAGACGTTGGCGGAGAAGAAGCGCAGGTAGGTACGGAAGAAGTCACCGTCCTCGGCCCGCTGATCTGGCGACAGGGTGAACGTGCCCTCCTGGGGCTGTCCCTCCTCACCCAGGGTGCCGATGTTGGAGTACCCGAACGACGTGCTGACGTAGACCCGGCCGGCCTTGCTCAGCTGCTCCGTGGCCGCCCCGAGGTTGGCGTAGTAGGTCTTGGTGAGCAGGCACAGCTCGGGGTTGTCCAGGTCGTCCGCCTGCAGGTACGGCGCGCGGTCCCCCAGGAACCGGGTGTGCATGTCGAAGGAGTCCGCGACGGCGGTCTGGAACGTGCCACACAGGTCCGGCACGTTCGACAGCACGAAGTAGTTCAGGGTGAGCTCCCCCGAGAAGGTGTAGCTGTCCGTCGTGGTGAAGCGGATCCACTCTGCAGACTGGACCGTGCCCATGTCTCCGGGTCCGGTCCACTCCAGATCCGCCGCGCCCTCACAGCCCGCGCCCAGGAGCAACCCCGCCAGAAGTCCGAGATGACCGCATGTCCTCCGCATGGCTCTCACCGTCGCTCCCTTCGCCATGTCTCCCCCTGGATCCGCAACGCGCGCAATATAGAGGATCGCGCTCCGTCGATCCGGGCAAGGGCCTGCTGGTAGCCTCGCCCGCGTGCTCCACCCCCGTCCCCGGTCCCCCGCATCCGGCTGGTCCCTCGCCCTGGAGCTGGCGCTGTTCCTCGGGCTCGCCCTCGCGCTGGTCTGGCCCCTGCCGACGCGCATCGCCTGGAGCCTGCCCCTGGGCACCGAGGACGTGGCCACTGTCCCCAAGGCCATGGCCTGGAGCTTCTGGTGGCAGGCCGACCGGCTCGCCCACGGGCTGACGGGGTTTTGGGACGCGCCGATCTTCCACCCCACCGCAGGCACCTTCGCGCTGTCCGAGATGAACGTGCTGGGCGGGTTCCTGTTCGCGCCGGTGGTGTGGACCACGGGCTCGGCCGCGCTCGCCCAGAACCTGTTCCTGATCTGTGCGCTGACCCTCAACGGCTTCGCCGCCACCCGGCTGCTGGCGGCGCTCGGCCTGCATCGTCTGATCGCGCTGGTGGGAGGCGTGGCCGTCGCGATGCTCCCGGTGCCGCACCAGGAGCTGGGCGTCATGCCGCTGGTGCCCGTGTTCGGGGTGATCTGGTCGCTGCACGCGCTGTGGCGATGGACCGAGGCGCCGACGTGGGGCAGGGGACTGCTGTGCGGGCTCGCCCTGTCCTGCGCCTACCTGCTGTGTTTCCAGTACGCGCTGTTCCTGGCGATGCTGGCCGTGCTCCCGGGCGTGGTGTTCCTGCGACGCGGCCTGCTCGCGCCCCGGCCGGTCGCGACCCTGGCCCTCGGCGCGCTGCTCGCGGCGGGGGTGTGCGGTCCCCTGGTGGCGGGCCAGGTCGGAGAGCTCCGGGCGGACGAGGGGTTTGACCGCAGCGAGAAGAAGGTCGTCAAGCTGTCCTGCCAGCCCCGCCACTACCTGCGCACCCCGTGGGAGCAGCTGGTGCCGACCCCGGGCATCACGGTGGCCAAGGATGCCGGGTGGAAGGCCTTCTATCCGGGGACCACCCGGCTGGCGCTGGCGCTGGCCGGCCTGCTGTGGGCCCTGTCGGTGCCGCGCATGCGCCGGTGGGGGCTCTTCCTGGGGGCGGGCGTGCTCGTCGCCTACGCGATGTCGATGGGACCGAACCTGCAGATCGGCGGGTTCAAGCCCTGGGCGCTGGTCAGCGAGATCGTGCCCGGCTACTCCAAGGTGCGATCACTGAACCGCTGGGCGGCGTTCGTGCAGCTGTTCGTGTTCCTGCTCGCCGCCTTCGGGCTGCAGTCCCTGGTGGACCAGGTGGTGGGGCGGGCGCCCGAGGCGCGGGACGGGGGCGAGGTTCCGGCCCGAGGACCCCGACGGGCGGCCCTCATCACGAGCCTGCTCGTGCTGGGGGGGCTGACGGCGACCGAGATGGTGCCTCCGCCCCAACGGCTGGTGGATGTGCCCCGGGTGGACCAGGGGCCCGCCTGGGCCGACTGGATCCGCCTGAACACTCCGGCCGACGCGGTCCTGGCGATCCTGCCGATCAAGCCCGGGGGCGACGTCGCAGACTACGAGCCCGAGGCCGACCGCATGCTGCTGGGGGCCCGCTTCGAGCGCACGATGGTCAACGGGTACTCCAGCTACTTCCCCAAGCCCTTCCGGGCCCTCAAGAAGCGCACGAAGGACTTCCCGGACACCGAGTCGATCGACGCGTTCAGGGACCTCGGGGTCACCCACGTGGTGCTGGATCAGGCGGAGTATCCGACCCACCTGGTGCTGGACTACCCGGCCATCGCGCAGGCGCTGTCCCGGGTGTTCTCGGACGACGAGGCGGGCGTGGACGTGTACGAGCTGGCGCCGCCGTAGACCCCAGGCGCGAACGCTACAGGTTGTCGCTGGACGGGATGGTCTGCTCTCCGAGACAGCCGTCGGCGTCGCTGATGACCGAGTCCAGGACGAGGGTCAGCTCGTCGCCCGTGGCGGGCGGGTGCACGTAGTCCTCGATGCTCCCCCACAGCTCGCCTGTCTCGCAGACCCAGCCGTTGTGGTTCAGATCGATGATCGCGCGGATCAGGTAGCGGCCCGGAGGCAGACAGAGCGTGTACGGCTGAGGAAACCCCTGGCGGTGCAGGGTGTACTCGCGCTGGGCGAGGATCCCGTCCTGGGGGAAGTCCCCGAGCCAGATGACGGAGTCCTGCTCAAACGCCCAGATGGCGGTGGCTCCGTAATCCAGGACCAGCGTGTCCATCGCGGCGTGCAGCTGCAGCGACCCGGTGGCGGTGTGGCAGCCCGGCTCGGGGACGTCCGGCCCGGGGGGCACATCCGGCTCCGGGATGGGGGCCTCGCACCCCAGGAGCCCCAGTCCCGCGACCAGGGAGAGGATCGCCGACGAGGCGACGAAGTGGGAGCGAAGACGCATGGCGGAACGGTATCAGGCAGAGGCTGGTCCGAACAACGCCGGTCAGGGGTCTACCGCTCCCCCAGCCCCAGTCGGTGCTCGGCCCAGGCGAACAGGTACGCGGCCGTCGCATACAGGTAGTAGACCTGCAGGAACAGGGCGCCGCCGAACGCGAACAGCAGCCCCTGACTGCGCAGGAACACCAGCAACAGGCGCGCATTCGCCAGGATCGCAAGCCCCAGCAAGGCCAGCGGCACCGGCGCGAGCACCGGAGCCAGGACCAGCGGCGCGGCCCCCACGAGCAACCACGCCAGGGCGGCGCGGGCCCGCTCGACGCCCGTCACGTTGAGGTCGTCCTGCGCCTGCTCCCGGCGGAGCAGGAGCCGCGCCCAGGGCAGCGCCCGGCGACGGACGTCGGTGCGCACCAGATCCGTCAGCGTCCACCGCTTGAGGTGGGTGGCCAGCATGCGGGGATCCAGGCGGATCCGCCCTCCGGCGGCGCGCAGGCGGTACCCCAGCTCGATGTCCTCGATGGACGGGGTGGGGAAGCGGGCCACGTCGAAGCCCCCGACCGCCAGGAAGGCGTCCCGCCGCACGGCGCCGCAGCCGGTCCAGAAGGTGGTGGCCTCCCCCGCGGATCGCAGGTGCACCGCGTGGTGCTGCAGGTTCTTGAACCGCGAAAAGAAGCCCGGATCGGTGGGCCGGTCGTCGTAGGCGCCGAAGACCGCGGTGATCTTCGGATCCCCCAGCACCTCCCGCGCCACCGCCACGGCGTCTTCGTGGATGACCACGTCCGCATCGACGAACAGCACGGCGTCGCCCACCGCCGCCTGCACCCCGAGGTTGCGCGCCGCCGCAGGACCGGTGCGCCCGCCGCTGGGCAGGACCCGCGCTCCGAGGGCCCGCGCGAACTCTCCGGAGCCATCGGTGCTGCCGTCGTCGATCACCAGGACCTCGACGAGATCGGCGGGGATCCGGGCCAGGAGCGCAGGCAGGGACCGGCGCAGGAAGTGCAGGCCGTCAAAGACCGGGATCACCGCAGAGACGGTGGGCAACGCAGAGGTCACGGCGCCGCCAGGATCGCCGCCCGGGCGCGAGCGACGGACAGGACGTGGTGCGGGGGGAGCGGCGAGGGGCGGCCCTGGGCCACGGCGTCGTAGGTGGCGGCGAAGAGCGCGGCGAGCCCCGGGAACGCAGGCTCCCTCTGCAACGCACGGCGGCTGAGGTTGACGCCCGCCCGCCCCAGGGTCGCCACGGCCCGGGAGAAGGGCCGCGCGGCCTTTCCGACCCGGCCCGCTCCGGTGGAGTCCACGGCCCCGAAGCCGTGGAAGAGGTCGGCGTGCAGGGTCGCTTCAGCCCCGGAGACCACGAGGTCGTTGCGGGGCGGGCGCCCGCTCATGCTCACGGTGAACTGCAGGGCGCAGTCGCCGGCGGAGCCCAGGCCCCGAAGCTCGCCGGGTCCGGTCCGGGCGACCGACCAGGTCACACCGTCCAGCGCTCCCCTGGGCAGGAGCCGCTCGAAGACCGACAGCGGGTGAACCAGGATGGAGGCCGCGATGGCGTCGGCGTCGTCGTCCGGCCCGGCCCCTGCGCTGTGCAGCACGTGCTCGATGGCGAGGAGCCGACCCGCCTGGGGCACGTCCTGCATCCAGGGCTGGAACGACATCTGGTGGACCGGCGTGAGGGTGAGGCTGCTCTGCTGCGCGAGCCGCAGGAGTTCCTCGGTCTGCGCGACGCTCGGCGCGGCCGGCTTCTCGACCAGGACGTGAGCCCCGCTCCGCAAGGCCATCGCGACCTGCTCGACGTGGTGCGCGGCGCTGGTGCAGATGTGCACCACATCGGGCTGCACGGTCTGCAGCGCCTCGCTCGGGTCGCGCCACACGGGCGCTCCCTCCGCGATCCCCCGCGCCGCGGCGAGGTCGGGGTCCACCACGCCCACGATCCGCGCGTCGATCCTGCCCAGGGCGTGAGCGTGCCACCGGCCCATCAGGCCCGCGCCCACGATGAGGGCCCGGGCGGTCATCGCACCCCCGCCCGGGACCACAGCGCGGCGTGCGCGCCAGAGATCTCTCCGAGGGACCACGCTGCGATGAACACCGCGAGCCAGGGCAAGGCGCCGGGCAGCTGCGCCCGCGCCCCCCGCAACCCCAGGGCCCGCACCAGCACCTTGCGGCCGAAGAGCAGCGGCACCGCAGGGCTCGCCGCGGCGTAGGCGATGGCGGTGACGGTCCGAAATCCCAGGGCCCGGTCCCGCCCGAACCGGTATCCGTGGCGCAGCCGCTGCGAGCAGAAGCCCCGGGCGGAGTAGCCGTTGTGGTGCAGGACCCGCAGGCCGGGATCCATGGCGAGGCGCGCTCCGCCAGCGCGCAGGGCGGCGTGCACGGCGGGTTCCCAGAACCCATCGTCCCAGGAGCCGGAGACCGCATCCAGGGCGGCGCGGTCGTACAGGGCGTTGTCGCCGGCGATCTCGGGGACCTCCCCCAGGGCGTCCGGGCTGCAGGAGGACGCGAAGGGGGCGTACCGCTGCAGGTAGATCGCCCAGCCCAGGGCGTCGCTCCCGGGTCGCTGGTCGATCGGTCCGCCCACCCCCGCCCAGCGGGACAGGTCGATGTCCACGAGCCGCTGCAGCCAGCCCGCAACCGGGACGCAGTGCACGATCGTGAGCGCCACCCGGGGCGCTGTGGCGCGTTCGATGCCGTGGGTCCACAAGGCCGGAACGAGGGCGCCGGCGGGGGCTGGAAGGGGCCGCAACCAGGTGCGCTCGGGGGGCGTGAGGCGCTCGACCTGCCGTGCGACGGCGTCGTCGTCCCCCGGCCACACCACCAGCACCTCCACCCCTGACGGCAGGTCCGCGGCGAGCGCCGTGAGCACCGCGTCCAGCCGATGGGCGCCTTCCTGGACCGCCAGCACCACGCTGAGCCTCATCGCAGCGCTCCGCGCACCGCCCGAAGGCGGCGCCGCCCGGCGAGCCAGGCGCCGAGCAGGGGACCGCCGAACAGGCCGTGAGTCCACGACTCACGCAGGTAGTACGCGTCCAGGCGGGGCAACTCGAGGGGATGATCCACCGACGGATCCAGCGCCGCAAGGCGGGTGCCAAGGGCCCAGCGGTGCTGCTTCCCGGCGGCCTCCATGACGGCCCTGTTCGCCTTGCCGTAGGGGTAGGCCATGGTCTGTGGCGCGACGCCGAGTCGGCGCCGGATCGTCTCGGCGGCCGTCTGGATCTCGGGTTCCAGACCATCCGGCGACAACCCGGTCAAATCGGGATGGCTCACGGTGTGCGAGCCCACCTCCCAGCCGGCCTCCGTCAAGGCTTCCATCTCCTCCCACCCCATCATCGGCAGACGCGGCGCGTCAGTCGGCTGGCCGGGCCAGTCGTTGGTGCGGCCCAGGTACCCCGTCACGACAAAGACCGTGGCCACGAGCCCGCGGCGCGCCAGGATGGGCAGCGCCTCTTCGACCACGGACGCCAGGCCGTCGTCGAAGGTGATGGCCACCTGGTCGGGCACGCCGGGACGCGCCAGCAGCTCCGACAGCGGCACGATGCGGTGCCCGGAGCGGGCGATGCCGTCGAGCAGACCCTCCAACTCGGTTGGGCTGAGCGAGATTGCGCTGCCCGACTCGTCGATGGAGTGCATCGTAAGGATCGCGCGCATCAGCCGAGTCCCGCGGTGCGGCGCAGCGAGGCCGCGACCAGCTCTGCGCTGCGGTCCCAGGTGTACAGGGCCGCCCGCCGCACCGCCCGCTCGGACAGCGTGGCCCGCAGGACCGGATCCCCCAGCAGCTGCGCGATGGATCGTGCGATGGAGCGGGCGTCATCCGGCGCGAACAGCAGCCCTCCGTCCCCCACCACCTCGGGCAGGCTCGTGCGGTCGCTCGCGAGCACGGGGCAGCCGCACGCCATCGCCTCCACGGCGGGCAGCCCGAAGCCCTCCGCCAGGGACGGGAACACCAGGGCGGCGGCGATGCTGTAGAGGCCCACCAGGTCATCGTCGGCGACCCAGCCCACCAGCGCCACCCGGGCCGCGAGGGCGGGGCGGTCCGCGAGCCAGCGACGCAGCGCCGGCAGGTTGTCGTGAAAGCCCTCCCCGCTGGTGTCCCCGACGAGGGCCAGGGCCACGGGCTCCGCGGGGTCGAGCAGCGTGATCGCCTCGAGCAGGCGCAGCACGTTCTTGTGGGGGTTGAACCCGCCCACGTACAGCAGCAGCGGGCCGTCGGCAGGCAGCCCGAGCCGGCTGCGAAGGGCCGCCGCGTCCACCCCGCTGCGCGGAGCGAAGATCGGATCTGCGGCCTCGATGGTCTGGTCGATGCGGGCCCGCGAGATGCCCATCAGCGTCACCATGTCGTTGGCGGAGGCGTCCGACACGGTCAGGAACCGGCGCGCCTGGGCGCGGGCGAGGGCCGTCTTGATCGACCACAGCAGCCGGTTGCGACGCCTCGGAAACAACAGCTCCGGATGGCGCTCGGGGATGGCGTCGTGGATCGTGACCAGCTGCGGGGTGCGCGCGGGCACGGGCACCCAGGAGTAGATCGCGGGGAAGAAGATCACGTCCGAGCGCACCCGCGCCAGGGC
>CALAGR010000378.1 GCA_937891735.1 uncultured Pseudomonadota bacterium | reverse complement strand
GGGGCGTTGCGTCATCGGGGGGAGACAGAGTGTCTGCCCCGGTTGGCGCGCCGGCATCGACGGCGTGAGCGCCTCGCCGCTGTCGCTCAGGGCACGTAGAGCAGCGGCCCGGCGCCCACCTGGGTCCAGGTGGCGTTCGTCGCCTCCATGTCGATGCAGCCGACCACTCCGTTGGGACACGCCACGCAGCCCACGATCTGGCAGACGACCGCCGGCGCCAGGGACACGTCGAGCAGGCCCGTGATCGTCCCGTTGGACACCTGGGCTCCGGTCCCGCTGAGCTCGCCGGTGATCTCGGTGTCGTACGAGGTGAACACGCCGCCGGTCAGGACGTAGCTGAGCGTCACCGGTCCGAGCCCGAAGCTCGGGTCGTTCCACGTGCCGATGTCGTCCACGGTGGCCAGCGCCGTGTTCTGCGTGCAGGTGTTGGCGTTGGCCGGAGCGAGGCGTCCGTTGAACGTCGAGCTGACCGACAGGGGGCTGAGCAGCAGCGGCACATCGGTCAGGTTGAGGCCGTAGGCCGCCGCCAGGTTGACGATGGCGGCCGACGGGCTGACCCAGGTGACCGACGTCCAGTCCAGGCAGTAGATGTCGGTCTCCCACGAGTACGGCCCGGTGGAGTCGTCGTCATCACCGACGGCCGAATCGTCGTCATCACCGACGGCCGAGTCGTCGTCATCACCGACGGCCGAATCGTCGTCATCGTCATCGTCATCGTCATCGTCGTCGTCGTCATCACCGATTGCTGAATCGTCATCGTCATCGTCATTGTCGTCGTCGTCGTCATCGTCGTCGTCATCGCCGATTGCTGAATCGTCATCGTCGTCGTCGCCGACCGCGGAGTCGTCGTCGTCGTCGTCGTCGTCGCCGACCGCGGAGTCGTCGTCGTCGTCGTCGCCGCTGATGTCGTCGTCGTCCCCGACCGAATCGTCGTCGTCGTCATCCCCGGGACACCCCGGAAGCGCGAGCCCGGCCAGCAGCAGGAGCAGCAGGAGATTGCGCATGGCCTACTTCGTCCAGCTGCCGGTGTAGTCGAGTCCACCGTTCTTGTTGTGGAACTCCGCAGTCAGCTGGTTGCCCAGGATCTCGATCCAGACGAACCCCTCCATCTCGTCGTCCGTGTCCTGCCAGTAGACGGGGTTGGTGCCTTCGATGCCGGTCCGCTTCGCCCCGCCGCCCGACACGATCAGCTGCGTCCCGTTGCACGTGTTCACCTGCCACTGCCTGCTGTGGTCGTGGCCACACAGGTACAGGTCCACGTTTCCGCACACGTAGTCGTCCAGGAAGTCCTTGACCCCCGTGCCGGCGGCCCCGAACGGCGTCCAGTCGGGCAGCCCCTCGTAGTTCCCGGCGTTCCCGTGGGGCCCGTTGGAGTAGTAAGGATGATGCGCGTAGGCGATCTTCCACTCCGACGCGGACCCGGCGAGCTCCCCTTGAAGCCACGCGCCCTGGTCGTCGGTCAGCGAGTCGTAGATGGGGAGCGACTGGAAAAACGCCAGGGACGTATCCAGCGCGTAGAAGCTGACGTTCTGCACCGTGCGGGCGTAGTAGCGCGCCGGCATCGTCCAGTTGGTCGTGGTGGACGTCGTGTAGTCGATCTGGACCTGCCCCCGGAGCAGGTCGAGTCCCGTGCCCAGGAAGCCGCCGTCGTGGTTGCCGAGCACCGGATAGAACTGCTGCGTGATGTTCGCGTAGGGCAGCTCGAACGTGTCCTGCCAGATCGGATCGGTGACGCTGGTCGCGCCCTCGTCGTAGATGTTGTCGCCCATCAGCAGGACGAAATCGCAGCCCTGCGCCGCGCACACCGTCTGCACGGCCGCGGCGACCGCGTACTGGTCCGTGTCACCCGTGCCGGTGTCGCCCATGGCGATGAAGCGCACCGGCACCGGCGGCGGCTCGGTGGTGTCGTCGTCGTCGCCGACGGTGGTGTCGTCGTCGTCACCGGCGGTGGTGTCGTCGTCGTCGGCCGCGGTGGTGTCGTCGTCGTCGGCCGCGGTGGTGTCGTCGTCGTCGGCCGCGGTGGTGTCGTCGTCGTCGGCCCCCGTGGTGTCGTCGTCGTCGGCCCCGGTGGTGTCGTCGTCGTCAGCGCCGACCCCCGAGTCGTCGTCGTTCGGCACGACGCTCACGTTGGGGCCGATGCCGACGGTGCAGCCAGCCATCAACAGCACCAGGAGGGGGAGCAGGGGGGTCTTGATCACGGGGAGTCCTTCTCGAAGTCGCACAAACCCTGGGGGCGCGGCACAGAACCTAACGAACGGGCACCCGGATCTCCACGTTGATCGACCGCGCCTCGGTGTTCGGCATGTAGACGTGGTGGTGGCAGCCGCCCTCCCGGGAGAGCCCGTTGCGGTCTACCCACGCAAACAGCCCCTGCACCGCCGTCGCCAGCGCGCTGCCCGGCCGCCCGCAGAACAGCCGACAGGCCGCGCGCTCGCGGTCGAGCCGGATGAAGTCGATGGCCGGGTGCGCATCGGTGGCGGGGATCGGATCCGTCAGGTCCGACACGGGGATGCGGATCTCGGCGTGCACCAGCGCCTCGAAGGACAGGCCGTCGAACACGATGCTCGGCACCCCCGCCACCGCCACCCGGGTGCTCGCCACGGCGGCGCGCACCGCCTCGACCATCGGCCACAGATCCGCCGGCGCGCAGTGCACCTGGCAGCGCGCCACCCGCATGCGCGGCAGCACCCGCACCTCGATGGGGCCGACGTGCAGGTTGTCGGTCTGGCTCACGCCGCCTCCGTCTTGCGGGCGCGCCACCAGCGCCACCCCGCGACCAGCGCGATGACCGCGAGCACGCTCAGCGCCACGGCGCGGTAGCCGGTGACGAGCTCGTGGATCCGCTCCATGTTCTGGCTGAACGCGTAGCCGATCCAGACGAAGAAGGGCAGGGAGATGAGGGCCGCCACCGCGTCCGTGGCGATGAAGACCGCCGGACGCACCTTGCTCGCGCCCGCGGCGAAGAAGATCGCCGCCCGGAACCCCGGCACGAAGCGTCCGATGAACACCACCAGGGCGCCTCGCTGCTCGAGGTAGCCCTGGGCCTGCTCCAGCCGCTCCGGGCTCACGATGCGGCGCGCCCACCGGTTCTGGAGCACCGCGACGCCGTAGCGGTAGCCCAGGGTGAAGACGATGGAGTCCCGCGCCAGCACGAACACCCCGCATGTCGCCGCCGCCAGCGGGACCGACATGCCTCCATGATCCGCGAGCACGCCCGCCGCGATGAGGGGAACGTCCTCGGGAACGGGGACGCCCAGGCCGCTGCCGAGCAGCATCAGGAAGATGATTGGGTACCCGTGGGCCGCCAACCAGGTGATCAGATCGGTCATCCGGGGCGGAAGACTAGTCCAGGCCCTCGCAGAACATCGACTCGACGTTGTCCACCTCGAAGGGCAGCGTGCCGGCCTCGGGGCGGTCCCGGTCCCCGCGCAGGGTGCACTCGTTGAGGACCGCGGGGCAGGCTCCCTGGTGCACGACCAGGGCGTACTTGAGGAGGTTGTCGTCCACGGGCACGGAGTAGGCGTACATGGCGATGCGGTAGGGCGTGTCCGGCAGCGTGTCGAAGCTGCACATCTCCGGGGTCGCGCGACCGCTCGTGCCGCCCGTCTGCCCGTGGTTGTCCTCCTGCAGACACAGGTTCAGGTCCACGCGGCGGCCGACGCCGTTGTCGTCGACGAAGTTGTTGACGAAGTCGCCCATCAGCTCGCCGGGGGTGCCGGTGTAGTAGCTGGCGAGCCCCGCGAGCATGTCCAGATCCCCGTCGTCGTAGGGGAAGTCCGCCATGTAGGGGTTGGCGGTCTCGACCCCCGCCGGATCCAGCATCCGGTCATCCTGAAAGACCGACTGCGGATCGATGATCACGCACACCCGCCCGCCGCTCCCCTGGATCGTCAACGTGGAGCCGCTGAGCGTGCCCGTTCCGATGTCCGAGGGCCCCAGCTCGCCCAGGTACGGCTCGCAGGCGCTGAGGTCGTCTTCGGTGCAGATGGTGGGGGCGCCGTCCACCCGGTCCAGGTCCACGACCGTGACGGGACGGGTCTGCCCCGTCTCCGGGTCGTAGCTCTGCAGCAGCGTGCGGCCGTCGAGGTCGCAGCCGGCGAGGGCCAGCACGGCGAGGAGCGCGGTCAGTGAAGTGATGTTCTTCATATCAGTCCAGGACCTCGTCGAGGCGGAGCTCGTAGCCGGCGATCTGGTCGGCGACGATGGTGGTCACCTGACTCGAGACGATGTCTCCGCCGGTGATGTACTTGTCCGGGAAGTTCAGGATGTCCGGGAAGTTGCTGCCCTCCCGGAAGTACTGGCCGTCGTCGCTGCGGCGCCGGTTGATGGAGCCGGCGTCGATGGAGCAGGACGTGAAGTCGCTGTCCACGAAGCCCCACAGGATGGCGCCGGCGGGCACCTGGGTGTGCCAGGCGAGGAACTCGGCCTCCCAGTCGCCGTCCGCGTTCTCCTTGAAGTCCACGTCTTCACCCAGGAAGGTGAACTCGGACACCTCGTTCCACCCGTAGTACCACTGGCACTGGTCGTAGAACTCCTCCTCGGACATCGGGTCCCCGTCCTCCTTCGTGACGGGCCGCGCGTCGAGCAGATCGGTGATGGAGGTGTACCGGCCGGTGATGACCTCGCAGCGCAGGGCGCGCAGGCAGGGATAGGCGTACTCGCCGATGGTCGAGCCTCCGTAGGGCTGCGTGTCTCCCAGCGGGTTGTCGCCGACCTGGGGGCCCGTCGCCGGGTAGCTGTAGCCCAGCTGCTCGGGATCCCAGCCCTCGAAGACGCCCAGGTACACCATCCCGATGTCGCGGCTGTCCTCGACCAGGGCCGACGGCACGACGACCGTGCCGGACAGGTTCTGCTCCGGCAGCTCTTCGTTGAAGCAGCCGACCAGCAGCAGCGAGGCCGCGAGAGCGGCGCAGGCTCTAGAACTCATAACCGACTCCGAACTCGAGGCTCATGGGGCTCTGACGGCTGCTCGCGAAGTACTCGCCGCGCGAGTTCAGCACGCTGTTGTTGATGCCCGTGGCCTGCCGGTTGTTGGTGACGTTGTAGAGGTCACCCTGGAAGAACAGGTTCCCGTAGGGGAGCTTCAGGCGGTACATCAAGCGGATGTCCAGGGCCCAGTAGGCCTTGACCGAGTCGAACGTGCCCACCTCCGCGACGTACACGGCGTAGCCGTCGTTCTTGTCGCTGAAGTAGGTGCGGTCGAAGCGGCTGCCGCTCTGGAACCGGAAGGTGCCCGCGATCTGCAGCCCGATGGGCGTGCGGTAGGCCGCCGAGGCCTTGAGCACGTGGGGGCGGTCGGTGCCCAGCCAGCCGTACTCGAAGGGCTGCTGGGTGGGGTTGTCCAGGGCCGCCGTGATCTGCGTCTCGGTCAGGCCGCGCGTCATGGACATCGTGTAGTTGATGTCGAGCAGCAGGCCCTTGAACATCTCGCGCTTCAGGATGAAGGACAGCGAGTAGTAGTTGCGGCTGCCGGCGTTGGGCGTGCGCAGGCGGAAGAAGTCGTCCTGGAGGCCGTTGATCACGCCGATGGTGTTCGTGCCGGCGCCGTTCCAGATGTAGTTGACCTCGTCGTCCTCCCACAGGTTGCGGAACCACTTGGCCGTGCCCTCGATGCCCAGCTTCGTCTTGGCCCCCAGCAGCATCTCGAAGCCGGCCGCGAAGGCGTACACCCGCGGGAACGTCAGCTTGTCGTGGCTGTTGTAGTTGGACTGGCCGCGGCTGTAGGACCACTGGTTGTACGAGGCGTTGTTCTCCCGGTCGAAGTACTCGCCCAGGTACAGCTTGCTGCCCGTGCCGTTCTTGTCGAGGAAGCTGCTGACGCCCAGGCGCCCCTGGTCGATGTTGATGCCGCCGCCGGCGTAGATCTTGGCCTTGCCGGTGCCCGACGGGTCCACGCTGACGCCGCCCACCGGGGTGATCGCGTCGAAGCCCACGATGCGGTCGCCCACGTCGTTGCGCAGGGTCACCCTGTCGTACTTGAGCCCCAGGTCCACGGTCAGGCCGCGGATGGGCTCCCACCGGTCCTGCACGTAGCCGAAGACGCTCGTGCCCCGGTTCTGCTGGTAGATCTGGCCGTCGCGCTCGACCCAGAAGTACTCCACGACCGAGGTGGGGTCGCCCGAGTCCTCCAGGATTGTGTAGTAGTTGACGTTGGCGGGGCTGCCGAACTGGAACGCGGAGCGCGTCCACCCGAACTCCACGCCTCCCTTGATCTCGTGGGTCCCCAGCGCCCGGCGGATGTAGCCGGTGACCGAGGCCCGGACCGAGTCACGGAAGCGGTCGTTCAGGCTGAACCGGTAGTAGTTGTCGGTGTAGCGGGAGCCGCCGCGGCCCAGCGTGGCGGGGGTCAGGAAGTCGATGTACCCCTCGGGCTGATCGTCCTTGCACTGCTTGAAGCGCAGGTCGTCCCGCCACGTGCAGGGCTGGGGGGTCACGTCGATCGCCGACTTGAAGCGCGAGTAGAAGACCGTCGCGATGATCGCGTCGGTGATGAACCACTTCCACTCGGCGCTGACCGTGAGGTTGCTCTGGTGCTGGTGGGCCTGCGCATCCGGATCCCACAGGAAGTCCTGGGCCGTGTTGCTGATGTTGGCCACGGAGCCGAGCACGCTGACGATCAGGCGATGACGGGGCAGCGGGTTGGCGGTCAGCTTCGTGAAGAGGTTGAAGCCGTCGAACACCCGGGGGGACCGGGCTCCGCCGCTGGTGCCGGTGTTGTGGATGTAGCCGAGCGCGCCGAAGAACCAGACCTTGTCCTGGACGACGGCGCCGCCCGCGTACAGGTTGACGTTGAAGTTCTGGGAGTCGCGGTCGAACTCCGAGTCCTCCATCTGTCGGCCGTCCGGCGCGTACACGGCGTCGCGCTTCGGGGACCAGTTGCCGTTGCTGTAGTAGGCCTTCAGCCCGCCTTCGAGCTGGTTGCTGCCGGACTCGGTGCGCACGTTGATGATCGAGCCGAGGGTGCCGCCGTTCTCCGCCTTGAAGCCGCCGGTGATCACCTCGATCTCTTCGATGGCGTCGAGGTTGAAGTTGAAGGAGAAGGTGCCCGTGACGGGGTCGGTGGTGTTGGCGCCGTCGAGCAGCCAGGTGTTCTCCCGGTCGCTGCCGCCCTTGACGTTGGGGTTGCTGCCGCCGGTCACCCCCGGGGCGAACTGCACGGCGCTCTGATACGAGCGGCGGGTGGGCAGCGCCTCCAGGTACTCCTTCGTGACCACGGCGCCCTGGGTGCTGCTGGCGGTGTCGACGGTCGGGCGGTCGTCCACGACGGTGACCGTGTCCGAGACCTCTGCGGTGCGCAGGGTGATCGGCACGTCGACGGTGGCGCCGATGGTGATGCGCAAACCGGTCTGCACGTACGTGCGCAGGCCGGTCTGCTCGGCGCGAAGCTCGTAGGAGCCGGGCGGCAGCGCCGGTAGCCAGAACGCGCCCTCGGACTTCGTCGTGGCGGTGCGCACGCCCTGGAGCTCGTCCGAGGTGACGGTGATGATCGCGCCCTCGATCGGGTTCCCGTCGGCGTCGCTCACCGTCCCTTTGATGGTTCCGGTCTGCTCCGTCGCGAACGCGAGCGCCGGCAAGAGCAGCGCGAGCAGAACGGACACGAGGAGCGCGGTACGGGCCTGGTTCATCGGAACCCCTTCAATTTCCAGCACTTGAGCCGTCAGTATCCGGACGGAAGGTACAGGACGCCACATGCTATAGGTTCGGGCGGTTCGGCGGATCCCGGACCCGACGCCGAATTCCAGGGGCCCCAACCCTCGGGGCTGGTCCTCTGGTCCCATGCAGGGTCGAGGCGATTCAAGACCCTGGCGCGGGCCCACGGGAAGCAGGCATGCTCACCGACTCGTTTGTCCGGCTCGGTTCGTCGAGTCGCCCTGGAGGTAGTCCATGAAGACCCTGCGTCCGTCGATCCCGATGCTTGTGGCGTGTGCGCTCGTCGCGCTCCCGTCCGTCGCGGGGGCGACGACCATGCACCCGTTCAGCCTCTCCGAGCTCACGTACGTCGCCGATCTCGTCGTCGAGGCGGAGGTGGAGCAGGTGGAGGTCGAGCGCCAGGTGGGGGCGGAGTACCTCATGACGGTCGCGACGCTCCGGCTGACCCGCGTGGTCAAGGGGGCCGCCATCGAGGGTGACCGCGTGCTCGTGCGCGAGTGGGGCGGGCTCCTCAACGGCGAGCGCACCGAGCTGCCCAGCGCGCCCGTGTACGTGCAGGGGGAGCGCGTGCTCGTGTTCCTGGAGCAGGAGAACCGGCCGGATCCGCTGTGGCGCACCGTTGGCCTCGTCCAGGGCAAGTGGACGCTCATCGACGAGCCTGGCACGGGGCGGGACGTCGCCCTGAAGGTGGCCAACGACCGCGCGACGCCGCGCTTCGTCGAGACGGACGTGGTCCTGCCCGCGGTCCGGGTCTACTGCGACGACCTCGTGTCCGTCGTGGCCGCGGACCTGTCCGTGGAGCACGTACCCGCCTACGTGAGGATCCCGGGGGTGCCCGAGTGGAAGGACGCCCGCTTCAAGGAGCAGGCGGAAGCCGCCGGCCAGACCATCGACTCCCGCTGGACCGCGGTCCGCGCGTCCATTCGCGATCACCAGGCGGCGGTCGACGCCCAGGGAGGTGAGTGATGAACCGCTCCCGCGTCCTTCTGCTCCCCCTCCTCGCGATCACCGTGCCGCTGCTCGGCGGCTGGAAGTTCATCACGCCGCCCAAGGCGTGGGACACCAGCGACACCGGCGTCAACGGCACCTGGCCCATCAGCTGGCAGCTGGGCGATGTCGTGCCCAACGGGCTGTCCAGCACCGATGAGAGCTCCGCGCTGTTCATCGCCGCCTACCAGTCCTGGTCCGACGTTCCGTGCTCGCCGATCGACGCGGACTTCGCAGGCCTCGCCGACAACAACCAGATGGGCTTCGGGAACACCACCCGGACGGTCATCTCGTTCGACGGGAACGGCAAGGACGCCCTGGGCAGCGGGCCCCTGGCGGCGGCGGTCACGCACGCCAACCAGAGCGAGATCGTCAACCACAACGGGTACTCCTTCTACAAGACGGTCGCCGGCAACATCATCTTCAACGAGGGGCTGCGCTTCGGGAACCCGGACGACGTGACGGACCCGAGCTGCTTCGGCACGTACGACATCCAGGGCATCGGCACCCACGAGATCGGCCACACCCTCGGCATGGGCCACTCCTGCGAGGACGGTGAGGCCTGCCCCGATCCGCTGCTGCGCAGCGCGACCATGTACTGGGCCGTGTCGTCCTGCACCGACTCCCAGCAGGTGCCGGGGCCGGACGACTGGGCGTGCATCAACGCGATGTACGGCGTCGGCGTGGACTACGACATCAGCGGCCTGGACGGCGAGGATCTCGTGGGTCCGGCGCCGCTGACCGCGGGCATGGATCCGGGGATCGACGATGAGCTGGCCGCGAACGTGACGCTGTACGAGTGGAACTTCGGCGACGGCTCGCCCCATGAGACGACCCTGACGCCGGAGCCGGTGGAGCACACCTGGCAGTCCGAGGGCCAGTACACCGTCACGCTGACCATCACGGGGCAGGACGACGAGTGCGGCGGTGCCTTCGAGGCGCAGCGGCGCAAGGTCGGGGTGGTGCTGGCGTGCGACCCACCGAGGCCGGCCTTCGACTTCACCAACGAGGGTGACTTCACGGTCAAGATCGTCAACACGTCCGACCTCGGCGCGTTCGGCTGCATCACCGACTTCCTGTGGATCCTCGACGGGGACGAGGCTGGCGGGCTGCAGACCTACCAGCCCACCTGGGTGTTCGACGACAACGCGCCCCACACCGTGACGCTGCGCGCGAGCGGCCCGGGCGGCTCGGCGGACGTGTCGGCCGAGATCACCGTGACGAAGCAGTCGGACCTGGGCTGCAACGCCAGCATCGTCGGCGGTCAGCCCGCCGGCGGCCTCGCGCTGCTCCTGGTCGGGCTCCTCGGGGCCGTCGGTGTTCGCCGCCGTCGGTAGACAACTGCGCGACGGCCACTGCCGGTCGCTGCGCAGCGACGAGCGCGACGGCCTGGAGCTGTACGTGCCCTTCGAGAGCGGCGGCATCGACTACAGCGGCAACGACCGCGACCCCGTGTACACCAACGGGAACCTGCACGCCCCCGGCGGTCTGTAGATCAGGTCCCGGACCAGACCAGCGCCGCGATCCCCAGCGGCCACAGGTACCAGGTGAACCGGTGCAGGCCCCCCCTCTTCACCAGGGCCACCAGCAGCACCAGGGCCCCGTAGCCCACCAGCATCGACGTGACGAAGCCCACGCCCAGCGTCACCCAGGACACGCCCGCGAAGGCCACGCCGTCCTTCGCCAGCAGCACCACCGCGCCGAGGATCGCGGGCACCGACAGCAGGAAGCTGAACCGCGCCGCGAGGCCGCGCTCGAACCCCAGGAACAGCGCCACCGCGATGGTGGTGCCCGACCTGGAGATGCCCGGGGTGATGGCCAGACCCTGGGCCACCCCGATGATCAGCGCCGCGCCGATGCTCATCTTGAGCGCGTCCACCTGCCCACCGGGCCGCCACCGCGTGGCCAGCAGCAGGGCGCCGGTGATGAGCAGCGCGAACCCCACGGGCCGTACGCCCTGGAACAGCGACTCGAAGACGTCCTTGAAGCCGACCCCGATGAGCCCCGTGGGGATCGTGGCCAGGACCACCAGGAACGCGAGCCACCGGTCGGGATCGGCGTGCAGCCAGGCCATCAGGCCCTTGTCTTGCGGCTGCTCGCCGCCCCCAGTCAGGGAGCGCACGCTGCGGCCGATGTCCTGCCGGTAGTACCAGAGCACCGGAAGCAGGGTCCCCATGTGCAGCACGAGATCGAACAGCACCGCCTGCTCGGTCGCGAAGAAGTCCTCGCCCAGCCACTGCTGCGCCAGCACGAGGTGGCCCGAGGACGACACAGGCAGGAACTCCGTCAGCCCCTGGATGAGTCCCAGCAGCGCTGCCTGAATCCAATCGGGCATCTGCCTCCTACTTCGTGACTGGAGATTGAACCGACAGGCCCTTGTCGGGCCACATGAGCAGCGGCCACCAGACCGTGGCGGGCTCGTCCACGCTGCCGAACACCACCTCCTGGGCGACCCCCTCCAGGCAGAACTTCAGCGACATCGACGGGATCGCCCGAAGCTCGACGCTGATCGAGGACACCTCGCTGTTCTCGTCGATGGAGAAGCGCAGCACCGCCCGGCCCTTGGCCTGCGGGCGGACCTGCAGCTCGGCGGCGTAGCACGCCTGGAACGCGGCTTCGGAGGCGCGCAGGTCCTTTTCGATGGCCGCGGTCAGGTACGCCGGACGCACGACGGGCACGTTCGTGTCGGAGTTCAGCTGGGGCAGGCGGGATGCCCTGCGGTCCGGCTTCTGTGCCGGGTCGCCGTCGGCCGGGGCGTCGGCGGTGGAGGCCGCCTGCGGAACCGCCGGCTTTCGCATCCTCGCGGAGGAAGGCCTGAGGGCCACCGCGGTGGCGGCCGGCACGTCGGGCGCGGGGTCCGTCGAGCTGGCGTACAGGTAGGCGACCACTCCGACCGCCAGGACCACGAGGGCGGCGGCGGCTCCGGCCAACAGCTGTTTGTCCTCTCCGCCCATCGCTTCGCTCCCGTCCGGGTCCCCAGGTCACTCGCCCGCGGCGTGGGATGGTAGTACAAAGGGGTACCCATGGCCGACGAACCGAGCAACGGCTGTCCCTGCGTGTACTGCAAGCAGGACTCGTACAACGTGATGGAGGTGCGGTTTGCGCGCACCCTGTCGACGGTGTCCCAGGTGTCCGGCCGGCTCAAGGAGGAGGACACGCCACGCGAGATCGTCGGCCGGGGCTACTACATCTGTGACGGGTGCCTGGCGCTGCTGGACTACCACGAGGAGCACCACCTCGACGCGGGCCGGCACGGCTTCTTCAACGTCCTGTCCAGCGCGTACCAGCTGTTCCTGATCTGGGCGTTGATCGCCCTGTGGGCCCTGGCGAACAGCCGCTTCGAGCGGGTCCAGGATCTGGCTCCCATCGGCGTGGTGCTCGCCATCGTCGCGTTCTCGGTCTACCTGTTGCGGACGAGCGTGCACCTTCGCTACCTCAAGCAGTGGCGCGACCACCGCAAGAAGCCGCGCCTGCCCCGCAACTCGCTCACCGCCTTCACGTCCTTGCGGGATCGGGTGAGCCCGGAGCTCGGCAAGTACCTGCCGGTGCGGTTCGAGGACTCCTTGCGGCTGAGCGCGCTCCCGGGATCCCCGCCGATCCGCTCGATCGGCCCCAGCGGCGAGCCCTGGGGGGAGGGGCCGGACCCGAACTTCGCGGGCTGGGGCGACAACGACTGGTACCGCCTGGTGTGGGTGTCGTGGCGCCTGTGGCCGCTGACCAACGTGGCGGTGCCCGAGGGGGCCGAGTGGGACCCGCCGCCCGCGCCCACGGTGTCTGAGATCGAGGTGGCGGCCGCCGCGTTCGTCGGGGTGGGGGCGACGACCCTGTGCGTGATGGGGCTCGGGCTGCATCCCCTGGTGTCGGTGGGGGCCGGGGTCGGCCTCGGCGCGGTCGCGTTCTTCGCAGGCAGCAAGGCGCGCGACCTGTGGACCGCCCAGAAGGCCGCGAGGCGGGCCCGATCGGGGGCCTGAGGGGCCGTCCCGATCCGGCAGTGTCGATTGACAGCGCCGCCGGGGTCCTGTATTCGGGCCCCCCAAAACGGCTGAGTGCCGGATCCAGAGGAATCTCCGTTGACCACCGCAGTCGCCTCCCAGGCGCTTCCCGACTCTTTCACCGAAGGAATCACCGCCGGAGGCCGGCGGCTGCTGTTCCTGTCGGTGGTGTTGCTGGTTCCAGCGACGGTGGCGGCGTGGTTCGTCGGCGGTCTGCCGACCGTCGGTGGCGTGGCGCTCGGCGGCGGGGTCGCGGTGATCAATTTCTGGCTGCTGTCGCGCATGGTCGTGCAGAGCACGTCCGGGGCGCCCGGGTCCGTCGGATGGCTCGTCGCGCGCCTGATGGGCAAGTTCGGATTGGCGGGGCTGCTGCTCGCGCTGGCCGTGCTGGCGTTCGGCATCGATGGCTTCGGGCTCTTGCTGGGCCTGAGCGTCACGTTCGCGGCAGTGCCGCTCAATCTGTTCTCCCAGTGGGTCGCCGGGCGTGAGTCCCTGACCTCGAGAGGCCGACGATGACGTCCATTCTCGCTCTGTCCGGGGGGTTCACCTGGCTGGGTGCCCTCCTCCCGGAGGCCATGCACAACATGCCGCACCACCAGGGCCAGCGTCTGGCCCACTCGATGTTGGTGGTGGTGATCGTCCTGGGCCTGGCGCTGCTGGCGCGGCTCGCCCTGAACCGGACCGCCAAGGGCCGCGACGGCTTGGTGCCGGAGGCGAACCTCAAGCCGAAGAACCTGTTCGAGCTGTACGTGGAGGCCATGCTGAACATGGTCCGCGGCATCCTCGGCAAGGAGGACGGCGACTACTACTTCCCGCTGATCGCAGGGCTGTTCCTGTACATCCTCGTCAGCAACCTCATGGGCGTGCTGCCCGGCTTCGCGCCGCCGACCGACCACATCAACACCAACCTGCCCATGGCCCTGACGGTGTTCGTTGTCTACAACGTCGCGGGGATCATCCGGCAGGGCCCGGTGAACTACTTCAAGCACCTGCTCGGTCCGGTGCTCTGGCTCGGCCCGCTGATGTTCCTGGTGGAGGCCATCGGACACCTCGTGCGGCCGGCGTCCCTGTCGATCCGTCTGTACGGAAACATGTTCGGCGACCACCTGGTGCTGGACATCTTCATGAACCAGCTGCCTGACCTGGTGGGGGCCGTCCTGGGCTGGGGCCTTCCGGTCCTCTTCCTGGGACTCGGCATCTTCGTGTCGCTCATCCAGGCGTTCGTGTTCTCCCTGCTCTCGCTCCTCTACATCTCGCTGGCCGTTCAAAAGCACGACGACCACCACTGATCCCCCTCACAACCGGAGATTGGCACCGCATCTCGCGGCCGCCGAACCCACTGGAGACTTCGATGAACCGCAACACCAAGCTCCTCGCCGCCTTCACGGCCCTGGCCGTCATGGTCGTTCCCTCCTTCGCCTTCGCTGAGGGCATCGCGCCGGAGGCCCAGGGCTGGGTCGCCCTCGGTGCCGGCCTCGCCATCGGCCTCGCCGCCATGGGCTGTGGCATCGCCCAGGGCCTCGCCGTCTTCGCCGCCCTGCAGGGCATCGCGCGCAACCCCAGCGCCGCCGACAAGATCCAGACCCCGATGATCATCGGCCTCGCGCTGATCGAGTCCCTGTGCATCTACGCGCTGGTCATCGGCTTCCTGCTGCAGAACAAGATCTAGTCACGAGCGTGACCAGGACGTCCAGGCGGCTCGCTCCGGCGCGCCGTCTGTTCGTCGTTCTGGCCTGATCGTACGGCGATCTGGCTGTCTGCTAGTCTCGCCGCGGCTTCGGGGGACCCGACGATTCGTTCGACCGGTCCTACGAAGCGGGCGGTCTGCCCTACCACTGTGAGGACTCAATGCGTCGTCTCCTGACTCTCGTCCTGTTCGCCCTGCTCTCGGTCGCTCTCGTGGCCACGCCCGCGATGGCGAAGAAGAAGAAGAAGAAGGGGGCTGAGGAGGCGCCGCCGGAGCCCGGCGCGGTGTTCGTGGGCAACTTCCCCTGCTATCGCCCGCCGGACTTCTCGAAGATCACGTCCAACGGCGAGCGCAAGAAGCTTCGGCAGCAGGGGTTCGAGGCCGTCAACAAGCTGGTCACGGGGGTCGCGCAGGACAAGTCGGGCGCGGCGCTCGAGATGTTCAAGATCGACAACGACGAGTACGCCTTCTTCGAGACCGCGTTCCTGGGCCGCCCCCAGCTGCTCGACTACTGGCTGGACGAGAACTTCGCCAAGTGCCAGGCCGTGGGCACCGGGAAGATGAAGGAGAAGGCGTACTTCGAGTACCTCAGCACCGTGGGCCGGGAGCTCGAGTCCAACGAGTGTTACAAGCCGTTGGACTACGAGTGGCACGACTTCCTCGACATCGCCTCGGACTGGCAGCGCCGCGTGCACGTCTGCAAGGGCGACAAGGTGCTCATCGAGACCACCGGCGAGGAGAACGGCCAGTACACGATCACCGACACCGGAAAGATGGCGGACAACACGTTCATGACCGCCGCCGGCGACCCCAACACCCCCGAGGCCGGGGCGGCGGGGCTCGTGGCCGAGTACCCCCTGGGCGCCCTCCTGCTTCGCTTCGAGGCCGAGGACGACAGCTACACGAAGTACTACCTCATCGGTGCGTCGCTGCGCTTCACGTCCCCCGATCACGGGACCCTGTCGTTCGCCATCAACGACACCACGTACTTCGACAACAAGTTCCGCGACATCAAGGGCGCCATCGACTACCTCGGGGTGGACATCTACCCGGAGGAGAAGCCCAAGTAGCGTGAGCCGCCCCCGCTCCCTGCGCGTCCTCTTCGTGCGGCCCCACGACGCCGCCGGGCTGCCTGGCCTCTTCGGATTCGAGCGGGCCCGCGAGCGCGCGGACGTGCTCCCGATCCCCCTGCTCGAGCTCGCCACGTCCGTCCTGCTGGGCTCTCCGCATCGGGCGTTCGTGCACGACGCGCGCGCCGCGACGGGGGGCAACCGCGAGGTCCGCTCGGTCGCCGCCGTGCACCGCGCGGATGTGGCGGTGATCTGGCTGCACCCCGCGCTCCTCGCCGATGGCCTGGAGGCCGCGCGGGCCGCCCGCCAGGGGGGCTGCACCCTGGTGCTGGGCGCCGGTCCGCTCATCTGGCTGTGGTCCGAGGCGGCGAAGGGCGCCGTCGAGCTCGACGGTCTGTTGCCCCGGGACGGCGCCGCCGGCCTGCTCGCGGCGCTGGACTGCGAGGCGAACAAGGGCACTGCCCGCGAGTTCCTGGACGCGCTGCAGAGCACCGGGGAGCTGCCGGTGACGGCCCGGGGGGTCGATCGGAAGCTGCTCGACTACGCCGCCTACCGCGGTCTGCCCCGAGGCCGGACGGGTCCTGGCGCCCGGGTGGACAAGGGCAGGCACGCCGCGACGCCGCTGCTCCTGCACGACGCCCGCGGGCGGCTGCGCTCGGTCGCCGATCTGCGTCACGAGCTGGACGCCTGCGCGCTCCTGGGGATCCCGCGCCGCGCGCTGGAGCTGGCGGGCGAGCAGGTCCCGGATCCGGCCTTCCTGGAGCAGCTGCTCGCGGGGCGCACCGACCGCGCCCGGTACCAGGTGCCCATCGCGGGCCCCCTCGAGGATGCGGGGCTGCGGCGGCTCATGGACGCGGGGGTGGTGAGCCTGTCGGTGGGGGCGGTCCCCGTCGATCCCGACGCGCTGCGGGCGCTGGGGGCCCGGGCCGCGCGGTGGCGCGCCGCCGGCGTCCAGGTGTCCGGGGAGCTCGTCTTCGGCCTGCTGCCGCTGGAGGTGGAGGA
>CALAGR010000377.1 GCA_937891735.1 uncultured Pseudomonadota bacterium | reverse complement strand
CAGGTTCACCTCGTGGTCGGACATGTCCACGCCGCCGGAGTTGTCCACGGCGTCGGTGTTGATGCGACCGCCGTTGCGGGCGTACTCCACCCGCGCGGCCTGCGTGAAGCCGAGGTTGCCGCCCTCACCCACCACCCGGAAGTGCAGCTCGGAGGCGTCCACCCGGACCGCGTCGTTGGTCGAGTCCCCGGCGTCCTTGTCCGTCTCGGAGGACGCCTTGACGTAGGTGCCGATCCCTCCGTTCCAGAGCAGATCCGCGTCCGCCCGGAGCAGCGCGCGGATCAGCTCGTCGCCGGTCATCGAGTCCGTCTCGACGCCGAGCATGAGCTGGACCTGCTCGGACAGCGGGATGGCCTTCGCGGCCCTCGGGAAGATGCCGCCGCCCTCGCTGAGCAGGCTCTTGTCGTAGTCCATCCACGAGGAGCGCGGCAGGTCGAACAGCCGGCGCCGCTCCTTCCAGGACGCCTCGGGATCGGGCGACGGATCCAGGAAGATGTGCATGTGGTTGAACACGCCCAGCAGCTTGACCGTCTCGGACAGCAGCAGGCCGTTACCGAACACGTCCCCGGACATGTCGCCGATGCCGATCACGGTGATGGGATCCAGCTCGGGATCGATCCCGAACTCGCGGAAGTGCCGGCGGACGCAGACCCAGGCCCCCTTCGCGGTGATGGCGTACTTCTTGTGGTCGTAGCCGGCCGACCCGCCTGACGCGAACGCATCGCCCAGCCAGAACCCGAACTCGGCGCTGATCGCGTTGGCCGTGTCCGACAGATGCGCCGTGCCTTTGTCCGCCGCGACCACGAGGTAGGGATCGTCGTCGTCGTACCGCAGGACGTCGGCGGGGGGCACCACCTTGCCGTCCACCACGTTGTCCGTGAGGGACAGCAGGCCCCGGATGAACACCTGGTAGTAGGTGTCGGCGGCCACGCGGGCGGCGGCGGCCGTCGGGTACTTGTCCCGCAGCACGAACCCGCCCTTCGCGCCCACCGGCACGATGAGCACGTTCTTGACCATCTGCGTGTCCATCAGGCCCAGGACCTCGGTCCGGTAGTCCTCGGGACGGTCGGACCAGCGCAGGCCACCGCGGGCCACGGGTCCGCCGCGCAGGTGGATCCCCTCGACCTTGTCGTGGAACAGGAAGATCTCGCGGTACGGCCGGGGCTCGACCATCTCGTCGACCTCGGCGCAGTCGATCTTGAACGCCACCGGGGTGTCGTCGCGCATCGCCGTGCTGAAGAAGTTGGTGCGCAGCGTCGCCAGCAACAGGTTCAGGGGCCGACGCAGGATCCGATCCTCCGAGGAGGTCTGCACCGTGGCCAGATACTCGTTGAAGGCGTCGCGGTTGCGCTGCACGAGCCGCGTGCGGGCCCGGTCGTTGGGCGGGCCGAGAGCCGGGTTGAAGCGCGCGCGGAACAGGCCGAGCAGCAGCCGCGCCGCCGTGGGATGGCTCGTCCAGGTCTTGTAGGTGGTGCGGATGTCCACCGACGACCCGAGCTGGCGCCGGTAGCTGATGTACGCCCGCAGGACGTCCACCTCGTGCCAACCAAGCCCCGCGGAGATCAACAGGCAGTTGAGCCCGTCGTCCTCGGCGCGCGCCTTCAGCACCGCGGTGAGACCCTCCACCAGCCGGGACTGGTGCTCCGTCAGATCGATGGACCGATCTGCGGGAACGACGCGGAAGCTGTCGACGTAGTACGCCTGCCCCTCCGCCGAGGTGATCGTCACCGAGGTCTGGTCGATCACGCGCAGGCCGAAGTTGCCCAGCACGGGGGTCGAGGCGGTCAGGTCGATCTTCTCGCGCTGATAGATCTTGAGGCGACTGACGCCCGACACCACGTCGTCCGCCCGCACCGCGAACTCGGCGAGCAGCGTCCCGGTCTCCCGCACGCGCTCCAGGGCCCGCAGATCGTCCACCGCCTCGGCCGGATCCACCTGGTGCTGGTACTCCTCGGGCAGCAGGTCCAGGTACCGACTGATGATCTCGGGCCCGTCGGCCGACGAGGACCGCAGCAACTTGACCACCTGCTCGTGCCAGGTCTGGGTCACGGCGGCGACCTGGCGCTCCACCTCTTCGGCGTCCTCGTGGGAGAACCGGTCTGCGGCCGTCAGGTAGAACTGCAGGACGACGTTCCCGGACGGGCCGAAGGCGAGCCGGTAGTCCATGTAGTTGGCGCCCATGCTCGCCATCAGCCGGCGGGACGCATGCTGGCGCATCTCGTCGTCGTAGTTCTCCCGGGGCAGCGACAGGATCACGAAGGCCGAGCGATTGGCCTCGTCCACCAGCAGATGCACGCCGGTCTCCTGGGACTCGTCGGCGGCCATGATCAGGCGGATGGCGCCCTGGATCGCTTCGATGTCGGCGCCGAACAGGAACTCCACGGGGATCGCGTGGAACGCCCGCTCGAGCCGCCGGTGCAGCTGGCTGCCCTCCAGGGCGATGTGGGACTTCAGGACGAGGTCGAGCTTCTCCCGCAGGATCGGGATCCGCCCCACCTCCGTGCTGATCGCCTTGTAGGTGTACAGGCCCGTGAAGAGCAGCACCCGGTCCTGCTCCCCGAAGCGCAGGTGCACCGCGATCTGGTCGATCTTGCCGGGACGGTGGATGCCCGCCTCCTGGTCGCCCTTGCCCAGGTAGATCAGGCCTGGCTTCTGAAGCCAGGTCGCCGCGTCCCGGGGAAACGGCAATTCCTCGCCGCGCGGCGTGTGCGCCAGGCGGTTCAGGCCCAGGCCGGTGTCAGCGATGGGCTTCGGCTCCTCTTCCCCCAGCTCGTACTCGCCAAAGCCCATGAAGACGAAGTTGTCGTCCACGAGCCAGTGGAAGAAGCGCTGGATCATGGTGACGTGGCGATAGTCGGCCTCGTCGGACTCGGCGAGGTGCTCGCCCAGGTGGGACGCGACCCAGCGGGCCCGCGCGCCCAGCGCGTCGAAGTCCGAGACCATCGCCTGGACCTTGTGCATGCGGCGGCTGACGGCGCGCTCGACCTCGGCCAGCCGGGCCGGGTCTTCGATCAGGCGCACCTCGAAGTGCATCATCGACTCGTTGCCCGACTGCGCCTGCGGGAGCGGGTTGAGCCGCTCCATGCGCCCGTCGGCGTCCCGCCCGACCCCCACGATGGGGTGGATGCAGCGGGGCTGGCCCAGCTCCATGGACGCCAGCAGGTGCATCAGCGTGTCGAAGACGAAGGGCTGGTCCTCGATGCAGGTCTGGATGACGGTGCGACGGAGGCCGTAGCCGTTCGCCTCGACCGTCGGGTTGAAGACCCGGACCAGGATCTCGCCGGGCTGTCGAACCGAGACCCAGCGGTACAGGTCGCACCACTGCGCCAGCACGGCGTCGAGCCGCCGCTGCAGGAGATAGACCTCGTCGCTGCGGCGGAAGAAGGCCTCCGCGAGACGCCGTCCGAGTTGATCGACCGCGGCGCTGTCGCTGCTGTCCAGTCCGACGAGGAGACCCTCGATGGAGGTGCGCAGAGAGCCCGTGGTGGCGACCGAGAATGAACCTGAGGAGATTGCGCTCATCGACCTGCCGAATCGTCGTCGTCGCCTCCGCTCGGGAAGCGGCAACCAAGGGGGATGTCATCCGGGTCGACGGACGCCAGCGCCCACTCGGCGCGCTCCGCACGGACCCACTCGAAAACGAAAGGAACACAGCCAGGGAGCCCGGCGACCCCATCGGACGGCGGGCCGCAAGGTACACAGGGATCGAAGCCGACCCGGTCCGCCCAGGTCGCGCAGGCCTCCGCGGGGGGAGCGCCCAGCAGGACCTCGCTCGCCCCGACGTCCGCGAGGCTGAGCAGGGTCACGTCTTCCAGGGCATCGCCGCCGGGCGTCAGGCGCCCCTGCAACGCCCCCCGCCGGGCGAGGAGGCCAAAGGGCAACAGGTCATCCTGGCCGATGGGGGCCGCCACCTGCCGCTGCAACAGCGACGCCGGCGCCGTCCAGCTGGCGGTCGGCACGCACAGATCCTGCCGCGCACCACCGTCACGCGCGGCACCCAGGGTCAGCACCCGGCGGCCCTCGGCGTCCGCAGCGCCCAGGTGCAGGGCCAGCGCCTCGGGGGGAGACTCGAACAGGGCCGGGCCACCGAGGATCCGGCTCGTGTCCTCGTCCAGGGGCAGCACGTACGTCGCCGTGCCCAGATCGACGGGATCAGGCCCGCGATCCCCACTGATCGGCAAGTCGAACTCGAACGTGCCGGTGTTGTCCGAATCCCTCACCGTCACGACGGCGGGCACCGAGGGACGCGCTGGCAGCGGAGACGTGGGCATCGACACCACGCAGGCGCGGTCGGGGGTCCACAGCGACTCCACGTCCAGGGAGCCACCCGCTCCGTCGCCCAGCCCCACGTCGATCTCGGCCACCGGACACTGGGCGCACACCTGCACCCAGGGCGGCTCGATGATCGACGAGTCTGCGGTGATGCGCGTGAGGGACAGCGCCGGATGATCGGCGCAGGTGGACTCCGGCGTGGGCTCTTCGGGGTCCGGCGGAAGGGGCGGGTCGGGGCGACAGGCCAGCGCGAGCAACGCCGTCGCAACCAGGGGAATGGCGCCGAGGACCCGCCCGAAGGCGCTACGGACTCCGCAATCCAGAAGCATGCGGCGTGAAGGTATCACCCTGTCCGCTACCATGCCCTGCGATGCCCCGGTTCGAACGCCACATCTTCATCTGCACCAACGAACGGGACGACGCGGACTCGCGGGGGTGCTGCGCCGCCCGCGGAGGTCTCGACGTCGCCGGATGGTTCAAGGCCGAGGGCAAGAAGCGGGACTGGAAGGGTCGTGTGCGCGCGAACCGGGCGGGGTGCCTCGATGCGTGCGAGTTCGGACCCGTGGTGGTCGTCTACCCCGATCAGGTCTGGTATTCGCCGACGACCGCCGAAGACGTGCGGCGGATCTGCGACGAGCACATCGAGGGCGGCGTCGTGGTGCAGGACCTGTTGACCCCGGGCCTGGGCTGAGCGCGCTGGTGCGGCCCCACCGACACGACCAGGGCGTCTGTCCCTGTAAGATCCGCGGCGGACAGAGACGGAGGGGGCGCGATGGCCGGTGAGACCATCCTCGTGGTCGAGGACGATCTGCATTTCGGGAGGCAGATCACCGACTTGTTCGGCTTCCTCGGGTACGAACCCCGGCTCGTGGCCAATGGCCGCGACGCGATCGAGGCGTTCACCGCCACCCCCTTCGACTTCATGCTGTCCGACCTGATGCTTCCGGAGATGAACGGCATCGACGTAGTCAAGCAGATCCGCCTGCTCCCCGGGGGGGAGTCGGTGCCCGTGATGATGATGTCGGCGGTGTACCGGAACCCGAAGCTGTTCCAGCGGGAGCTGCGCAGCCTGGGCGTCATCGAGTTCCTGCCCAAGCCCTTCTCGATCATCGACCTGGGCCGCCGGGTGGGCGCGATCCTCGACTCCTCCGACGTGTCGCTGGACGACTCGAACATCACGGCGTCGGGCAGCTGGAGCTCGGTGGAGCTGCGCACGTCCCTCGGCGAGGCCCGCCCGGACTTCGATCTGACCGGCCCCTTCGACCGCCTCGTGCTGCTGAACCTGTTCATCGAGCTGTTCCAGACGCACCAGGCGGGCCGCCTGACCCTGCGCAGGGACAACAGCGAGCGCGTCGTGTGCTTCCTGAACGGCTACCCCGTGTGGGGGGAGAGCGACGACGTCAGCGAGGGGCTGGGGGCCGTCCTGGAGCGCAACGGCGAGCTGCCGGCCAGCCAGGTGGCCAAGCTCATGGGGCTCGCGTCCACGAGCGGAAAGTCCCTGCGCGAAGTGATGCTCGGGGAGAAGGTGCTCTCCGAGCGGCGCCTCTTCCTGGCCGAGCGCCAGCGCGTGCGCCAGGTGGTGCTGGGGTGCTTCGCCAAGGCGTCGGGGACCTACAGCTTCGCGCCCGGGGACGACTTCGTCGCTCGCGTGGGCGTGTTCGAGGTCAACCCTGTCAAGTGCCTGGCCGAGGTCGTCCAGAAGTACATGGACATCAACCAGCTCGCGCCGGACGTGCAGGAGGCCAGCGGACGCGCGCTGGTCCGGGGGCGGCGATACCGGCAGCTGTATCCCTATCTGGAGGTCCCCACCGCGCTCGCCGGCCTGGCCGACGCTCTGAAGGTGGGCACGGGCGTCGATCAGCTCTTCCGGAGCTACCCCGCACACTCGGAGACCCTGATCCGGCTGCTGTGGCTGATGCTGCGGCTCCAGGTGGCCGAGCCCCGCACCGGCGGAGTCGGCCCGGCGCAGCTGCAGCCCACCGCGCCCGACGTGCCGGCTCGCCTGACGCGGACGGGCCCGATCCCGCTCAACTCCCCGGCGACCCTGTCCGAGCCCATCATGCGCGCCGCGGTCATGGACAGCGCCTCGCGCGTGGTCCTTTCCGACTACCTGCGGGTGATGGAGTCGGACTTCTACGGGGTCCTGGGCCTGGACCGGAACGCGACCCGGGGCCAGATCAACGCAGCCTACGAGGAGCGGATGCTCCGCTACAGCCTCACGCGGCTGCCCGCCTCCGCCGGGTCCGACGTGCGCGCGAAGGCGAAGGAGCTGCTGGTGCGGCTCCTGGATGCGTTCGAGACGCTGTCCGACGGACCGCGCCGCCAGGCCTACGACAAGTCCCTCGGATGACGCGCCTCCCCTGCCTGCTGGTCGCGGCGCTCCTCGCGGTGGGGTCGATGACCGCGGTGGCGCCGAGCGCGCAGGCTGCGGTCCCCATCGGCGGCGCCCTGGACCCGCCCGGAGGCCGCTCGCACACCTTCGGGTTGGGCTGGCCCGAGTTCTTCTACACCTGGGAGGCCGTGGTCCGGGATCGCACGGCGTTCGGGCTGCACGTCGGCCTGCAGGTCTGGCCCCTGGCGCTCAGCCTGGGCGGGCGCGGGCGCGTGGTGCTGACCGAGCAGGGCCCGTTGTCGCTGTCCCTGCTGGTGGCGCCGGCGTTTGCGTTCGCCGGGTACGGCGGCACGAAGGCCGTGTACCTGCAGAACTACCAGTTCGGCCGGTCGCGCACGTTCCGGGCCAGCATGGGGCCGCAGCTCAACCTCGGACTGCTGGCGAGCGTCGCGCTCTCGAAGAAGACCAGCCTGCTGCTGACCTTCGAGAACCCCGTCAGCTTGTGGATCTGGACGAGGCCCACCGGCTGGTGGCTGGAATGGCCGCTCATCTTCACCGGGGGCCTGGAGTACCGGGTGACCTTCGCGTGGTCGCTCTTCGGGCGGCTCGGAGCAGGCCCCTCCATCGCCTTCACGGGGCCCAACCAGCTGCTGGGCATCCACTGGCATCTCGTCGCAGGGGCCCAGATCCGCTACTGAGCGCTAGTCGATGGGGATCTTGTTGATCTTGTGATCCTGGTCCGTCTCGGCCTCCCTCGCCTCGGTGCGCACGCGCACGTCCGCGAGGACCTTGCTGCGGCGGAGCATCGACCACTCGTTGGTGTCCGGCTCGCGGATCAGCAGCTGGATCGTGAACGGATCCTCCCACTGCCAGCTCTCCGAGGTGACCGGCTCGCCCGGCAGGGACTGCATCTTCTGGCGCCGCTTCTGGATGTGGTCCCCGTCGCCGTAGGTGTCCTGCACCCGCCGCAGGAACTGGTGCGCCTCGGTTCCGACGAGGACATCCTGATAGTGGATCGTCACCTCGTAGAGCTGATCGCGCCACAGCTTGTAGTGGATGATGTCGCGCCGCTCCGCGCCGGGCGCCGCCTGCTCGATGTACAGGACCACGTCGCCGGCCGCCTGGGGCTGCCGCTCCATGCCTCCGCGCACGCCCATCAGGATCTCGGCGGTGGCACCCCACCGGATCTCCTGGAACCCCGCTGGAAGCACGGCGTCGCCGCCCTTGCCGGGCGTGGGCGGCGTCGGCTCCTCCTGGTTGACGATGGTCAGCCCCTCGTGCTGGGCCGACGCCGGCGCGGCCAGGAGAAGCGACAGGAGGAAGCCAACAACGATCATCAGACGCAT
>CALAGR010000376.1 GCA_937891735.1 uncultured Pseudomonadota bacterium | reverse complement strand
GTCTGGCACGATCCCGAACCCGTGGATGGCGTGGACTACCGCGTCCCGGACTTCCCGCCGCCCTGCAACGGCTGCCACCCCTACCCGATGCCCGAGCGCATCGACGACGAGACGACCGCGGCCCGGTCGAGCGATCCGGCAGGGGAGGTCCCGGGATGAGCGCCCGCGGCCTGTGCGTGGCCACGCTGTGCGTCTCCCTGGGGCTGGGGGTCGGGCAGGCAGCGGCCGGCGGTCTGGACCTTCGGGCGGGCACCGCGGTGGACGCCGTTCCGGATATCGACGGCGCCGCTCGGATCCGGCTGAGGAACGACATCTGGCTGCACGCGCGCCTGCACCCGCGCTGGAGTGTGTTCGCGGCGGGCAACCTGCGCTTCGGCTGGCGCCTGTCGAACGACGTCGACCCCGACCGCCCGAAGTACGCCGGTGAGGGCATCGACGAAGCGGATCTGTATCGCCTCGGCCTGCGCTACTCGGCCCCCGACCTCTCCCTGAACCTGGGGCGCTTCGTGCGGCCGGCGGTCGGCGGGCTGTACCGGGTGGATGGCGTGGCCGCCGAGATCGGAGCCGACTCCCTGCCCGTCGGCGTTGAGGTGTGGTTCGGGCGGCTGGGACACCCCGAGCCCCTGACGCCGGTCAGCTCCCTGGGCGGCGGCGTCGAGCTCCGGCTGACGCCCCCCGGAGCGCATGGCCTCGGCTGGAGCGGCGCCGCGATCCGCGTCGGGTACGACTTCGACAAGAGCGTCTACGGCCTCCGGCACCGGGTGCACGCCACCGGCTCCTACCGGAACGGCGCGGGTTCCTCGGTGGCCGGCGGCGCTGAGATTGGCCTCCTGCCGGCGCCCGCAGACGAAGCCGCTGGCGAGCTGGAGACTGGCGCGCGCGCCTGGTTCCGCGGCGTGGCCACGCCGAACCACGACGTCGAAGTCAGCGGGGAGTTCCGGTGGGAAGGTCTGCCGGCGCCGAGCGTGCCCGAGTCCAGCGCCGAGGTGCTTCGGACCCTGGTGCCCCAGGGATACGCGGTCGCTCAGGTGGCCGTCGAGTTGCGGCTTGCAGGACCTCGCCTGCGGATCGCTGGCGGCCCGACCGTGCTGCCCCACGAGGGTGGGCCGAGGGGCGGCGGAACGGGCAAGGTCTGGCTCGAGGTGGCGCTGGCTCACGGATCCGTGGGGGTCTTCGGCACCGGCACCGCGGTGGGCGGCTCCTCCTACGCGGGCGGCGGATCCGACATCAGCGGGCGACTCGGACCCGTGCGCCTCCGGGGCGACCTGGGTCTGTACCGGTTCGCGGGCCTCGACGGCCAGGTGGGCCTTGTGGGTGAGGGCCGCTTCGACGCAGATGTCCTCGTGCCGTTCCCGAAGGCCCGCAGCCCCTTGGGCGGCGACCTCCGCATCGCGGTCCACGTCGCGGGCGGCGCCGACCGGCTGCTCGCGCCGTGGGTCCGTGCGGGCCTGGCGGTGCGCATCGCCCTCAGCGCGACCAGGGGAGGTGGCAGTTGAACCTTCCTCGTCTCATCGGAGGCGCTGCCTTCGTCCTCTGCTGCGGCTTCCTGCTTGGCGCCGGAGCCGGCTCCGAGCCCCCTGCCGAGCCCGCGACTGAGGCCAGCCCCGAGCGCTCCGGCGAAGCGACGCCGTCGGTGCTCGATCCCCTCCCCCTCGACCACGCCGGCCACAGCAAGGCCTTCAGCAGGGCCGGGCTGAGCTGCCCGGACTGCCACCCCGTGGGCCTCACCTCCGAGTCCACCGAGGTGGAGATGCCGCCGCCGCCGCGCTCGGTCTGCCACGCCTGCCACCGGGGCGAGGTGCAGGGCGCTCCCCGGCGGGCCAGTGACCGATGCGCCGCGTGCCACCCGGTGCGCGAGGAGCTCCGGCCCGAGAGCCACAACCTGGGCTGGTCCGAGGAGCACGGCCCCGAGGCCCAGGCGCTTCGGAACGGCTGCGACACCTGCCACGACCGGGGCCAGTGCATCGACTGTCACGAAAGCCGAGGCGCGATGACCCGCTCCCCCCATGGTCCCGGGTTCCGCTCCTTCCATGGCGTCGACGCCCGGGCGGACGGGGCTTCCTGTGTGCGGTGCCACGCGGCAGAGACCTGCCTGCAGTGCCACCAGGGAGGGAAGCGGCCGTGGTAGGCGACCTCCGATTCCTCGCCCTGGGCGTGCTGCTCCTCGGCCTCGGCGGGTGCGACCCCTGCGCTTCGGGCTCGATGCTCGAGTCCGAGGAGGGACTGATGATCACAGCCGACGAGCATCCCGACGGCTGGGGACGGGAAGAGTGCTCGACGTGTCACGCCTTTGATGCGCTGCACCGGCGCGGCTGCACCGAGGGCGTGGACCTGGTGCTTGTGCGGCAGACCGTCGAGGACGAAGGCATGGACGCCTGCGGCACCTGCCACGGCGACAATGGAGTCGGCGAAGACGAAGAGGAGGAGACCCGGTGAGGCGGTCCCTGCTCGCCCTGCTGCTCTGTCTGCCGCTCTTGTCTGGGGCGGACAACCCCCACGCCAGCCCGGATCGGTGCGCCGCGTGCCACGAGCCCGGCGAGACTCCATCCAAACCGGGGACGGCGCGCTCGTCGATCGTCACATGCTCGGGCTGCCACGCCGCGGCGGCCGGTGAGATGCACGCCGTCGGTCGCGCACCAAAGGACGCCGTGATCCCGGCGGGCTGGCCCCTGGAGCACGGGTTGGTCGCGTGCGCCACGTGCCACGCCGAGCCCTCGTGCGACCCGACGCGGCCCCAGGCGCCTCCGTGGTCTCGGGGAGGGCCGTACGCGGAGAGCCTGCAGATGTGCTGGCAGTGCCACTCGGAGGAGGGCATGGACCGCGAGGATCCGCACCACCCAGGCACGCTCCGAGACCCCGCCGACCGGAGTTGTTCGGCCTGCCACCTGCGGATCCCAGCCCAGGGCGCGGCGGCCTCCGACTCCTCACTCCTCCAGGATCCCGACGGGCTCTGCGCCTTCTGCCATGAGCAGGTGCAGCACTCCGGGATGGCCAGTCACATGGGCGCGGTCCTCGGCGATCTGAAGGGCGAACGGCCCGATCTGTTCCCGTTGGACTCGGACGGGAAGATCGCCTGCTGGACCTGCCACGAGGTGCATCGCGACGGCGACGCGGTCAAGGTGGCGGGGGTCACGAGCGAGCCGCTGCCTGGCGCCCTTCGGGAGCGCCTGCTGGCCCGGGACTGGCTCGACCTGCTGCCCCCCGACGTGGTGTGGCCCGAAACGCAGGCGCCGCGGTACGAGCACACACCGATGCTCGTGCTGCCCCTGAGGGACGGCCAGCTCTGCGTCGGCTGTCATGGGCGGGGGCCGTAGTGCAGACCTCCCCCGTCTTCTGCCTCTCACTGGCGTTGCTCCTGCCTGCGTGCCTGTACGCGCCCGAACCGATGCCCGAGGTGGTCACCGAGGCGCCGATCCTGGAAGCCAGGAACCTCGTCGTGGAGGACATCGACGCGGTCATGCCCACGGATCTGCTCGTGTTGAGCGGGGACGGGTATGTCGTGCTGGACGGATTCCGCAGCCGTGCGCTGCACCTCGAGGGTCGCGAGCCGGCCCACGTGGAGATCCCAACGTCCGCGGCGTGGGGAGAGCCGGTGCGACTGGCCCTTCGGGCGGGTGGCGGCTACTGGCTCGCCGATCCAGGCAGCCGTCACCGCGAACCCGCGCTGATCGGGCTGGAGAGTGACGGGTACCCGGGTCTGGTGCTGCCCCTCGCGCTTCCCGGGGACGCGGTTGCGGCCCTGAGGCCGTTGGTGGTCGCCGAGCAGGCCGACGATCTGGTGGTGGGCGACCGCCTGGGCCGTTTGGCCTGGCTCGATCCCAAGAATGGCGCCTTGCGCGCCCTCCTCACCGAGGACGCCGAGGGTCAACCGCTGGGCCCGATCACCGATCTGGCGGTCCTTGCGAACGGCCATCTCCTGGCGGTGGACGCAGGAACGGCCCGGATCCACCTGATCGTCGGACACAAGGTCCAGCGCAGCATCGGTCGCTACGGGCTCTGGGCCGGCACCCTCAAGAAGCCCAAGTCCGTGGCCGTGACGGAGGGCGGGGCCCTGCTCGTGGCGGACTCGGCCCTCGGGGTGCTCCAGGTCTTCGCCCAGGACGGCACGTTCATCGCGCTCGTGGGCTCCGAAGGCCTGCCTGTGCGCTTCGAGCAGATCACGGCCGTACGCTCGGTGGGGAACGGTCGCTATCTGGCCCTGGACTCGGCCACCGCCCGGGTTTCCTCGTTCGAGCTCGACCCGAGCGCCCTGGCCCTCGCCGCTGGCCGGTCCACCGTCCGCCGCATGCGCTTCCAGCTCGAGGATCCCTCCGACGACGTCGCGGGCGCCGGAGGCCGCCAGTGCCGCCAGTGCCACGATGGTTTCGTCAACGACAGCCGGTCCGTGTGGGACCCGGCCGCTCAACACCACCCAGTGGACATCGTCCCAGAGCGGGACCTGCCCGCCTTCTTCCCGCTGAGCGACGACGGCGAGCTCGTGTGCGCGACGTGCCACAGTCCGCACGGCGTGGTCGATGCGGCCGAAGCGGCGGGCGTGCTCGAAGAGGAGGGACGGCTGGCGCTGGTGCGCCACGGCGGGGCCGAGACCGGCTTCCTGCGCATGGATCTGGTGGACTCGGCGCTCTGCGTCGCGTGTCATGAAGCGGCCGCACACGAAGCAGCGCTCTCTCGCCTGGATCTTCCCGGCGGCGCGCACCCGGTCGGCGCGGATCTCGAGCGCGCCATGGCGAAGCGCCCAGGCTGGTCGATGGAGCGAGTCGCTGCGTGGGACAGCTTCCCGGATGAGATGCGCAGGGGCTGCATGGGCTGTCACACCCCCCACAGCGGACGGGACGAGCCCCTGCTGCGGTCCGCCGACGACGGGAGCCTGTGCGCGGTCTGCCACCCGGACAAGGCGAGCGAGCGCGACAACCATTCTCTGGGCCAACACATCGGGCGGGACGTGCCCACGCCTCGACGAGCCGCCCAACTCGTCGAGGCCCGGGGCGGCGGAGTGCTCTGCCGAACCTGCCACGACCTGGTAGGAGGTGCCACGGACGCGCTGCTTCGACGACCCGACGACGGCGGCCCGCTCTGCGTGGTTTGCCACGACGAGCGCAAGGGGCTCACCCGGGCCCCGCACGGCAAGATCCAGGGCTCCCGGGGGCTACCCTGCCTGCGTTGCCACGACGTGCACGGCGGGCCGTCAGATCGGCACCTCTTGAAGCTGCAGCCCCGCGGCGAAGGAGATCCTACGGGCTGCGGCGAGTGCCACGGACGGGGCGCGCCCAACGAGCCGACCGACGCCCGGCCAGGCCGTCTCGGCCACCCCATCATCGACCAGCCAGGAGGCGTGCCCCAGACCGACCCGCCCTTGCTGGGCTGTCCCTCGTGTCACGATCCCCATCTCGCTCGGCCCGAGGACGCCACGAAGTGCCGCGCCTGCCACGCAGAGGTGGCCGAGGTCCACACCCATGGTGGCCACGCTGACGTGGCGTGCAAGGACTGCCACCCGGCCCACACCGAGCCTCCGCCAGCGCGGGGCACGCTCGCTGAGCTCAACCCCCTGAGCCAGGGGTGCCTGCGCTGCCACTCTCCGGACACCGAGCGCGACGACGCCCCCATCGTGGATGAGTACGAGCACCCGGCTCCGGTGTTCCTGCCGGACGGCGGTCGCTGGGCGCCCCGGGGCGCTCTGCCGCTCTACGACGCCGTCGGCAAGCAGGTCGAACAGGGAGCCAACGGAGACCTGACCTGCGGGAGCTGTCACAGCACCCACGACGCGCGCGAGCGAACGGACTGGAAGGAGTCCTGCGTGGCCTGCCACGGGCGGGATGCCCTGGCCTGGTACCTGTACTTCCACAAGCCAGAGAAACGGGGCCGCGGGGCCCGGAAAGGGCAGCCGTGAGGACCGCACGATGACCCTGCTGTCCTTCTTGCTGGGGTTCCTGCTGGCGTTCCTGGTCATCTCCCAGGCGCAGTTCCTGTGGCAGGCCTACCACCACGGAGGACTGTGATGATCCGCGGACTGCTCGGCTGGCCGACGGACACCTTGCGCTTCTTGTGCGAAAAGCCGGCGCGCCTGGCGGTGATCCTGTCCGCCTTCGTCATCGGGGGCATCGCAGGGATGCCCTACGGGGAAGGCCTGTACCGGTACACCTGGACCGACTCGCGGTTCTGCGACGACTGCCACGCGCACGACTACGCCAACGAGGCGTGGGCGAAGTCGGTGCACGCCAACCTCACGACCTGCCACGACTGCCACCGCGTCCCCATCTCCCACTACCCGGTCAACCTGTGGCTGGCGGCCTTCGACCGGCCCCAGAGCCAGTCGGACATTCACCGGCCGAAGATCGCGGCCGTCGTCTGCGAGCAGTGCCACTCCGACGCCGGCGCGGACGAAGTCCTGACCGGCCCCATGTCCCAGACGCTCCGCAAGGAGGTCGTGCACATCGACCGCAGCCCGCTGCACCAGCTCCACATGGACGCCGAGACCCGGGATCCGGGCAGCTACCGCGGGGCCGGCGGCGGGTTCGAGGAGGACGCAGAGGGGGATGACTCTGCCGGCGCCCAGGCGATCACGTGTCTGGACTGCCACGGCAGCGCCACCGATCAGGCGCACCAGTTCGTGGCCAGACCCGAGGTCTGCGAGGAGTGTCACGAGAACCAGGTGCTGTCCGGCGTTCGGACGGTCGCGCTAAGCTGCCGGGACTGCCACTTCAGCGGGTTCCTGGGGACGACGTCGGCCTCGGTCGCAGCCCCCTGAGACCCCGAGTCCCTCAGGGCGCCTCGGGGAGCGGCAAGGCCTCCGCGATGAGCTCGGCCAGCGCGAGGTGCCCGGCGGGGGTCAGGTGCACGCCGTCCAGGAACAACGTGTCGATCCCCACCTGCGCCGCGCGCTCGGTCAGCGTCGGCCCGGGCCGCAGGGTCGGCACGCCCGCCGCC
>CALAGR010000375.1 GCA_937891735.1 uncultured Pseudomonadota bacterium | reverse complement strand
TCGGATTGTCGACGGCAACGCCGGGATGGAGATGGGCCACGCCGTATCGGTCCCCGGCGACCTGAACACGGACGGCGTCGACGACTTCGTCATCGGAGGCGTCGACGCGAACAATGCCTTCGTCTTCTACGAGCTCTCAGTAGGTAACTGGAACATCGCTGACGCTGACTTTGTGCTCACTGGGACCGATCTGCGCGGCCGGGCCGGTAGCAGCCTCTCCGGCGCTGGCGATGTCGACGGTCTTGCTCCACATGCGCTGCATCGTCATGGGCTCCCAGAGGGTGAACTGGATCGCCCCCCTGAAGGACACCTTCGTGTCCGCGCTCCACAGCATCTTCTGCTTGCCCGTGAAGCCGTTGGTGACGACCCGCGTCGCGACGACGTCGGAAGGTTGCGAGGGCCTGATGTCGAGGACGACCTGGAGCAGCAGATCGCTCTGCTTCTTCTGCGGGAAGGTCAGCTCGTTGGCGGAGGTGAAGGGGCCAGAGACTGTGAAGTGCCAGGCAGTGAGATAGTCGATGAGCGCGCGCTCGAGGGAGAGACCGAACTCATTGTCCTCCTGGCTCGGCTGGGCTTCGAGCCCGAAGGCAGCCAACGAGCCCTCGGTGTAGAGCGGCGAGGTGACGGCGACCGCGATGCCCTCCCCCTTGCTCCCCGAGCCGGCAGGGGTGTAGTGAAATTGGCCGATGTAGGCGTCAGGCAGCTGCGCTGGCTTCCCTCGGGCCTCCGCGACCGAGCCCCAGGCCAGGGTCAGGAGGACCAGGGCCACGCCGACCAGCCGTGCTCGATGCAGGGCCCGCGTCCACCCGGTGGGCCCACCCGCGCCTCAGCCCGAGCGGGCGCCCGGAGAACGGGGATTGACCGGTGGATGCCCGCACGGCAGCAGTCAAACCCTGAGCTGGATGTTGGCCCGGACCGCTGACGTTGGTCATGCCGCACGGGGCCGGCCACCTTCCCCTCTACACTGCCCGCCGTGCCCCACCTCCGCCTCAGCCCCGTGCTCCTCGCCGTCCTGCTGGCCTGCCAAACCGCGCCCGCGGACCCGGCGCCGGCCCCCGCGCCCCCGCCGGACGCGCTGCCCAGCGATCAGTGGGGTCCGTACGCCGTCGGCGCGACCACCATCGAGCGCGTGGACCCGCGCGGCAAGTGGATGGTGCTGGAGGTCTGGTACCCGGCGAGCCCCGCTCCGGATGCGGTGCTCGAGGGCTACGCCGGCCTCAACCTGTCCGCCGACGCCTTTCGGGATCCGCCCTGGGACGAGCGCGGCGCGCCGTACCCCGTGGTCGCCTTCTCCCACGGGTATGGCGGGATCCGCTTCCAGTCCAGCTACCTGACCACCTGGCTCGCGTCCCACGGCTTCGTCGTCGTCGCGCCGGACCACGAGCACAACACGCTGCTCGACCTGAACTCCCAGTACACCACCCAGGTCGCCGCCGAGCGCCCCGCCGACGTGGCCGCGGCCATCGACATCGCCGACGCCGTGCTGCCGGGCAGGCTCGATCTGACCGACGGCTACGCCATGGTCGGCCACTCCTTCGGCGCCTGGACGGCCCTGGTGGTGGGCGGCGGTCGGGTAGACAAGGACGCGCTGCTCGCGTGGTGCGCCGTCAACGACGACCCGGGCTGCGGCTTCTTCGACACCGCGGATCTCCAGGAGCTCGAAGACCTCGAGCAGGCCGCGCCGGACCCCCGCGCCGCGGTCGCCGTGGCCCTGGCCCCGGGGCTCGCCTACTCCTTCGGGGCCGACGGGCTCAGCGACAACGTGCCGACCCTGGTGCAGGGCGGCGACCGCGACGGCGACATGCCCTACGAGCGCGAGATCCGCCCGGTGTACGAGGCGCTGCCTGCCAGCGCGGCCCTCGTCACGCTGCACGACGCCGCGCACTTCGGCTTCTCGGACCTGTGCTCGGCGTTGCCGCTCGGGGGCGAGTGCGCCGGCGCCGAAGAGGGCTACATGGAGATCCCGCGGGTGCACGCCCTGTCCCGGACCCTCACCACCGCCTGGATCCGCGCCCGCTGGCGGGGCGAGACCGGCGAAGAGGTCTTCCTCGATCCGGAGCAGGTGGAGGCCGGGGGCGACGCCGACTGGGAGCCCTGAGCCGCCTCAGGGCTTGTCGCCAGCCCCCAGGATCCATCGGCCCACCATCTCGACGGTGACGTTCACCAGCCCCGCCTGCTCCAGGATCCGCGCCATGTCGTCGGGGCCGAAGGGCCGGTCGTGCCCGTGCCGCCCGTGCCCCTTCCCGCCGTGCCCGTGCCCGCCGTGCTCGTGACCCGACGGCTTGATCTCCAGGTCGCTCACCACCACGCGCCCTCCCGAGCGCAGCACGCGGACCAGCTCGCCGCACGCGCGCTGGGGATCGTCCAGGTGGTGCCACACCGCCGCGCTCATGGCCCGGTCCACGCTGCTGTCGGGCGTCGGCAGGTCCAGTCCATCGGCCTGCAGGATCTCTACCCGCTCCGTCAGGCCCCGCGCCGCGACCCGCTTGCGCATCCGGTCCAGCATCTCGGTGGACACATCCACCGCCAGCACGCTGCCCTGCGGCACCCGCTCGGCGACCAGCAGGCTGTGGAACCCGGACCCGCAGCCCGCGTCCAGCACCCGCTCGCCGCCCTGCAGCTGCAGCAGCTCCAGGATCCGGGGCTCGGGCTTGCCCATCTTCCACTCCAGGACCCGCCGCCCGGGCCCCGACAGGAACCAGGCGAAGAAGCGTCCCCGCAGGCCCGAGAACTCGGGCTCGGCGCTCACTGGGTCGCCTCGGGAGGCAGCTGGCCCACCGCGCGCTGCACCATCGGCAGGAACTCGTCCAGGGGCACGCGGTGCACCATGGCGGCGCGCTCGATGGTCAGCAGGCGCCCGAGCACCTTGCGCACGGCGAGCCCGCCGGCGCGCTTGACCCCGAAGGCCTCCATCACGTCCGCGATGTCGCCGTAGTTCTTCAGGACGTCGGACACGAGGGTGTCCTTCGTGATCAGCAGGGAGAGGTCGGTGGTCATCGCTGCTCCAGGTTGGCCAGCTCCAGGCTGGTGACACCACTGTACGGTCTTGATTTCACGACGTAAGTGGCCCGATCAAGACATCGAGTCTCGATTTCTGAGACAGTATGTCGGACCCATGCTGGACGAATTCGACGAGCTCCGTTTCCGGGACGTGCTGTTGTTCGACAGCGTGGTGCGCCTCGGCACCATCACCGCGGCGGCCCGGGAGCTCGACGTGCCCAAGCCGACCGCGGCGCGCTGGCTGGCGGCGATGGAGATCCGCGCCGGGGGCCCGCTGCTGGTCCGGGGCGCCCGCAAGGTCACGCTCACCCAGCGGGGGCACGCGCTGCACGGCGAGCTGCAGACCCTGCTGCGGGGGATCCGGGCGGCTCGGCTGGCGGTGCGGGACGACCGACCCGGCGGGACCCTGCGGGTCTCGGTGCCGGTGCCGCTGGGCCGGCTGGTGGGCGGCTCGGTGATCGCCGGGTTCCGTGCGGAGATGCCGGGGGTGCGCCTCGAGGTGCTCCTGCAGGACGAGCGGGTGGATCTGCGCCGAGACCGGATCGATCTGGCGATCCGCGGGGGCCCGCTGCCCGACTCCACCCTGCTCGCAAGGCGCCTCGCGACGGTGCCGATGTGGCTGTACGCGGGGGCGCGCTGGACCGGCGCCGACCCGAGCACCATCCCGCTGATCGCCGCGGCCCGGGACGAGAGGATGCTGCGCGGGCGGCACCCGGAGCTGCTGCCCGCGGTCGTCGTGGTGCACGACCGCACCGCCATCCGGGACGCGCTGCTCCAGGGGGTCGGGGCGGGGGTGTTGCCGGCGTTCCTGGGGGAGCCGGCCCGCCACGCAGGGGAGCTCATCCGCCTGGACGAGCAGGAGCTGTCCACCATCGACGTGCACGCCGTGTACCTGCCGGAGCAGCGGCGGGACCTGAGGATCCGCGCCCTCGTGGAGCTCATCGAGGTGGAGATGAAGGCCTGGATGGTCGTCGCGGGGTAACCCGCCCTTGGTGGCCCGATCCGCCGGCCGCCCCGCTCAGCGCTCGATGATCACCGACCAGTCGCCCCACACCGCCTCGGCGCCGTCCGCCGTGAACTCCCAGGCCACGTCGTGGGCGACCAGCACCTCGTCCGTGACGCGGAACAGCGTGAAGTGCCCGCGCCCGTCGGCGTTGTACTGCGTGTAGTAGGGCGACCCCACGTTGAAGCACGGCAGGCCGTCCACCTCGTAGGCGTAGGTCGCGTGGGTGTGGCCGTGCACGTAGGACACGTCGTATCCGGCGATCACCGCCCGGAACGCCTCCTTCTGCTCGTCGGTCCACCACCGCGGCTCCTGGCCGAAGCCGTCGAAGCCGTAGTGGGCCATCACGACCACGGGACGTCCGCTGTCCCCCACCCGCGCCGACAGGTCCGCTTCGAGGAAGCTCAGCGCGTCCCGCGGATCCCGGGTCAGCGCGTTGACCTCCGCGTCGGACGGCTCGTCTCCGGGGAACAGGTCCATGTTGACCAGGTGCAGCCAGTCCCAGTCCCACGAGTAGTGCCCGTCCAGGTCCGGCGCGACCGACGTCAGCCCGATCCGGTCCGGGTTGCGCTCCGCCACCGAGTCCGCGGCGGGGGTCGTGTCCTGCGCGTAGTAGTACCGCCAGTCCCACTCGTTGAAGTCGCCGCCTTCGGCCGAGTCGAAGTCGTGGTTGCCGTAGCCCTCGTACACCGGGAAGCGGAGCCCCCCTTCGGTGCCCGTCAGCCCGTAGTCCGCGTGGAAGAAGCCCAGCTCGTCGCTGTCCAGCGGCTGCAGGCGCCCGTCCTGCCCGTTCTGCGTGAGGTCCCCCGCGATCAGCACCCCCCGAGGCTCCGCGACCACCTGCCCCGCGAACGGCGTGTCGGCCGGCCAGATCGCGCCCGGGAACCCGTTCATCGCCAGGATCTGGAAGGTGTTCTTGTCGTCCGCGCCCCCGCCGTACTGGGGATCCCCCATGGCGAAGAAGGTCACGTCCGTGGACACCCACGGGGGCGGCTCCGGCCCCACGGGGGGCTCGGGATCGGACGGCGCGGCGCACCCTGCGAGGACGATCAACCACAGGGGCAGGCGGCGCACGGGTGTCAGTCCCGGGTCAGCCGGACACCACGGACGACAGGTCGCCCTGCAGCCAGATGCGGTGCTCGGGATCTTCGATCTGCTCGGCGAGGGCGCGCCCTGCGGCGAGGTGGGCCTGCACG